>CAXIBD010000084.1:0-12873 GCA_964022135.1 uncultured Sphingomonadales bacterium | reverse complement strand
GGCATATTCCTTGCCGGTGAGGTGGACGCGATTGCCATCGACTTCGACCGTCTTGGCGTCGAGATTGACGGCCAGCTTGCCGGTGCGGATAACGCTCTGCGAATGGCCCTTGGAACGGCGTACAACCGCATGAATGCGGGCAACCAGTTCGTCGCGGTGGAACGGCTTGGTGACATAGTCGTCGGCACCAAATCCGAAGGACCGGACCTTGCTGTCCATTTCGCTGATACCCGAAAGAATGAGAACCGGTGTCTGGACTTTCGCGACGCGCAGCTTCTTGAGAACGTCATAGCCGTGCATGTCCGGCAGGTTGAGATCGAGCAATATGATATCATAATCATAGAGCTTACCAAGATCGAGACCTTCTTCGCCCAGATCGGTGGTATATACGTTGAAACCTTCGGTTGTCAGCATCAGCTCAATGGCTTTTGCGGTCGTTGGTTCATCTTCAATCAGCAGCACGCGCATCAGGCAGCCCCTTTTTTAATTACTTGCCCCAGATCGATCACCCTGCCGACCCGCTGGATCATTTATTAACCATAAGATGAATGAACGTAAAAGGTTAATTTTTCGCTAAGGTAGGATTCAGCACGAGTCGCGGGCGATCTCGAGACTCTGTAACCCGCAGAAATGAGTCGTTTCCGGACTCCGTGATCCGGCCAAAAAAAAATTAACTTTTTGCCTGATCCGCACCGCAAATATTCCAAAATGCACCCCGCCGGATGCCAATTCGTTGCAGATCGGCACCAGCCAGACGCTCTGGCAGCGGCATTTGCCAAGTGTCGTTAACAAGGCCTGTCGCCCGGCCGCCCATGACGCTAGACATGATTTTATGATTGATATTCCCGAAAGCGCGATCACCGAGACGTTTCTTGCCGCCAGCGGACCCGGGGGTCAGAATGTCAACAAGGTTGCCACGGCAGTCCAGATGCGCGTCAATGTCTACGCGCTCGGACTGCAGCCCTACGCATTCCGCAAATTGAAGACGCTCGCCGGACGCAAGATGACCAGCAGCGGTGAGCTGGTCTTCACGGTGCGCGAATATCGCACGCGCGAAGCCAATCGGGCCGAAGCGCGGCGGCGGGTCGCGGAAATGATCGAACAGGCCTATCAACGCGACGCCCGCAGGATCAAGACCCGGCCGAGCAGAGCCGCCAAGGCCCGACGGGTCGACAGCAAGAAAAAGAAAGCGACGATCAAGAAGACGCGCGGCAAGCCAAGTCTGGACTGAGCCGCCGATTGCGGGCGCTCGCCCGGAAGCCCGGCACCGGACCGGTTTCCTGTTGGCAAAGCGACATTTTTGCCCATAAGAAGACCCACTGCAAAAGGGGATATTCATGAAAACGCGCTTTTTACTCGCAATATGTTGCCTGCCGTCCTTTGCGACGGCCGGGCTGGCCAGCGACGGCGATGATGCCCGCCGCTTCACCGCCGAGCGCGTGTTTGATCTGGAATATGCCGACGATCCACAAATCTCGCCCGATGGGTCCACCATAATCTATGCCCGCAAATCGATGGACAAGTTCACCGACCAGGTCGTCAGCGACCTGTGGACGATCGATACGCGGAGCGGCAGCCAGCGACCACTGGTGAGCGGTCAGGGTTCCAGTTCCTCGGTGCGCTGGTCACCGGACGGCAATCGTGTGATCTATCTGACCACGACCAACGGCAAGCCGGACCTGCGCCTGCGCTATCAGGACAGCGGTGTCAGCTTTTCGCTGGCCCAGCTTGAACAGAGCCCCGGAGCTCCGGTCTGGTCTCCCGATGGCAAGAGCATCGCCTTTTCCATGCTCGTACCCGACGAGCGGGCAACATTTGCCAAGCCGCCGAAAAGTCCGGAGGGAGCGGAATGGGCCAAACCGGTGCGGATCGTGGACGATCTGGTGTTCCGCTTTGATGGCGCCGGCTACCTGCCGAAGGGCAAAACCCAGATCTTCACATTGAGCGCCGAGGGCGGCACGCCGCGGCAGGTGACTCATGGCGATAATGGTTTCGATACACCGCAATGGCTGAGCAATGATGCGCTGCTTGTGACCGGAAACGAGGCCGCGGATGCTGACCTCGATCCAATAGAAAGCGAAATCTATCGCGTCGACCTGTCCAGCGACACCGTGACCCCGCTGACCCAGCGCGACGGTCCCGACTTTGCGGCGATTGTCGCCCCCAAGGGAAGCCGCATCGCCTATCTTGGCTATGATGACCAGCTGAAGTCCTACCAGCAGACCAATGCCTATGTCATGGCGCCCGACGGCAGCGGAGTGCAAAATCTGACCGCCGGGTTCGGTCGGTCGATTGACTCGATTGCATGGCGTTCCGACGGTGGCGCGCTGATCGGACAGACCGAGGTCGACGGCATGCTAACGCTGGTCTCGATCGATCTGTCCGGCAATGTCCGCACGCTGGTCTCGGATATCGGCGGGACCTCGCTTGGCCGTCCCTATGCGTCCGGCAGCTTTTCCGTCGCCAGCAAAGCCGGCGGCGGCTCCCCGATAATTGCCTATACCAAGGGCAGCAGCAACCGGCCTGCCGAAGTCGCCATGACCCGCGGCAGCGGCAATGGCCGCCAGCTGACGCGATTGAACGAAGATGCCTTGGGACGCCTGGACCTCGCGCGCATCGAAGAGATAAAGGTTGCGTCCAGCCATGACGGGCGGGAAATAGAAGCATGGGTGGCGCTGCCGCCCGGTTTCCGTGCCGACGGTTCCTTTCCGATGATCCTGGAAATCCATGGCGGACCGAACACCATGTACGGGCCCTATTTTGCCGCCGAGATCCAGCGCTATGCGGCCGAGGGCTATGTCACCGTCTATGCCAATCCGCGCGGATCGACGGGCTATGGAGAGGAATTTGCCCAGTTGATCGACCTCGATTATCCAGGCCACGATCATGACGACCTGATGAGCGTGGTCGACGCCCTGCTCGCCAAAAATTACGCCAGCAAGGACCGGCTGTTCATCACCGGCGGATCGGGTGGCGGTGTGCTGACCGCATGGGCAGTCGGCAAGACCGATCGCTTTGCCGCCGCGGCTACCGTGAAGCCGGTGATCAACTGGACCAGCATGGCGCTCGCCGGGGATATCGCCCGCTTCGTCAGCCGTCACTGGTTCCGGGCCCAGCCATGGGAGCAGCCACAGGAATATTGGCGGCGCTCCCCGCTCTCGATCGTCAACAATGTGACGACACCGACGATGGTCATGGTGGGCGAAGCCGACTGGCGCACACCGGCCTGGGAAGCGGAGCAATTCTATACGGCGCTGAAGGTCCAGAATGTCGATACCGTGCTGGTTCGGGTGCCGGGTGCATCCCATCTTATCGCCCGCAGGCCGAGCCAGTTGATCGCCAAGGTCGACAATATCATGGGCTGGTTTGCCAAATATGATCCGGTCAGGAAAAACGGGACCGAAGACCAGCCCGAAAGCCAGGAAAACTAGGGATGCTGGAAATTGCCATCGACCGGGATCAGCCGGCAGCGGAATTTTATGCCGACCTCACGTCATTCGCTGCCGCTCTGGTCGAGGGCGAGCCGGACGCGATCGCCAACATGGCCAATATTGCCGCGCTGATCTGGCAATATATGCCGGACCTCAACTGGGCCGGCTTCTACCGCCGGATCGACGACGAACTGGTGCTCGGCCCCTTTCAGGGGAAGACCGCCTGCATCAGGATCACGATCGGTGCGGGCGTGTGCGGGACCGCAGCGGCGACCGGCCAGGTGCAGCGGGTCGCCGATGTCCACGCCTTTCCCGGACACATCGCCTGCGATGCCGACAGCCGCAGCGAACTGGTCGTGCCGGTCGTGAAAAACGGCAAGATCGTTGCCGTGCTCGACCTCGACAGTCCCCTGCCCGGTCGTTTTCTGCCGGAAGACGAAGCCGGTATGGTGGCCCTGATCGGGGCAATCGCCGCCAATCTTGGTTAACCGCCTCTTAACCAAGATGCCCCATTTCGGTACAAATCGGTAAATCTGCTCTATTTAACAGTCCGCTAATGGTCAAACCCTGCGAAAAATGGTAAATGTTCGTTAACCAAATTTCGCTCGGACATGCTTGATGCATGCCCGAAACCAGGGAGTTGTTAACCATGAAGACCCTTTTACTTGCTGGCGTTGCCGGTGTTTTGACGATGGCACCAGGCACAGCCTTGGCGGCAATCGACTCGGCTCCGCATGCCGGTGCAGCGGCACCGGTAGATTTGTCCTATGCCGCAGCGACTGCTCTGGCAAAGCCGGCGGCGGGGAGCCAATCCATGTCCGGCATGGGCAGCACGCGCCAGATGGGCCAGATGGGCTATTCGCGCGGCATGAAGCGCATGGGCAACATGCATCAGATGAAAGGCTATCGTCAGGCCGGCAGCTACGTGCGCCGCGGACGGATGGGCTATGACAAAGCCTATCGCAAGCCCCATCGGGGATTTCGTCTGCCGAGAACCTTTATCCAGCCCAGCTATTTCATCGGCAATTTCGGCTATTACGGGCTGAGCCAGCCCGATTATGGCTACGGCTGGTCGCGCTATTATGACGATGCCGTTCTGACCGACCGTTACGGAGTCGTCCAGGACGCCCGTTACAACTTCGACTGGGACCGCTATAATCAGGGTTATAGCGACGGCTATCGCGACGGCCAGGCAACCTATGACCCGGGCGTGTTCGTCGGCGATGACCGCGTCGTTGCCACGCCACCGTCCTATGGCAGCGACCATTCGACCTACGAGGGCGACTGGGACGGAGCCTATCGCGAGGACGGCAGCTACCAGGGCGAATGGCAGGGCACCTATCGCGATGCCGACGGCCGGGTCTATCAGGGCGAATATTCCGGCACGTTCATCGGTGACGGCAATATGGCCCCGCACTGGGGAAGCCGGCCCGATCAGAATTCGGGATGCGAAATCGACCCCGGCTTTGATCCGCGCGGCTGTTCGGCGGCCGATCGACAATATCCCGGCTATCCGCAGGTTGATGACCGGCGCGCCGAAGAGCTGGCCTATCTCGAACAATGCAAGAAAAGCAGCGGCATCGGCGGTGCCATTGTGGGCGGCGCGATTGGCGCATTCGCCGGCAACCGGATTGCCGGCAAGGGTGACCGTCTCGCCGGATCGCTGATCGGTGGCGGACTGGGCGCCGTCGCTGGTGCCGCGATCGAACAGGGCACCGACCGGTGCCGGCACCTTCTGAAAAAATATGGCTATGAAGGGCAGCATGCCGGTCGCTATCCCGCACCGCCGCCGCAGCATTACCGTCCGGCACCGCCGCAGGGCCATCCGACCTACCCAAGCGGCTGGAACGGATATTATACGCCGGGCTATTATTATCCGCAGCAGCCGATGGTCACGACGATCATCGTGCAGTCGGCACCGGTGACGACGACCACGACCACAACCTATGTGGAAGAGGAAGTGATCTACAGCAAGCCGACCTACAAGAAGCATTGGAAGGCGGCGCCCAAGAAGACCTGGAAGCCGGCACCGGCACCGCTCAAGGGATGCCAGCAGGCACGGTGCATGTACGACTGATCGCCTCCAGGCGAAATAAAAAAGCCTGCCCGCCTCATCTGGTCGGCAGGCTTTTTTATGGCCGGGCTGGCGCGTTCGGCCTGTTATCGGGGGCGTTGCAGCTTGAGCAGTTCGGCCGGATCGAATCTCTGCCAACCCTCCGGGCCCAGCCGTTCCAGCGGGCGAAAGCGGACCTTATATTCCATCTGCGGGGAGCCGTTGACCCAGTAGCCGAGATAGACATAGGGCAAGCCCGCGGTCTTGGCGCGCAGGATATGGTCCATGATGATATAATTGCCGAGACCGGCCCGCTCGCTGTGCTCGGCATCGAAGAAACTGTAGATCATCGACAGGCCGTCGCCCTGCTGGTCGGTCAGGCAGGCGCCGACCAGGCGGCCCTTGCTGCCATCCTCGGTCGGTTCGCGATATTCGATCACGAAGCTCTTGACCGGCGATTGCTCGACCATGTCGGAATAGTCCATCTCGTCCATTTCGGCCATGCCGCCGCCGGGGTGGCGCTTGGCGAGATAATTCTGGAGAAGCTGATATTGCTCGTCGGTCGCCCACGGTTCGCAGGCCTCCACGACCAGATCCCGGTTGCGGCGGATCAGCTTGCGCTGCGTGGTGCTGGGGCGGAATTCGTCGGTCAGGACGCGGACGGAGACGCAGGCCTTGCAATCCAGGCAGCTGGGCCGGTAGGCGACATTCTGGCTGCGGCGAAAGCCGATCCGCCCGAGCGCGTCATTCAGCTCATCGGTATGCGGACCGTTCAGCTCGGTAAACACCTTGCGTTCATTTTTTCCGGGCAAATAGGGGCAAGGACTGGGGTTGGTCACAAAGAATCGCGGGAAGCGAACGGGTGCAGTCACAAAGCCGGCCTTTTGTTACATTCGAGAGAATCGACTGGCACAATATGCATCGCGCCCGACAAAATGAAAAGGCGGTTTACCACATTCCTTCACAATAGGGCCGGTCGCTCGGGCACAAAAAAAGCGGGGCGAAAATCGCCCCGCTTTCAAAATCAATTTTGCACGGCTCAGGGGCTTGTTGGATTGTCGTCATCAGCGATGATGATGATGCCGGCGATAACCGCAGCAGCGGCCAGAACGGCGATCAGAATGCCATTTTCGCCTTCCAGCTTTTCAGAAGAAGACGACGTTGCCGCAACGCGATCAACTGCCGGCGCAACGCTGTTAGCTGCCTGTGCTGCGACCGGTGCCGCAACGAGAGTGAGGGCTGCCATACCAGCTGCCAGTTTACCAAATTTCATAAAATGCTCCAATCAGGTCGTATTGTCATAGGTGAAAATTCAAAAAAATGAACTTCCATGCGCCCTGCTAGTTTTCGAGGGTTTTCATTCAACGCAACCCTTCGGTGATTTCTAGGTAGCGGAAAAACTGGCCCTTCGCAACTGCGAAAAGTACGATTTATCCCTATTAATCCGACTACTAGTGCTCAGCATCAGACGTATCACTTTCGGATAAAGACCGGCATTCCGTCGATCCATGTCTGCAGAACCCGGGTTGTCCGGATCTGCGCCGGAGTCGCCAGCAGGATATCCTGGTCAATGATAAGGAAATCCGCCCGTTTTCCGGGCTCCAGACTGCCGAGCCGGTCCTCGGCGAATGCGGCATAGGCAGCGCCATTGGTATAGGCCTGCCACGCCTGCTCGCGGCTCAGCCGCTCCTCCGGCATCCATCCGCCGAACGGCTGGCCGGAGGCATCTTCGCGGGTCATCGCTGCGGCAAGGCCCGGGAAAGGCGCGGAGGATTCGACCGGAACGTCGGTGCCGAAAGCCAGAGTCGCCCCCGAATCGAGCAAGGATTTCCATGCATAGGCGCCCCGAAGACGATCGGGCCCCAGCCGGGCTTCCGCCATCAGCCGGTCTGATGTCTGGTGCACCGGCTGCATCGAGGCGATGGTTCCGGTAGCGGCGAAGCGGCCGATGTCGGCGGGATCGATGATCTGCGCATGTTCGATCCGCCAGCGACGGTCGCCCTTGTAGGTCTCCCTCAGCTCCTCGATCGCGGACAGCACCTCGTCATTGGCCTTGTCGCCGATCGCGTGGACCGCGGTCTGGAACCCGTCCATCGCTGCTCGGCTCATCTTGTTCTTCAGCTGTGCCGATGTCAGCATCGCCAGTCCGCTATCGCCCGGCATGTCCGCATAGGGCTGTTTCAGCCATGCGCCCCGCGACCCCAGCGCGCCGTCGACATAGAGTTTTACCCCCGCTAGCTTGAGATGGTCATCATAAAGCCACGGCGATGGTGCCGGCCCGGCGATCGCAACCATATTCTCGATCTCGGCGGCATAGGAAATGATCCGGATCTTCAGCTGCCCCTTGTCGCCTGCCCTGCGGTAGCTCTGCCAGTCCTGCATCGTGGTGCCCATGTCGGCGATCGATGTCACGCCGTTGGCCAGCAGGATATCCTGCGCCTTGCCCAGCGCCAGATCCCGTTCGACCGGTCGCGGAGCCGGAATCGCCTCTCGAAACAGGCCCATAGCGGCATCCACGAAAACGCCGGACGGCTTGCCGCCAATCCGGATGATATTGCCGCCGCCGGGAGCTTTGGACGCGGCAGAAACGCCGGCAGCTGTCATCGCTGCGCTATTGACCCAGGCGGCGTGGCCGTCGACCCGGTCGAGGAAGACCGGGCGGTCGGGGACGACCGCATCCAGCTCGGCTGCGGTGGGAAAGCGACCCAGTCCCCAGACTTCCTGGTTCCAGCCGCTGCCAAGGATCCATTGCCGGTTCGGATTGTCCGCTGCATATTTCGCGATCGCTGCCAGCGCCTCGGCGAGCGATCTGGTGCCGGACAGATCCAGGGTCAGCGCCCCAAAGCCCATGTCCATAACATGGCCGTGGGCATCGAAAAATCCCGGAATCAGCGTCTGGCCCTTGCCGTCGAACTGAAAGTCCACGTCGCGCGGTCGCTTGTCGCGGCGGTCGAGCAGTTCCTTGACCTTGCCATGGTCATCGATGACCATGCCGGTGAAGCGGATGACCTTGCCCTCGCTGTCGAGCGTCATGCCATTGACATTTTCGATCAGGCTGTCGGCCTCGGCGATGCCGGGAACCAGTAAAATTCCCGCAGCGCCCGCGCACAATGCGAGGCCATATTTTTTCAGCCAACCGCTCATATCATCTGTCCTTGCTTATTTTCTTTTCGGAAGACGCGAGACCAGTGAGCTCGTGTCATTGCGACCGCCGCCTGCGGCCTGCACTTCGGCATAAAATTGATCGACCAGCGCTGCCACCGGCAGGGTCGCACCATTGGTCCGGGCTTCCTCAATCGCCAGCCCGAGATCCTTGCGCATCCAGTCGACGGCGAATCCGAAATCGAATTCATCCTTCGCCATGGTCGCCCAGCGATTGTCCATCTGCCAGCTCTGGGCAGCACCGCCGGAAATGGCTTCGTGCACCTTGTCGAGATCGAGCCGGCTCGCCTGGGCAAAGCGCAACGCCTCCGACAGTCCTTCCAGCACCCCGGCAATCGCGATCTGGTTGCACATCTTCGTGGTCTGTCCTGCTCCGGTGCGGCCAACGTGGACGATGCGCCCGGCATAGGCCGCCATGACCGGCTCGGCCGCGGCGAAGGCTTCCTCGCTGCCGCCGCACATGATCGACAATTTGCCGTTTTCCGCTCCAGCCTGGCCGCCGGAAACCGGGGCGTCGACGACATGAATGCCGAGACCCGCCGCTTCCACCGACAGCTGCCGGGCAATCCGCGCCGATACGGTCGTGTGGTCAACGAACAAGGCCCCTGAAGCCATGGTCGAGAAAGCCCCGTCGCGTCCCATGGTAACCGAGGCAAGGTCATCGTCATTGCCGACACAGGTGATCACGATCTGCTTGTCGCGCGCGGCCTCGGCCGGATTGTCGGCGATGGAACCGCCATGCGCGCTCACCCAGGCCTCGGCCTTGGCTCTGGTCCGGTTGTAGACGGTGAGCTCATGTCCCGCTTTTGCCAGATGCCCGGCCATGGGTCCCCCCATCACGCCGATCCCGATAAATGCAATTTTCGCCATATGCTCGCCTGTCCTTTTGCAACGGCCATAATCATTGTTTCCCTCGATGACCAGATGCGTTAGGGGCACAGGCAATATGAATGATATCCAGACCATAGCTCGCCCGTCCTTCGACTTTGACGATGTGAAGGCCGCCCACGAACGGATCAAGGGCCGGGTCGTTCACACGCCTACGCTGAAAAGCATCACGCTGTCACAGCTCAGCGGCGCGGAAGTCTTTCTCAAATTCGAAAACCTGCAGTTCACCGCGGCCTACAAGGAACGCGGCGCGCTCAACGCCCTGCTGCTGATGGACGAGAGCAAGCGCAAGGCTGGCGTGATCGCGGCCTCGGCCGGCAACCACGCACAGGGACTGGCCTATAATGCCAGAAACCTGGATATCCCGGCGACCATCGTCATGCCCAGTACCACACCGATGGTGAAGGTCGAGCAGACCCGCGGCCATGGCGCAGAAATCGTCATCTTCGGCAGCAATTATGATGAGGCCTATGCCCATGCCATGATGCTTTCCGAGCAACGGGGCCTGACCTATATCCACGCCTTTGACGATCCGCGCGTTGCCGCCGGCCAGGGAACGGTGGCGATTGAAATGCTCGAAGCCATCCCCGATCTCGATCGGATGATCATCCCGATCGGCGGTGGCGGCCTGTTTTCCGGCATGGCTACTGCAGCCAGGGCCATCAAGCCGGATATCAAGCTGACCGGGGTGCAGGCTGCGCTATACCCCAGCATGTATGCCAAGCTGAACGGCAAGACCATGGCAGCCGGCGGCGATACGCTCGCCGAAGGCATTGCCGTGCAGAATCCGT
Organism: uncultured Sphingomonadales bacterium; assembly: GCA_964022135.1. Taxonomy (GTDB): domain Bacteria; phylum Pseudomonadota; class Alphaproteobacteria; order Sphingomonadales; family Sphingomonadaceae; genus Parasphingorhabdus. The sequence goes on along the minus strand of CAXIBD010000084.1, from coordinate 2,548 downwards.
CCGAATTTACCGCCGCGATCATCAAGCAGCATGTCGACGAAATCCTGCTGGTCAGCGAAGCCGAACTCGAAGGGGCGGTCAGCCTGCTGCTGCAGATCGAAAAAACCGTGGTCGAGGGCGCCGGCGCCGCGGGTCTTGCCGCGCTGCTCAGCAACAAGGAAAAATTCGCCGGCGAAAAAGTCGGCCTCGTACTCTGCGGCGGCAATATCGACACCCGCCTGCTCGCCAACGTGCTGCTGCGCGATCTCGCCCGGTCGGGTCGTCTCGCCCGGCTCCGGCTGCATCTCCGTGACCAGCCCGGCGCACTCTACAATGTCGTGAAGCAATTTGCCGAGCATGAGGTCAATATCATCGAGGTCTATCACCAACGGGTGTTTACCAACCTGCCCGCCAAGGGCCTGATCACCGATATCGAGTGCGAGGCCAAGGACCGCGAGCAACTGGAAGGCCTGATCGCCGATCTCAACAAGGCCGGCTATGATGTGCGTCAGGTCGAGCTGGCCGATTGAGCGAGTGATGCGAGTGAAAAATTGTTCGAACGTTTGAAAGTCGCGTCCCAGTACATCCTGCCAAAGCGGGGCCTTACCACCTTTGCCGGCCGCGTTGCCGAAGCGGAACGGGGCGCGCTGACGACCCGGCTGATACGCTGGTTTGTCGGCAAATATGCGGTCGACATGAGCGAGGCCCGCGATCCGGACATCTCCAGCTATAACAGCTTCAACGCCTTCTTCACCCGCCCGCTCAAGGCCGGCGCGCGACCGATAACGAAAGCGGATTTCGCCTGCCCCGTGGATGGCGCGATCAGTCAGCTTGGCGCTATTGATGACCACCATATCCTGCAGGCAAAGGGCCATTTTTTTACGACAACCGGGTTGCTTGGCGGCGATACGGCGCTGGCAGCGGAGTTTCGGAACGGCAGCTTTGCCAATGTGTATCTGTCGCCCAGGGATTATCATCGCATACATATGCCTTGTGACGGCAGGCTGGAACGCATGGTCCATGTGCCAGGCGCCCTGTTTTCGGTCAATCCCGCTACGGCGCGCGGCGTGCCGAATCTTTTCGCGCGAAACGAGCGGGTAATCTGTGTGTTTGAATCGCCGGATCATGGCCCATTCGCGATGGTCCTGGTCGGCGCTACCATCGTCGGCAGCATGGCAACGGTCTGGCACGGCGTCGTCAAGCCAAGGCCCGCCAACAAGATTACGCAGTGGACTTATGCGGACCAGAATATCGCGCTCGAAAAGGGCGAGGAAATGGGCCGATTCCTGCTCGGCTCCACGGTGGTCATGCTGTTCCCGCAGCACGCCGTCGCCTTTGCACCCGACTGGGTACCGGAGAGATCGGTGCGTCTCGGCGAAACAATGGGTCACCGGCCCGGTTTTTGAGGTTTCATCATTCAGTCTGCAATACCGGCAAAGCAGACTTTAGGCTCGCTTTGCCGGAACTTCGGAAACCGCCCCACTTGCAGACATTCGCACCAGTCAAATTCTGCGTCCGCTTTGCGCCCTCATTCCAGTCATCGGATTCATCTGTCCACCTCCCTGAAAGCTGCAACCCGTTAAGGTCGCAGGCCACGGCGGCTTCAGTCCCGGGAAGCGCCAATGCGGGACAAGCCCATGGTGGAGCCTTCGAGCTGTCAATCCGCCGATGACAGCGTCAATATGATCCTGATCGATCGGTTGCATCCAGAATGACCTTGACGGTCTCCTGTGGCTGGTCCCACATCGGGAAATGTCCGCTGCGCTCAAACCAGTGCATCCTTGCTTGAGGAAAGGCCGCCATGGCGCGGTTCGCCTGCTGCGGTAGACACAGCCGATCCTTGCGTCCCCAGCCGATTACGACCGGGGCAGGCGTGTTCGCAGAACCTTGCTGATTTGCGCCGGTAGCGAGATCCTTCACCAGCGAGTCGATGGTAGGCGTATCCGCCAGTCTCCTTAGTTCGTGCGATACGAACGCGGGATCCAGCGCCCACGGCCTTGCCGAGAGCTGGACCATGAGCGCGGTCCGGCCTGCGATATTTCCGGTAATGGCAGGAAGCGCTGGCCGCAGCGCCCGTACCAGAGCAATCGATGCCGTTATAGTCGTCCTGAAGAAGCCACGCTCCCACCCTTGCCAGAAGCCGCCCGGATCCAGAGCGACGACCGCGCCGGCCTGGCCGCGTCGCGCCATCTCGAGCACCAGGCGAGCGCCCATGGAGCTGCCAACCATATCGATTCCCGTGAGATTCTCAGCGCCCAGCCAGTTATCCAAGCTGCGCGCCAGCCCGTCAAACGTACCGCTGTCGGCCTCTTCGGGGGACTGCCCGTGGCCCGGCAGATCCACGGCGATTACCTCCCTCACCTGGGCCAGCGCAGGCAAGATCGTGTCCCAAGAGTGGCAAGTTCCCCCAAGCCCATGGACCAGCAGGAGTGGTTTTCCGCGGCCCGTGCGCGTGTGGTGTAAGGTCATGTGCAGGTAACGCCTTGCAATGGCTTAAGTTCCATCCGGTCCGCGGCTGTCCATTCTGGCGAGAGATTGGCCAGAAGCGGATAGTCCGCTCACGGCCCAG
>CAXIBD010000083.1:0-13004 GCA_964022135.1 uncultured Sphingomonadales bacterium | reverse complement strand
TGGCCATCGGGATGTAGGTGATGTCTGTAGCCCACACCTGACCCGGCCGCACGATCGGCAGTCCTCGCAGCAAATAGGGGTAGATCTTATGCCCTGGAGCCGGCTTCGAAGTGTTCGGGCGGCGGTAGATGGCTTCGATCGCCATCTTCTTCATCAAGCTGGCGACATGCAGGCGGCCGATCTTGATGCCCTCCTGGCGCAGAAGATCGCGCAGCATTCGGCTGCCTGCAAACGGGAACTCCAGGTGCAGCTCATCGATCCGCCGCATGATCGCCAGATCGGCAGGCGATACCGGCCGAGGCAGGTAATACACGCTGCCACGGCTGATCCTCAATTCCCGGGCCTGCCGCACGAGCGGCAATGCGTGCTTGCGATCGATCATCGTTTTGCGCCCGGCAACAGTCCGGCTTTCCCGAGCGCTCCGGCCAAAAAATCATTCACCAGCGTCAACTCGCCAATCTTGGCGTGCAGCGTCTTTACGTCGATCGCCGGCTCTGCCGCTGCGCTACCGCCGTCCGATCCGAAAACACCCGCAGCCCCTTCCAGCAACTGAGTGCGCCAGGCCGTGATCTGGTTTGCGTGAACGTCAAACTGCTGCGCTAACTCAGCCAGCGTCTTCTCACCCTTCACCGCAGCCAATGCCACCTTTGCTTTAAATGCCGGACTGTGGTTCCGGCGTGGTCGTCTGCTCATATACGCTCCTGTCATGCGGCCGCCTTGGCCGCCGTTAGACAGAAAATCCACTTATCCCGCTGTGCAGTTTTCCCGAGCCACCTCTCCCCTCTTCAACACCCGTCAGGTGACAAGTGCGTAAAGAGAAACCTCCAGTTTTGTCTGGAAAACGAATCCCATATTCGTTTTCAATCCGGATCGGTTGCGGCAAACATTGCGATGCCGTTTCGGCAAAGGAGAAATGTAATATTTACTTAGCAGCCCGACCCGGAAATCAATGCTATCGCATCAAAAGCTATTCAACCTCAACTCGATGCCAAATGTCCTTCCGCGAGAAAGCGGCGCAAGTGTGCCGCCGAGCGGTACCGGCCCCAAGATGTCCGGAAGCAGCGTATCGCCGCCATGCTGCACATCGTTGGTCAGGTTCTTACCATAGAGTGTGAAAGTCATATCCCCATCCATGAGCGCGAACGAAACGCTGGCATCAATCCGGTCAGATGGGTTTAAAAAACCGAGATTATTGTCGGTAAGCGCCGCACCATCACGATGTGAATAGGCGACCCGGCCAGTTAGGGTACCAAAGTCCATTTCTTGTTCGGCGATCAGCCCGATATTACCGGTCCAGTTAGCGAGGCGCGGAATCTGCAGAGAAGCATCATCTGTATCAATTACTCCGTCGCCATTGAGGTCAAACACCACGTTTTTATAGTCACCGTCGACATATCCGAGAGAACCTTCAAGCAATAAGCCAGGAAGAATTTCAATCTGGCCGTCGATCTCAACGCCCCAGATGGTAGCATCGGCAGTGTTCCGAATAACCTGAACGATACCCGCAATCGGATCAGTCAAGAGAATTTCACGCTGCAGGCTTTCCATTTGGTTATAGAAGACCGCAAAGTTCAGACGCGAGCGCGGCATGGGCTCAGACTTAAAGCCCAACTCAAAGGAATCGATCTGTTCATCCTGAAACGGACCAGGTCCAAAATTAACCTTATCAGCGGCTGTATTACGCAAGTTGAAACCACCGGCCCGATAGGCCCGCGCCCAATGCGCGTACATTCGTGCATCCGGACTGAATTCATAGCCAATACCGATCTTGGGTGACCAGTTCGACGTTTGGAATATATCCACGAAATCGAATGCGCAAGTTCCCGCGATGACATTACAAGGGGTATTCACATTATTAACGAGTGATGCGACTTGGGCATCTTTTGTTTCGTCAGCATAGCGGATACCGGCGTTGATCGAAAAACTATCGGTCAGGTCTATGTCAACCGCGGCGAAGACGCCGAATGTCTCCTGATCTACTATACCACCGCCATGCTGTGTCAGTGCCGGTACGCCTGTTGGCGTCAGCGCACCAAGCAGATCGCGTCCTTCTGTATATACCAGTTTCTGTGAGAAATAATAGATACCTGTCGTCAAATCGACCATGTCGCCAAAGCGTCCATTAAATCGCAGTTCGTTCGATATCTGGTTCTGCTTTGTTGCAAAGTCCCCATGAAACAGTGACAGTGGAGTGCCGTCAATGTCGCTGCGAGCCGTCTGTTCATATTCGCGCCAACCGAAAACATTGACAATAGAACCGCCATCACCAATATTGACATCAACGTTGATCGTAGCAATCACTTGGTTCCAACTTGTATCGAAAAAGCCGAGCTCATCAATGGAGAAATCAAAGCTCTCACGGCTGAACCTTCCGGAAGTGCCCGGAGGATTTAAAGGTGCCGCCTCTACCCCACGTCCGTTTATATGGTTTTGGTTGGCAGGTCCCTGACCATCGGCTTCACCGTGCTCAAATTTCAAGGTGAAATTACCAATATCGTTAGGTGTTACTTTGATTGCGGCGCGTACGATTACTGTTTCAGACTCACCAAAAGTCTCTGTTTCGCCTGAGGCCAACGTATTTTTGAACCAACCATCATCCTTATTGTAATAGAGTGCCAATTTGGCGGACAGCTTGTCTTCAACAATCGGGCCGGTGACCGTGCCCATGGCATAATAATTTCCGCCTGTCCCGCGGAGACCAGATTCGGCGATTAGTTTTGCTGTTGTCTGAAATTCATTCTTAGGGTCAGCGGTATTTAGCAATACTGCGCCACCAGTCACGTTCCTCCCAAACAAAATGCCCTGTGGACCGCGCAGTACTTCCACGCTTTCCAGATCAAATGTGTCAAATACAACGCCTCCATTTATCCCCAGATAGACGCCGTCGACAAATACACCGACAGCTGGATCGATCGAAGGAATCGATGAATTCACTCCGAGGCCGCGTATAGCAAAATTCGCAACGCCTTTCGTAGTGCCGACCTCATCAAGTGCAACATTCGGCATTTTGAAACTAAGACTAGAAATGTCGCGTACTTGCAGAGCATCCAATGTTTCTGAGCCATAGGCTGTAATTGCCAACGCGGCATCCTGCACATTCTCACCGCCAGCCTTTTTAGTGCCGGTGACAACAATCACATCGTCCAGAAAAGTAAAACCGCCGGATGACTGATCTTGATCAGAGGTTAACTGATCTGTTTCCTGAGCTTGTGCCATTCCTGCCGTCGACAGAGCCAGCGCAGCTATTACAATAACGGACGCACTGCGCAAATAAACAAATCGCATGATTTTTCCCCCTAATACACTTTTATAATCTTCTAAGATGCAGAACTTAAACAAACTGATCAGCGGTGCAACTGATGCCACTATTCAATGAGCGCCAATCCACCGTCTTTGCTCACTAACCATTTCGTCAATCAATTCCTGCCGATGTTCATTATGTAAAGGTGCCTCACCAAGAAAATCGTTGGACACAGACGCAAAACGTGGTGCAGCAATGGCTTGTCTAAAGCCGAGACTGTCATCAAATATGCCGCGTTCCTTATTATGAGGGTGATCCGCAGCGTCGGTAGGGCTTGTCACCAAACCAAAACAGGCATCGCTTCCTTCCAAAAGTTCGCACCAATGCGCGCTCGGTTGAGAAGCAAACAAATCGCTTAGCCGTTTGGCTTGATTGGCCCATGCGTTCTTATCGAACTGGTGTTCATACACGGGATCGTCTGTAAGGTTCAACAGATCCAGTAGCACCGAATAGAATTTTGGTTCGAGACTTCCTAACGTTATATATCGACCATCAGCACATCGGTAACTGTTATACCAGGGCGCTCCGTCCAGAGCGCTTTGGCCTCGTTCCGGTTGCATCAAACCCTTCGGCAAAAGGTCGAACACCAAATTCATCATATGAGCCGACCCGTCCACAATCGCCGCATCAATGACATCGCCCTTGCCAGTTGTGCGCGCCCGGATAATCCCTGCCAGAAGACCAATGGTCAGGTAATTGGCACCGCCGCCGACATCCCCGACAAGGCCGGGCGGCGGCAGGGGCTTTCCGCCCGCAGGGCTAGCATACCACATGGCGGAACTGACAGCCACATAGTTGAGATCGTGACCGGCCGCCTGTGCCAATGGTCCATCCTGTCCCCATCCGGTAATTCGGCCATAGACCAGCCGAGGATTGCGTTTCATACAGGCATCGGGACCAAGGTTCAGACGCTCCATTACACCAGGACGCATCCCCTCAATCAGAGCGTCCGCTCCCTCGATCAGATTCATCAACAGCTCTTGGTCATCCGAATTCTTGAGATCAAGCGCAATGGAACGTTTCCCGCGTTTCAATATACCAATCGGCATTGTCGAGCCGGGATCACTACCTTTTTCCTTGCGCTCGATCAGTACGACATCGGCGCCAAGATCGGCCAGATGCATACCACTAAAGGGCCCCGGTCCGATCCCCTCCATTTCAATTATCCTGATGCCGCTGAGCGGCCCCTGTCCCATTGTCATTGTCCCATTCACCGGAATGCGGAAATGCCGGTCAAACCCCGAGCGATCAAGAGCTTCTGAATTTCCGTAGTGCCGTCAGGAATGGGTGTAATCATGGCTTCGCGGGCCAATCTCTCGACGATGAATTCCTTCGTTAGGCCATTGCCGCCATGTATCTGAACCGCCTGGCGCGTAGCCTCCACTGCTATTTCCGTGCCGTACCATTTCGCCATAGCGCATTCGACATCACAGCGCTGACCTGCGTCAATCATAGATGCCGCCCGAAGCGCAAGCAATCGCGCAGCATCAATCTGGGTTGCCATGGTCGCAATCTTGTCGGCGATCAGTTGATGTCCGGCAATTTGTTTGCCATGCTGGACGCGATCCTGTGCATATTTAATGGATTCTTCCAGTGCCCGTCTGGCAATGCCATAGCCCCAAGCCGCGACATGGATGCGCGCCCGTTCAAACAGGGTCAGTGTATTTTTCAACCCGCTACCAATTTCGCCGATTGTATTGCTGACCGGCACCCGCACATCATTCAGAAATATCTGTGAAGTTGACTGGCTGTTCAGTGCTATTTTGGGAATGCCGCGCACCTCATAGGGATGCTCTTCCCGATCAAGCAAAATGTGCGTCAGCTGATTTTCATCCGAGCGGCATGTACAGATGAAAAAGTCAGAATATTCTCCATTTGTGATCCAGGTTTTCTCTCCGTTTATAATCCAGTCATTGCCATCACGCACGGCGCGGGTCTTGACGCCCGACACATCCGATCCGATATCTGGTTCCGATATGCCAACCGCACCTATTATCTCACCGCGCAGCATCGGGCCGGCATATCGTGATTTAATATGATCCGGCGCGAGCCTCAGGAGCATCGACGTGGCAGCGGCATTAACCAGCGCGACGATCGCCAAATCGCCGGAGGAATATGCCAGCTCTTCAATCAGCTGTACATGCAGGCGCCAGGACAGGCCCAGCCCGCCATCCGATTCCGGCTGGGGCGCGTTGACAATGCCAAATTCCCCTAGCTGCATCATCCATTCACGGATATTTTCCTTGGGATAGAAAACATCGCCTAGCTCCTTCAACTCCGGCTCAAGCCGCTCATCCAGAAAACGCCGCAGACCGTCTATCGCAAGACGTTCATCTTCATTGAACATGAAACCAATGTTGCTCATTATGCTTCCACCTTTCCCAAAATATTGATTACAGCTGCGCCTTCTTCGATACCGACCAGGCCGCCGCTATTTTCGTGAATGGCGTGCCGCGCATTTTCGACTTGCCGTTTGCCCGCCTCTCCGCGCAATTGCGTAACCAGTTCGTGAAGTTGTCCAAGGCCCGTCGCGCCGATCGGATGTCCTTTTGATTCCAATCCACCCGACGGGTTGATGGGTATCCTGCCGCCTACCGTAAAATCGCCGCGTTCCGCCGCCGGACCCGCCTCACCCAGAGGAGCAAGCATCAGGTTCTCCGCATGCATCAACTCTCCGATAGCAGTCGCATCATGGACTTCGGCGACATCCATATCATCGGGGGAACGGCCAGCCATCTGATAGGCTTTTTGCGCCGCCAGCCGGGCCATGTGGTTTTCCGGTTCGTCAGCGGTCCTTTCGGCATTGCCGCTCATCGATACGCTAGCTAGGATTTCCACAGCGCGGGACTTGTCCATGCCCAGCTTCTTCAGCCCCTCTTCATTGCAAATAACCGCGGCAGCAGCACCATCGGAAATGGGTGCGCACATTGGCAAGGTCAGCGGATAGGTAATAGGCGGCGCAGCCAGCACCTCCTCAATCGAATAGGCCTGACGATATTGCGAATATTCATTATGCACCGAATGTTCATGGTTTTTGGCAGCGATGGCCGCGATCTGCCGCTGCGTCGTTCCATTACGCTTCATGTGGTTGAGCCCAAAGGCCGCATAGACCTTCATGAAAATACTATAGGGCCGTTCCGATTCGGACCCTTCGGGGCATTCCATGCCTTTGCCAAGACTAACAAGGCGCTCAATATTTTCATCGACCGTGGCCACGTCCCAAGCGCCATCAAACACCGCAAACATTTTTTTCTTGTCAGGAACATTCATTTTCTCAACACCGGCGGCCAAAATAATGTCGTGCATGCCGGAGCCAACCCCCTGCACGGCCAGATGGAAGGAAGACGAGCTCGACGCGCAAGCATTCTCTATGTTGAAGACAGGTATTCCAGACAGGCCAATCTGGCCCAGCGCCACCTGCCCGGGAATGAATGTTTGCCCTTGCAGGAAACCTTGTGTCGAGCTTGAATGATAAACCGCTTCAACGTCAGACTTATGGCCGCCCGCATCACCGAGAGCAGTGCTAATGGCCGTGTCAAGCAACTGCCTTATGCTTTGGTCAGGGTGTCGGCCGAATTTTGTCATGCCCACACCGACTATATATGCCTTTTCCATTGTCGAAAGTTCCCTCTAATCTTTTTTCCGGAAAACCGGCGCGATCATTTTCCCGTATATTCTGGTGCCCGTTTCTCGCTAAAGGCAGACAGGCCCTCTAGAAAATCGGCGGATTTGGAATGCTCTGCTAATAGCCGGGTTTCCAGCGTCAGCGCATCGCGCGGATTGAGCTGACGACCATCCGCCACCATCTGTTTCATGCGATGCAGAACCAAGGGACTTTTCTGCGCCAGATTATCGGCGAGCTTCATTGCTTCGTCCATCAGGCTCTCATCGTCATGGACGGCGCTGACGAAGCCAAGGTTTTCAAATTCCTCCGCTGGCCAGTTTTCACCTGAAAAAAGCAGCAGATTAGCCTTCTTCTCACCAATAAGCCGCGGCATGATCGTGCCCCCACCACCACCCGGCAGCACACCGAAATTGGAATGGCTGTCGCCCAATCGTGCGCTACGGGCGGCAAGGACGATATCGCAGGCAATAGCCATTTCCAGACCTCCGGCAAGCGTGAATCCATTCAGCGCCGCAATTGTTGGTTTAGGCAGTTCCCGCAATTGGTGGAATATCTCCTGGATAGTACCAAGAAAGGATAAAAATCCCTTCGCATTGCCTGCCTGGGCTTCGGCAAGAACGCCTTTCAGATCCGCCCCGCAACAAAAGGCACGCCCCGCTCCCGTTATGATTAGCACACGCAAACCGTCATCTTCTGCAACGACGGAAACCGCACTGGAAAGTTCGTCCACCATTGCCCCCGAAAGCGCATTCATCGCCTTAGGCCGGTTCAATGTTATGCAGGCAATGGCATCGCGAGTTTCAAATTTTATTGTTTCATAAGCCATCGGTCATCATATCCCGTCCATGATAAGGCAAAAGACGCATTCAACTGCGCTGCCGAATACTGACAATTATAGCGAAAGCCTGCGTTTGACATGCGATTGACTCGCCATTGCACGCCAAAATAGCGTCAACAAAACCATCGGACGATTGAAACTTGCTGTTATTCGGATTTCAGCTTTGATTTTTCGAGATACTCGTGCGGTGACCGACCGGTCAATCTTCGAAATGCACGCGAAAAGTTGCTGGAGTCGTTATATCCTAAAAGATAGGACATTTCCTTGATCGAATGACGTCCGGAACGCAAATACCGGATAGCGAGATATTTACGCATACCGTCAAGCACCGCGTTAAAAGTTGAACCTTCATTCTGTAACTGCCGTTGGAGGCTTCGATTGCTCATACCAAGTGCGCTTGCAATTGTGCGGATCGACACGTCACCATCGGGCAGCATATTTACAATGGCTGACTGAATCCGAGGAATGATTTGCTCATCATCAAATCGGGCGATATATTCCGTTGCAATCTGATCATGAGCACGGACAAACTCTGGATTGAACCCTCGCAATCGTTGGTTAGAATCGGATTCGGAGACGTGCAGTTCGAGCCGTTCGCACCCATATTCGATGGGACAGCAAAAATAATCATCAAACTCGGCAGATGCGAATTTAGGTTTAGGTCGGGGCATACGCACCAAAATCGGCGAAAAGTTTGACCGATAAACCATCCTTGCAAATCGCAGAACAGTTGCCAAAAATGCATCCTCCCTCGTCGGAGGCAGTTTTTCTCGTATTGTTAACGAAAAAACTAACCGCTTATCACGGATCTGTGTGCTGGCATTACCCGCCTGCGAAATTAATTGGAAAAACCGTTCGTATCTTACGAAGAAAGAATTCAGAGTGCGACTGGCAAACAGTGAATATCCTAATGCGTGCATGGAGCCCGGTGTAAGGCGTGCGCCGAGCTTCAAGCCAATCGCTTCATCGCCTGTAATTCTCTGAATAATCTCGTAAAACTTGCTCACCTGCCACGAAGGAACACGCGCATTGGGATCATTCAAAAGCTCAGGATTGATTCCTACTTCTTGCAGAATTTCATTGGTGTCAAACTCCGAATAGAACTCGTCAACAATCGCAACCAAGTGGATCAGCCACGTAGCAATGACTGTCACTTTAGCTGTCGGGAATTCCGCTTCGCCCTCCAATTTTTCTCTCCTATTTCAAGCACTAGATTTTTTATTGAGATTGATACGAGTTTTTCAAACGACATAATAAGCAAGCATATGTCCTCGGGCGGATACTCGTACCCTAAAAACAATGCGCTGACACTATACTATACCCCGTCTACATACTATACCCCGTCTACCTCAGGATCCGAAAATCTGCGGGATTGATGACGCGAAAGTTGTTGGTGACCTGATCGCGGAAGGCGTGCCATTGTTTCGGCACGTTTTGAGTTAGGAACCCCAGGATCGCTGCCCTAAATTCGCGCGCCGTTGCGTAGCCTTGGTTATGGGTGATGTTTTAGTGCATCACTCCCCAGAGTCGCTCGATCGGATTGAGGTGGGGGCTGTAGGTCGGCACGAAGTGGAGCCTGATCCGCTGGCCTTTTCGGACCAGCCATTCCTGCGCCAGCCGGGCATGATGGTAGCGGGCGTTGTCGAGGAAGACGTGGATCAACCGCCGCGACGGATGGGTGGCAAGGATCGCCATGAGCAGCAGGATCGTGCTTTGCGCATCGACGGTGAGGACATCGAGCATCTGGGTCTTGCCGGTCTCGAGGTCGATGGCGCCATGAATATTCACCCGGTCACGACCGCTGCTGGGCGTGATCGCTACCGCCTCGCCCGTGGGTGCCCAGCAGCCCACCGCACGGACCTGATGGGTCGGATGAACGGCGTCGACGAACGCTACTGCCTCGTCGTTCTTAAGGCCGCACATCAGCCGGTCATAGTCTGCGATGAACGTCGCTTGCTTGGCCGCGTCCAGCTTGCCCGACACCATCGCAGGCTTGCGGTACGAAAGCTTCAGCCGATGCAGCAGCGCGATCAGCCCCGCGTGGCTGTACTCAATGCCAAAACTGTCGACGATCCACGCGCCGATCGTGCGCGCGTTGCGTGGCAGGCTGGCGCTGACCCACGTAAACAGCGCATCTTCCTGTTCCGCAGAAAGCCGGCTGTGACTGCCCCCAACATCGAAGACCACAAGGCCGGTCAGGCCATGCTCGTCATAAAGTCTGTGCCAGGAGCGAGCCGTGTCATCGTCGATCAACAAAGCCTCCGCCACCTCCTGGCAGCTCCATCCCTTGTCCAGCAGAATGATCGCATTGGCACGGCGCGCCGCGCGCGCTTCACTCAGCCCATCCCGCGCCAGAGCTCGTAGCTCAAGCCGTTCTGCTTTGCTCAGAAAACCACTGCGGATCATGCCCCAATACAGAATCGCTTCCCGACTATAACGCAACCGCTATTTTTTCGGATACTCAAGGAGTCGGGGTATATCGTTCTGAAATTATGAGCATAGCGTTGCGTGCCCGAAGACGACAGATTGGCACAGTCTGACCAATGTTACACCAAGATTTTTTGTGCCAAAGCTCCTAAATTTAATCGAGTTTGGAGGCGGGCAAACTGGAGTGCGCCTAACAATTTCAGCGAAAGCTCTAATGATAATGTCAATCGGTAAAAATTTTAAATTGCTGGGTAGGGAAGGCAAATTAATATCCAGCTCTACGGCGAGATCGTGTCAATCGGCATTGGTCATAAAGTCGGCATTCGACTTCCCGGGTGCTATATCTAAAACAAGTGGAAATATAAAAATGGACCGTTTCGATAATTTAGCGAGGGTGATGACTAATGCAACTTAAACGGAAGATAGTAGTCATTACGGGTGGGGCATCCGGTCTCGGCGCCGCTACTGCACGATACTTTGTTGAACATGGTGCCAAAGTTTCACTTTTCGATCTGAACGAGGAAGCAGGCCAGAGTCTGTGTGCAGAACTGGGGGCGGAAAACGCCATATTTCATAATGTTGACGTAACTAATGATACCCAGGCGAAGGAGGCGATCGAAAAGACCGCTGCAAAATTTGGCACTATTCACATCAACATTAACGCGGCCGGGATACCAGCACCAACAAAAATTCTCGACCGCGAAGGCAATGCCTGCGACCTTTCAAAATTTGCCAAAGTGGTAAATGTCAACCTTATCGGCTTGTTCAACGTCATGAGCAAATGCGTTGCTGTGATGGTCAAAAACCCTACAGAAAATGACGGGGAGCGTGGAGTCGTTATCAATGTCTCTTCCGGTGCGGCCTATGAAGGCCAGATCGGGCAAGCTGGCTATTCGGCATCCAAGGCCGGTGTCATTGGCCTCAATTTACCCGCCGCGCGGGAACTGGGTGCCCACGGTATCCGAGTCAATGCTATCGCCCCGGGTTTGTTCGGGACGCCCATGATTATGGGATTGGGAGGAAAGATTGTTTCTTCACTCATCGAAATGGTGGAGGCGCCCAAGCGGCTTGGCGATATGCGTGAATTCGCCCATAGTTGCCAGTATATCGTCGAAAATGCCTATTTAAACGGTGAGACCATCCGGCTTGATGCTGCAACGCGCCTGAGGGCCAGATAACATCGGAAACTTTGAAATGAAATCGAAACTCACTCCATCAAATACACAAACGCTTTCTACTGGGTCTTTCAACTACAGCCGGATCATGCAAGGACTGGTCGACACATTCGGTGATCGCGAAGCGATCGTGAATATCGAACGCGGGCGCCGATTAACCTTTCGCGAATATCACGAGTTGACCAACCGATTTGCTCACGTCTTACATGGTCCGTTGGGATTGGGCACTGGCGACCGATACGTCTGTTTGCTCGACAATGACAATCTGTCACTTTTCCATTGGGGGTCGGCAGCCAAAGCTTTGGCCACCTGCTGCCATGGTAATTTCCGTGACAGCTTAGAAACCCACATGAGACAGGTCGAGATAACTGGTCCTAAAGTTGCTTTCATCGAAAATTCCTTAGTCGAAACCCACGCTGAGCTACTTACGCAACGCGGCATTCAAGTGGTGGTGGTTGATCGACTGGAAGAAAAAAGGGATGGTATATTGGAACTGCCGAGCTTGTTGGCAGAGGCTCCAACACATAATACAGACGTAGAAATTGATGATAGAACGCATATTGTTTTGATGCGCTTTACCGGCGGCACGACAGGCGATAGCAAATGCGCAAAATATACTGCAGACAATATTATGGCCTGTTCAGAGAGCTTTCTAACATTGCCAGGTCATGATTTTGATCCAGACAGCCGGATGCTCCATATCGCACCGTTGAGTCATGCCAGCGGTATGATGTTGCAGCCAACCTTGTTTCGCGGCGGTTGTACGGTGACTATGAACCAGCCCGATCTGGAGCGCTGGTGTGAGCACATTGAAAAAGAACGGATCACTCATGCGTTTGTTGTGCCAACAATCGCTTATCGCTTGCTGGAGATGCCGGAGGCTGAGAGATATGATCTCTCGACGCTTAAAACAATTTTCTATGGAGCCGCGCCAATGAGTCCGGCCAAGGCCAAGAAATTAGTTGCCAAATTTGGTCCGCTTTTCATGCAAGTATATGGTTCCACCGAACATCTCGTGGCGACCCTGTTTTTGGGCAAGGCAGAACATGTCGGAGATACGCAGACGGAAAAGAGGCTGGCATCGGCCGGACGGCGGAACGCGGGGGTTGAGGTGACCATTTGCGATGATGACGGCAACCCCGTGCTGCAGGGTGAAGTTGGCGAATTATATCTCCGGTCCCGGGGTACATGCCAGGGTTATGAAGGCAATCCAGAAAAAACAGCGGAAGAATTTTTCCAAGGTTACTGGAAGTCTGGCGATCTAGGCTATTCCGATGAAGCTGGATATTGCTATCTGGTTGACCGAAAAAAAGACCTGATAATCACAGGTGGATTCAACGTCTATGCGAACGAGGTGGAAGCCGCAATTAATTCTCATCCCTGTGTAACAATGTCAGCCGTGGTCGGCATCCCTGACGAAGAATGGGGGGAGGCTGTCCACGCAGAAGTCATCCGAAATGGAGTGACGGAAGTGCACGAGCAAGAACTGATCGACCATGCAAAAAGTCTGATCGGTTCGGTTAAGGCTCCCAAAACGGTCACTTTTGTGGATGAATTGCCAACCACTACGGTTGGTAAGGTTCTCCGCAAAAATGTGAGGGCTAAATATTGGGAAAAGCATACTCGGCAGATAGCCTA
>CAXIBD010000082.1:0-13507 GCA_964022135.1 uncultured Sphingomonadales bacterium | reverse complement strand
GCACCGAATAGCCGCCCGCCATGTCGCCATAGATGGTGGCATAGCCGACGCTCATTTCGCTCTTGTTGCCGGTGGTCAGCAGCATGTGGCCAAACTTGTTCGACAGCGCCATCAGGGTCACGCCGCGAATCCGCGACTGGATATTCTCCTCGGTGATATCGACATTGCGGTCGGCGAAACTGTCCTCGAGCATCGCGTCGAAACCTTCTACCGCCGGGTTGATCGGGATCGTGTCGAGCCGGGTCCCCAGCAATTCGGCGCAGCCCGCGGCGTCGTCGAGACTTTCCTGCGAAGTGAAGCGGGACGGCATCATCACGTTCCACACGCGATCCGCGCCGAGGGCGTCGACCGCCACAGCGGCCGAAAGCGCGCTGTCGATCCCGCCCGACAGGCCCAGGATCACGCCGGGGAAACGGTTGCGGTTCACATAGTCGCGCAAGCCGACGATCATTGCGTTATAGATATCAGCGGGATGATCATCCAGCGCGTGGATTTCGCCGGGCGCGCAGGTCCACCTGCCACCTTCGCAAGACCATTGCGTGTCGACAATCGCCTCGTCCCAGTCGGGCAGCTGGTGCATCAGGCTGGTATCGCCGTTGAGCACGAAGCTGGCACCGTCGAACACGATCTCGTCCTGCCCGCCGACCCGGTTGAGGAACAGCATTGGAATACCGGTTTCGCGTACCCGCTTGGTCGCTACCTGCCCCAGACGCATATCGTCTTTCTCGATTTCATAGGGACTGCCGTGCACCGAGATAAACAAATCCGCACCCTGTGCCTTTAGATGCTCGCACACCGCCGGGAACCACACATCCTCGCAAATCGGCAGGCCGATCTTGCAGCCCTTGAATTCGATCGGCTGCGGCAAGGGGCCTGAGGCAAACAGCCGCTTCTCGTCGAAGGTGCCGTAATTGGGCAATTCGACCTTGTACCGGACATCCCGGATATGCCCGCCCTCGAGCAGCGCGATCCCGTTGTAGAGCTTGCCATCGTCGCGGAATATCGATCCCACCAGCATCGCCGGTCCCGGGCCGGCGGTGGCGGCTGCCAGACGGTCCAGCTCCGCTTTTGCCCGTTCCCACACGGCCGGCTTCAGCACCAGATCCTCCGGCGGATAGCCGATCAGCTGCAGTTCGGGAAACACGATCAGATCGCTGTCTGACCGCGCGCCGTGCGCCGCGATCATCGCATCCGCGTTGCCGCGCAAATCGCCAACGCTCTGCGTCAATTGCGCCATCGTGATGATCAGCCGGTCGGTCATGCCGCTCTGATAGAAAGCCGCAATGCGGGGGGCAATCGAAATTAACGCAATTACGGACTTTAGATTTCACGGCCTTCTGTCTAACAGGGTCACAAAATTGTCATGGGGAGCCGCGGGCGATTCTTGCGGCCCGCCACCATCGGGGAAACGCAAATATGAAACTCATGTCCGGCAACAGCAATCTGCCGCTTGCCACGGAAATTGCCGAATATCTGGGTATTCCGCTGACCGACGCCAGCGTCAAGCGCTTCGCCGACGACGAGATTTTCATCGAAATCCACGAAAATGTCCGCGGCGAGGATGTGTTTGTCGTCCAGTCGACCAGCCACCCCGCCAATGACAATCTGATGGAACTGCTGATCAGCATCGACGCGCTGCGCCGCGCCTCGGCCAAGCGGATCACGGCCGTCATTCCCTATTTCGGCTATGCCCGGCAGGACCGCAAACCGGGCCCGCGCACGCCGATCTCGGCCAAGCTGGTCGCCAATCTGATCACCGAAGCGGGCGCGGACCGCGTCCTGACCGTCGATCTCCACGCCGGACAGATCCAGGGGTTCTTCGATATCCCGACCGACAATCTCTTCGGCGCGCCGGTGATCAGCGAGGACATCATCAAGCGCCATGGCGACAAGGATATCGTGGTCGTCTCTCCCGACGTTGGCGGCGTGGTCCGCGCCAGGGCGCTGGCCAAGCGGCTCGACAACGCGCCACTCGCCATTGTCGACAAGCGCCGCGAGCAGGCCGGCGTTTCCGAGGTGATGAATATCATCGGCGATGTCAAAGGGCGCTTCTGCGTCATGATCGACGATATCGCCGACAGTGCCGGCACGCTGTGCAACGCAGCCGATGCGCTGATCGCGGCAGGGGCAACCGATGTGGCGGCCTATATCACCCATGGCGTTCTGTCCGGCAAGGCGGTGGAGCGGGTCAACAATTCCTCGCTGCGCAAGCTGATCATCACCGATACCATCCGCACGCCGCAATCGGCGCTCGATTCCGACAAGATCCGGATCCTGCCGATCGCCCCGCTGATGGGAGAAGCGATCAAGCGGATCGCCGATGAAAGTTCCGTCAGCAGCCTGTGGGACTAGGCGGGAGGGGCTCAATGCCCCCCTCTAGTTTGCAGAGATTTTTCTGAGAATATCCTCGGCAATTTCTCGCTGGCCAGAATCGATGGCTTCTTCACCTTCGATGGCCAAGGCCTCCGTGAGATAGGTTTTCGCCAGCTCGTGCTCGCCCGCGAAATAGTAGCTCGACCCGGCCATATAATTGAATTCGGCCTTTTCGGGCGCAGATTTCGCCGCATTTCCGAAAAGCTTGGCCGCCTTGGTGAAATCTTGTTTCTTCAACTTGGCAAGGCCGCGATTGTAACTACGCGTCGCTCGGTGCAAGCCTTCGGTTTCGGCGCTCAGGTTGCGGCTTGCCCCGTCACAACCGCCCTGACAGCCAGCGAAATTCTCGGGATGGGGTTGTGCGAAAGATACCGAGGGGAGCAGGAGCAAAGAAGCTGTAGTCGCCGATAGCGCAATTGATTTTCCAAACATTGACCTGCCCTTTTTTTTGCATTTGTAAGTTGGGCTTAGCCCTTGATCGATAGCGATGGGAAGCAATTTTCATCTGCACGCCTTCGGGCGGCAAGTTCAAAACAGCGATCGATTCTGCTGGCAGCTTAAAATCAAACATAATAAGGCTCCTCCCATGACCCCAAAAGACATCGATCTCGCACAGAAACTCGCCGAAGCCGCCGGCGAGGCCATCCGCCCTTTCTTCCGGGCCAGTTTCGAACAGGAAGCCAAGGGCGACTCCACTCCCGTAACAGAGGCAGACCGGGCGGCGGAAGCGGCAATGCGGGCGATCATCGAGGCCGAACGGCCAGATGACGGTATCATCGGCGAGGAATATGGCCCCCGCAACGAAGGCGCCTCTCGCCAATGGGTGCTCGATCCGATCGACGGCACCACCAGCTTCATCGCCGGCCGCCCGATCTTCGGCACCCTGATCGCGCTGATGCAAGAGGGCTTTCCCCTGATCGGCATTATCGACCAGCCGGTCGCCCGGGAGCGCTGGATCGGCGTCGTCGGCCGGGGGACCATGTTCAACGGCCAGCCGGCGAAATCGGCGCGGTGCCGGGAACTGAAGGACGCCGTGCTCGCCACGACCACGCCGCACCAGTTTGACGAACATGATGCCGAGCATTTCATGGGACTGGCGGGCAAGGTCGCGCCGCGCAAGATCATCTATGGCGGCGATTGCTACAATTACGGCCTGGTCGCCAGCGGCCATGTCGACGTGGTCTGCGAGGCGGGCCTGAAGCTCCACGATTTCGCCGCCCTTGCTCCGATTGTCGATGGCGCCGGCGGCATGATGTGCGACTGGAATGGTGAACCGCTGCACGCGGAATCGGATGGCCATGTACTGGCGATCGGTGATCAGGCGCGGGTCGATGATGTGCTCGAGGCGATTGCCTGCCATCACTGATGCCCATTCCGGCGCAATAATTCTTGCAATTCCGGCGAATCTAGCTATTGCCGCCGTTCCGATGTGACGCACTGGCCAGTGTTGGGCTGCCACATGTGTCCGTAAAGGTACCATCTAGAGGAGACCAAAATGCCCAAGTTGAAGACCAAAAGTGGTGTGAAGAAACGCTTCAAGATCACTGCAACCGGCAAGGTGAAGCACGGCGTAGCCGGCAAGCGCCACCGTTTGATGAGCCATAACAGCAAATATATCCGCCAGAACCGCGGCACCAAGAAATTGTGTGATGCGGATGCTCGGACAGTCAAGAAATGGGCGCCATACGGCCTGGGCTAAGCCCGCCGCAGCGACTCTCTAACTTACAGGATATAGAATATGGCACGTGTCAAACGGGGTACGACCACTCGTACAAAACATAAGAGATTATTGGTTCAGGCGAAGGGCTATTATGGCCGTCGCAAGAACACCATCCGCATCGCGCGGCAGGCCGTCGAAAAAGCCGGTCAATATGCCTATCGCGACCGCAAGGTCAAGAAGCGGGCGTTCCGCGCGCTCTGGATCCAGCGGATCAACGCTGCGGTTCGCGCCGAAGGCATGACCTACGGCACGTTCATTCACGGCACCAAGCTGGCCGGCATTGAACTGGACCGCAAGGTGATGGCCGATCTGGCGATGAATGAACCGGCAGTATTTGGCGGCATCATCAAACAGGCGCAGGATGCTCTGGCGAAAGCTTAAGCATTTTCAGAAATTCAAAGAAGCGCCGGGGAGCAATCTCGCGGCGCTTTTTTATTGGGTTTCTCGCAAGGCTTGCTAGACGGTCAGCGAGAAAAAACGGGACAATATGATGAGCGACATCGAAGCGATCAGGGACAGATATCTGGAGCAGATTGAAGCTGCGGCCGATGGCGATGCGCTGGAAGCCATTCGCCTCGCCGCACTCGGCAAGAAGGGCGAGATTTCGCTGCTGCTGAAGACGCTCGGACAGATGACGCAGGAAGAACGGCAGGAGCAGGGGCCCAAGATCAACGGCGCCCGGCAAGCCGTCGCCGATGCCCTGACAGCCCGCAAGGAAGCGATGGAGACAGCCGCTCTGGATGCCAAGCTCGCCACCGAAAAGCTCGATCTGACCCTGCCCGCGCCCGCCGCACCAAAGGGCAGCATCCATCCGGTATCGCAGGTAATGGACGAGCTGGCAGAGATATTCGCCGATCTCGGTTTCTCGGTCGCTACCGGTCCCGAAATCGAGGACGACTGGCACAATTTCACCGCGCTCAATATCCCGGACACCCATCCTGCCCGTGCAATGCACGACACATTCTATTTCCCGCAGACCGATGACAGCGGCATGCCCAAATTGCTGCGGACCCATACTTCGCCGGTACAGATCCGCACGATGATGGATGTGGCAAAGCGGACCGATGGCGCCGGCGAACCGATCTACATTATCGTGCCGGGCCGCACCTATCGCTCGGACAGCGATGCCACCCATACTCCGATGTTTCATCAGGTCGAGGGTCTGGTGATCGACAAGAAAATCCACATGGGCCATCTCAAGTGGACCCTCGAAACCTTCGTCCGCGCCTTTTTCGAGCGCGACGATATCGAACTGCGGCTGCGCCCGAGCTATTTCCCGTTCACCGAACCCAGCGCCGAGGTCGATGTCGGCTTTTCGGTCGAACAGGGCCGGCGGATCATCGGCGGCGATCCGCGCGGCGACAATGGCGGCTGGATGGAGATTCTCGGTTCCGGCATGGTCCACCCCAATGTCATCCGCAATTGCGGCCTCGACCCCGATGTCTGGCAGGGCTTTGCCTTCGGCTGCGGCATCGACCGGCTGGCGATGCTGAAATATGGCATGGACGACCTGCGCGCCTTCTTCGACGGCGATCTGCGCTGGACCGAACATTATGGCTTTGGCGCGCTTGACGTCCCCACCTTGAGCGGAGGAGTCGGCGCATGAAATTTTCCCTAAGCTGGCTCAAGGCCCATCTCGATACCGACGCAACTGCCACCGAAATTGCCGAGAAACTGACCAGCATCGGGCTGGAAATCGAGGGCATGGAAAATCCCGCCGATGCGCTGAGACCCTTTCGCGTGGCGAAAGTGATCGAGGCGGGACCGCATCCGAATGCCGATAAATTGCAATTGCTTAAAGTTGATGATGGTTCCGCGGAGCCTTGGCAGGTGGTGTGCGGGGCGCCGAATGCGAAGGCGGGGATGATCGGGGTTTTCGGGCCTCCCGGAACCTATATTCCGGGCAGCGATTTCACGCTGAAACCCGCCAAAATCCGGGATGTCGAGAGTTTCGGCATGATGTGCAGCTATCGCGAGCTGGAGCTGGGCGACGACCATGACGGCATCATCGAACTGCCCGAAAGTGCCGCCGGTAAAGTTGGCACCAGCTACGCCGACTATGCCGAGCTCGACGATCCGGTGTTCGATGTCTCGGTCACCCCCAACCGGCAGGACTGCATGGGCGTGCGCGGGATTGCGCGCGATCTGGCGGCGGCCGGCATGGGCACATTGAAGTCGCTTTCGGATGCCTATCGAGGTGCAAACTTAACCATGGCGGGAACCGGCACAGGTCCCGATGTGCGCACCGAGGACCCGGAAGGCTGTCCCGCCTTTTACGCCCGCAGCGTGAAAGGTGTCACCAACGGCAGCGCCCCGGCCTGGATGCAGCGCCATCTCAAATCCGCTGGCCAGAAGCCGATCAGCCTGCTGGTCGATATCACCAATTTCGTGATGCTCGATCTCGGGCGGCCGCTGCATGTCTATGACATGGCCAAGCTCAAGGGTGGCCTCGTTGCGCGCAAGGCGAAGGCGGGAGAGAAACTCACCGCGCTGAACGACAAGGACTATGTGCTCGACGAGACGATGACGGTGATCGCCGACGACACCGGCGCGCACGATATCGGCGGGATCATGGGCGGAGCGGCGACCGGTGCCCAGCCGGACACCACCGAGGTGCTGGTCGAATGCGCCTATTTCACGCCGGAGAATATCGCCCGCACCGGCCAGAAGCTGATGCTGACCAGCGATGCCCGGCAGCGGTTCGAGCGCGGGGTTGATCCGGCCTTTCTGGATGATGGGCTGGCGGTCGCCACCTGGCTGATCACCGAACATTGCGGCGGCACGCCAAGCGAAGTGACGCGCGCAGGAACACCGCCGGCAGAGCAACGCACCGTCGCCTATGATCCCGGACAATGCCTGGCGCTCGGCGGCATCGATGTCGCTGCAGATCGGCAGAAGGCCATTCTCGAAGCGCTGGGCTTTGCCATTGCCGATGACTGGACGATCACGGTTCCGACCTGGCGCCGGGATATTGCCGGCTGGCAGGATATCGTCGAGGAAATCGTCCGCATCGAGGGGCTGGACAATATTCCCTCGACCCCGCTTCCCCGCAAACCGGGCGTCGCCAAGCCAACCGCCTCGCCCGAACAGCTGGCCGAACGCAAGGCGCGCCGCGCCGCGGCCGCGCGCGGGCTGAACGAGGTGGTCAACTGGAGCTTCATCTCCGAGAAGGAAGCCGCGCCTTTTGGTGGCGGAACATGGTCACTGGCCAATCCGATCAGCGAGGATCTCAAGGTTATGCGCCCGTCGATGCTGCCCGGTCTGATCGCCGCCGCCAAGCGCAACAGCGCCCGCGGCGCGGCATCGATCCGCCTGTTCGAGGTGGGCCGGCGCTATCTGGAAAGCGCCGAGCATCCGACCATCGGACTGGTGCTGGCGGGCGAAAAGGGCGCGCGGAGCTGGCAAGGCGGCGGCGCGAGCAAGTTCGATGCCTATGACGCCAAGGCGGAAGTGCTGGCGATCCTCGAGGCGGCCGGGGCACCGGTCGACAAGCTGATGGACTTCGGGGAGGCAGGCCATGCCTATCACCCCGGCCAGTCCGGCACGCTGCGGCTGGGCCCGAAGAAGATCCTCGCCGCCTACGGCGCGCTGCATCCGTCGGTGACCAGAGCGCTGGGCCTGAAGGGCGCGGCGGTGGGCGCGGAGATATTCCTCGATGCGATTCCGCTGAAGAAGAAATCAGGCCATATGCGCGACGCCTTTGCGCCACCGGCGCTGCAGGCGTTGACTCGCGATTTCGCCTTCATCGTCGATACCGATCTGCCGGCGGGCGATCTGGTGCGCGCGGTGAAGGGTGCCGACAAGAAGCTGATCAGCGATGCGCGGATTTTCGATCTGTTCGAGGGACCGAGCGTGGGCGAGGGCAAGAAGTCGCTGGCCGTGGAGGTGACCCTGCAGCCGACCGACGCAACATTGACCGAAGAGGATCTGAAAGCACTTTCGGACAAGGTGGTTGCCAGTGCCGGAAAATTGGGCGCGGAATTGAGGGGGTAGCCAGACCGTCATGCCGAACTTGTTTCAGCATCCATTTCTCCCCATAAAACCTGCATCCAGCCGATGGATGGATCCTGAAACAAGTTCAGGATGACGATTGTTAGAAAATTGAATCTATGACCCAAGCCAAACCACGCCGTACATTCGCGATCATCTCGCACCCCGATGCGGGCAAGACGACGCTGACCGAGAAGCTGCTGCTGAAGGGCGGCGCTATTCATCTGGCGGGCGAGGTCAAGGCGCGCGGCGACAATAGGCGGGCGCGGTCCGACTGGATGAAGATCGAGCAGCAGCGCGGGATTTCTGTGACCAGTTCGGTGATGACCTTCGAGCGCAACGGCATTGTCTTCAACCTGCTCGACACGCCGGGCCATGAGGATTTTTCCGAGGACACCTATCGCACGCTGACCGCGGTCGACAGCGCGATCATGGTGATCGACGCGGCGAGCGGCATCGAGGCGCAGACGCTGAAGCTGTTCGAGGTCTGCCGGATGCGCAGCGTGCCGATCATCACCTTCGTCAACAAGGTCGACCGCGAGGGCCGTGATCCTTTTGACCTGCTCGACGAGGTCGCCGACAAATTGGCATTGGACGTCTGCCCGATGAGCTGGCCGACCGGCATGGGCGGGCAGTTCGAGGGCGTCTATGATCTGGTCAACAACCAGCTGCACCAGCCGACCGGCAGCAGCAAGCAATATGACGGCGTGACGCAGCAGTTCACCGGACTGGATGATCCGAAGCTTGGCGAGGTGCTGAGTGACAGCGCGCTCGAGCGGCTGACCAGTGAGGGCGAGCTGGCGCAGGGCGGCTACAGCCATTTTGATCTCGAGGCCTATCAGAACGGCGATCTGACGCCGGTCTATTTCGGCTCCGCGCTGAAGCAGTTCGGGGTCGAGGAGCTGATCGAGGCGATTGCCGACTATGCGCCCTCGCCGCGCCCGCAACCGGCCGAACCGGCGCCGATTGATCCGGAGAGCGACGATGTCACCGGCTTCATCTTCAAGATCCAGGCGAACATGGACCCGCAGCACCGCGACCGCATCGCCTTCATGCGGCTCTGCTCGGGCGAGTTCAAGCGCGGCATGAAGCTGACCCCCTCGGGACTCGGCAAGCCGATCGCGATCCACTCGCCGATCCTGTTTTTCGCGCAGGACCGGGAAATTGCCGATACCGCGGAGCCCGGCGATATCATCGGCATCCCCAACCACGGCACCCTGCGGGTCGGGGACACATTGTCGGAGAAGAACCAGGTGCGGATCACCGGCCTGCCCAATTTCGCCCCGGAAATCCTGCGCCGGGTGATCCTGCGCGATCCGACCAAGACCAAGCAATTGCGCAAGGCGCTCGATGACCTAAGCGAAGAGGGCGTGGTCCAGGTCTTCTATCCCGAACTCGGCGCCAACTGGATCATCGGCGTGGTCGGGCAGCTGCAGCTCGAGGTGCTGGTGTCGCGGCTGGAGGCCGAGTACAAGGTCGATGCCTATCTGGAACAGGCGCCGTTCGAAACCGCCCGCTGGATCAGCGGCGAGGACGCGACGCTCAACGCCTTTGCCAATATCAACCAGAGTTCGCTGGCCAAGGACCGCGACGACAATCTGGTGTTTCTGGCAAAGTCGGCATGGGATGTCGGATATCAGGAAGAGCGCAATCCAGACGTCAAGTTCAGCACGACCCGGGAACGATAAGAACCGACTTGCACCGATATTTCACCTCCTTAAGGTAATCCCGTAAAGATTTTTATGAGTAGGTGGAGAATCCATGCGCGGAATTTTTTTGGTAGCACTTGCACTTCTGAGCATCGGATTGTCCGGCCAGTCCAGAGCCGAAATCAAGAAAATACCGACAGAACTGTTTGCCGCCGAAGGTGATGTTTATCGACCGCTGCTGTCTCCTGACGGGTCGCAAATGGTGTATCGCCAGAATACCGGAGCCAAGACATTCCTGACAATCCGAACCCTGTCTGACGACAAATCGTTCAGCACGGCCATGCCCGAAGATACAGACCTGAACTGGTATCGCTGGGCCGGCAATGGCCAGATCCTGTTCAGCGTATCCAGTCTCAAGCAATATCGCGGACGACGCTCGGGCATCAGCAACGAATTTCGCCAGGTTGAAATGTATCTGATCGACAGCACGACCAGAAAAACCCGTTATATTGGCGTCGAGAATGGCGGTCCGGATGGAGACAATATTCTGCATCTCGATCCCGATGGTCGCTTCCTTCTTCTTGAAGTGCGGGAGTCGATCTACAAATATCCGTCCGTGTACCGGATCAATCTGGCTACGAACGAAGCCGAACAGGTCGTTGATGATCAGATGCGCGTTCAGGACTGGGTCGCGGATAACGCAGGCCAGATCCGCATGGGCATTAGCTACCGAAGAAGCAGCACTCTGGTTTTCTACCGGAGCTCTGATGCCGAGAAGTTCAGGCGTATCGACAAGGTCAAGGACACGGACATCGTCGATAACGAAGAAGAACCGCTTCTGGATGGATTTACCATCGTTGCCGGCTCCGATGACGGGTACGTGCTCTCCAACGAGAAAACCGGCCGCTTTGGTCTCTACCGGTTCAACGTCAGGACCCGTGAAATCGGAGAAAAAGTCTTTGATCACGACGAATATGAACTGACCAGGTTTGCCATGACGGAAGACGGCACTGCGCTACGGGCTGCCTATTTTACGGATTCTCGTGACCGTATTCACTGGTTTGAAGACTATTTTGCCGAGCAGCAGAAAATGCTGGATAGCGCCCTGCCGGGGGAGGAAATCTGGATTGTTTCGGCCTCCAGAGACCGGAGCAAAATGATTGTTTTTTCCACTTCTCCAAAAGACCCGGGAAGTTTTTACCTCTATGAGCCAGCGGCTCGAAAAATGGATCGATTTGCCGGAGTGAAAGACCAGATCGATCCGAACGCCATGGCGACAACAACCTATGAGAGCTATGTGGCGCGGGATGGGACCAGAATACCGGCCTATGTGACGTTGCCCCAAGGCAAGGATCCGAAAAACCTGCCGCTCATCATCCTTCCCCACGGGGGGCCTTATGGCATCCGCGACAATATGGATTTTAACATGGAAACGCAGTTTCTGGCCAACCGGGGATATGTGGTCCTGCAACCAAATTTCCGCGGCTCCGGCAGTTATGGGGAGGAGTTCGTCAAGCTTGGAGAAGGGGAGATCGGTCGGGCCATGCAGGACGATCTTGATGACGGCATGGACTGGCTTGCCAAACGCGGCATTGTCGATCCCGCCCGAGTCTGCATCGTAGGATCATCCTATGGCGGATATGCCGCGCTCTGGGGAGTGACCCGCAATCCGGAACGGTATCGCTGCGCCGCCTCGTTCGCCGGCGTCACCGATTTTGACAAGCAACTCCAGTTTAACCGGCAATTCCTCAAGAGCCGTTACAGCAAAAAATGGAAAGAATTCATCGAAGGCGAGGATGATTTTGATCTCGGAGACGTATCGCCCGTCAGGATGGTGGATCAGCTGAAGCGCCCGGTCCTCCTTGTGCACGGAGAAAAAGACAGCACTGTCCCCTACAGCCAGTTCACTCTTTACAAGGACAAGCTCGAAGATCGCGGGGCTGCCGCCGTCTTTGTAACCTATGAAGACGAAGGACATGGTCTCAGGGAATACAAGAATCGAAAGGACTGGCTGGACCAGCTCGACAAATTTCTTGCCGCGCATAACCCGGCCTGATTCAGACCGACGTTGGATGATCGTCGCTCGCCTGTGCGGGCCAGAAAACGGCCAGGATAGAGGATTCCGGCACCCCTCGCACACGTAACGCGGCGGAATGGCTGTCAGCCCGAGGGCAATCCTGACCTTAAGTTCAGCACGACACGGGAACGCTAGTCGGCTAAAACCCGGCCATGGCGAGCCGATCCACCACTGACCAGGCCTTCCAGGCGATCGTCATCGATGACGAGGGGCGCGTGTGCGCCGATATTCCGGAAAGCGCCTGCCAGCAGGAGCCGGGCAATTTCTTCAAACATGTCGGCGCGCTGGCGCTGACCAAGAGCGCCGACGGGCTGGTCGACCCGAAGCTGGTGCTGAGCTGGCTGATGACCTCGCTGGGCGCGCCGGTGGCGCTGATCGGGCTGCTGGTGCCGGTCCGAGAGGCGGGCGCGCTGCTGCCGCAGCTGGTCACCGCCGGATATTTACGGAAATTGCCGCGCCGCAAGTGGGCCTGGGCTGTGGGTTCGGCGGTGCAGGGCCTGGCGGCGGCGGCGATCGGGATTATCGCGATCAGCCTGACCGGGGTCGCTGCCGGCTGGGCGATCATCGTGGCGCTGGCAATTCTGGCGCTGGCGCGCAGCGTCTGCTCGGTCTGCTACAAGGACGTGCTCGGCAAGACCATCGACAAGTCGCGGCGCGGCACCGCCACCGGTCTGGCGGGCTCGATCGCCTCGGTGACCGTGATCGTCTATGCGCTCTCGCTGTCCTTCCATCTGGTTGACCGGATGGCGCTGGTGACCGGCGGCCTGTTTCTGGCCGGTGGCGCGTGGCTGGCGAGCGCGGCGTTGTTCGCGACCCTGACCGAACGGGCCGGTGCGACCGATGGCGGGAAGACGGCGCTGAAGGCGGCCTTGGGCAATTTCGCCTTTCTCCGCGATGATCCGCAGCTCGTCCGCTTCATTCTGACTCGCGGCCTGCTGACCGCCACCGCGCTGGCGCCACCGTTCATGATCGCGGTCGGCAGCCGTCCTGGCGAAGGCTATGACAAGCTCGGTTTTCTGGTGCTGGCCTCGGCGCTGGCCAGCCTGCTGAGCAGCTTTGTCTGGGGTCGGCTGTCGGACCGGTCGAGCCGCAAGGTGCTGGTGTTTTCCGCGCTGGTGGCCGCGATCATCCTGGCCGCGACCAGCTGGCTCGCCTTTGCTGGCGCGCTGGCCGGCGGCTATCTCCTGCCGATGCTGCTGTTCGGGCTGATGATCGCCTATCAGGGTGTGCGCCTCGGCCGGGCGACCCATCTGGTCGATATGGCGGATCAGGACAGCCGCGCCGCCTATACCGCGCTGTCCAATACGGTGATCGGAATATTGCTGCTCGCCGGCGGGCTGTTCAGTCTGGTCGCGAACTGGTTTGGCGGAGAGGTTGTGCTGGCGGTGATGGCCGGGATGAGCGGGCTCGCGATCCTGGCGGCCTGGGGGCTGGAAGAGGTGCAGCGAGGGTAAATTGCTGCCGTCAGGCTTGGCGCCAACCCTGGATTGCTTCGCCTCGCTCGCAATCACGGCTGTGCTCCGCACTTGATGCGGAGCCCCGGGAGGCTCCTTCGCGACAGCAGGGCTCCGGCTCGGAGACCGGAGCACAATGGTCACCCTCTGAGCAGGAACACCGCATGCTCGGCGAGCAGATTGGCCGCTGCCTTGCTGGTCTGCTTGTCGCCGCTCAGGAACCACTGGCCTTCCTGCGCATAGC
>CAXIBD010000081.1:0-13516 GCA_964022135.1 uncultured Sphingomonadales bacterium | reverse complement strand
GGCATGAACATGGGCACGCGCTTCATCGCCACCAAGGAAGCGCCGGTGCACCAGAATGTGAAGGACGCGATTGTTGCCGCCAGCGAACTCGACACCCGCCTGGTCATGCGCCCGCTGCGCAACACCGAGCGCGTGCTCAACAATCCCGCCGTCGAACGGCTGCTCGAAATCGAGAAGGAAAAGGGTGCCGACCTGCAATTTTCCGACGTCATCGAGCAGGTCGCGGGCGTTTACCCCAAGATCATGCTCGAAGGCGACATGGACGTGGGGGCCTGGAGCTGCGGCATGGTCGCCGGCCTGATCAATGATATCCCAACCTGTCAGGAGCTGATCGACCGGATCATGGCCGAGGCGGACCAGATCATCAACCAGCGGCTCAAGGGATTCATGGCGGGCTGACCTTGGAACCCTACCAGTCCCTTAGCCGCTCCATCGCCGGCAAGGTCGCGATCATCACCGGCGCGGCCAGCGGCATGGGCCGGGCTACTGCCCATCTCTTTGCTTCAGAAGGTGCCCGTGTTGCAGTAACCGATCTTGATCAGGGCAAATGCGACGCCGTGGTGCGGGAAATCGAAGAAGCGGACTATCAGGGCTCTGCGAAAGCCTGGGCCCTGGATGTCAGCGATCCCGACTCCATCAAGGCGGTCGTCGCCGACATCGCGCATAGCTTGGGCGGTATCGACATTCTGGTCAACAACGCCGGCTTTGCGATCCCGGCGGACATTTCCCAGGAAAGTTACGAGCAGGCCTGGGAACCGACGATGGCGGTCATGCTTGCCGCACATCAACGGATGATCCGCGCGGCCCTGCCCCATCTGCGAAAAGCCGAGCATCCCCGGATTGTGAATGTCGCGTCTACCGAAGGCCTGGGTGCGTCACCCGGAAACAGCCCCTATGTCGCCGCGAAACACGGTGTGATCGGGCTGACCCGCGGTCTAGCCGTCGATCTCGGGCGCGAGGGCATCACCGTCAACTGTATCTGCCCCGGGCCGATCCGGACCGGGATTACCGACGCGATCCCGGAAGAGCACAAGACGATATATGCAAAACGCCGGGTGCCATTGCGCCGCTACGCCATCCCCGAAGAAGTCGCGCATATGACCCTGTCCTGCGTGCTGCCTGCAGCCGGATTCCTGACCGGAGCGGTTATTCCCGTGGATGGCGGCCTGACGATCAAGAACGCCTGAACAGAAGAACCCCCGAAATCGCTTCCGGGGGCTCTTTTCAGTATCCGTATCAATCAGCTTTACCGCGAAATCGCATTGCCGATCACCGCGCCGATCAGGCCGCTGGTGACCCCGATCAGCACCGCATCATTGCCGGACCGCACCCACTGGTAGCCGCGCGGCGCGTTCGACAGCCGGTAGGCACGCGGATTGCTGATCACCCGGTAATTGGTCGCATGGCGGCGGTCGAACCGCTGGCCCTTGGCCCAGTGGCGTTGCTGGGCGGCGTTGTAGCGCTGGCCATTGTGGCGATCCCGCTGGATATTGTTCCTTGTCGTGGTCTTCGTCACAACACGCTGGCCGTTTCTCTGCGTCACGGTTTTCTTGACCACGCGCTTTCCGTTGTTGTTCTTCACCGATTTCTCGACCGTGCGGTGCGAAGCGGCGGCTGCCTGTGCGGTCACCATGGGTGAAACAGCCATTGTCGTGACTGCCAAGGCCATCAGAAATTTTTTCATGATCCATTCCTTTTTCTATCTGGCGCCAACTCCGGCGTCACAAACAGAAATAGGGGATGCCTGTCGCAGGCCTTTGTCAGATTCGCGGTTTTTTGTACCAGATTGTCGCGAAAACCCCCTTTGGTTCATCCGGCGATCAGCTGGCGGGGCAGAACCGGCCTATTCTCCCCACAAGGCCAGCACCGCCCGCAGCGCGGTCACCAGCGCCAGCGGCTGGTCTAGCATCAGATGATGTTCGGCTTCGGGGACCGCGATCATCGGAATATGGCTGCCGCCGAGTTCGCGGAGAAAGGCAGCACTGTCGTCATCGAACAATTTGCTCTTCTCGCCATAGACGATTCCCAGCCGGTGCGGCAGATCGACGATCCGCTGCGGCGTCTGCGCCCATTTCGCCATGTCGTTTTCGTTGCGGTGGAAGACCATCGGATCGAATTTCCAGGACCAGCCCTGCTGCTCGCCGTCGTCGATCCGGCGCAGCGAATGATAGGCCATATATTCCATCAGGAACGGCTGCTGCACCGGCTGCGGCGGCGACAGCACGAAGCGCGCCCGCGCCGACGAATAATCGGGATAGAGCTTGTTCGGCCGGTCCGACCGGCCCGAGCCGGGCGGTCCCCCGCCGCCGGCAAAATGGGCCTCCAGCTTTTCCGGCCGCATGATCATCAGGTCGCAGATGATCAGCCCGCCGAACCGTTCGCCTGCCATTTCCATGGCGGTCAGCGCCACGCCGGAGCCAAAGCTGTGGGCGATGATCTTCGGCCTGACCGGCCCGGCAAACAGGTCGAGCGCGTCGGCGACGGCAACCATTTCCGCCGCCCGCTTCTCGCCGTCGCAATCGGGCGTCATCTCGCTGTCGCCCATGCCGGCGAGATCATAGGCGATCACGTCATAATCCCCTGCCAGGAAGGGCGCGATAAAGGCAAAGCAGCGCGCGTGCGCCAGAAAACCGTGGGTCATCAGCAGCGGCGGCTTGCCGCGCGTGCCCCAGCGGAAATAATGGACCCGGTGTCCATCCACTTCGACAAAGGCCTCCTCGCGCGGCACCGCCATCGCCTCCACGAACCACTCCGGCAAATGCTGGTCGCCGGCCCAGATATCGACAATATCGGAGCTGCCTGTTTTCCTGTTTTCATCCATGGGGTAGACTATTTCCCCTGCCAGTTCGGCTTGCGCTTCTCGGCGAAGGCCAGCGAGCCTTCCTGGGCATCCTTGGAGGTGAACACCGGCATGGTGATTTCGGCCTGCTTCTTCCAGGCTTCCTCGCTGGACCAGTCATAGCTTTCGTTGATGATCTTCTTGGTCGCCTTCAGCGCCAGCGGGCCATTGGCCGCCACCGTGGTTGCCAGCTCGATTGCGGCCTCGAGAGCGGCGCCCTCGGTGACGCGATTGACGAAGCCGACTTCATAGGCGCGCTGTGCGGTAAAGAAATCACCGGTCAGGGCCCATTCCATGGCAATGCGCTTGCCGACAATCTGCTGCAGCTTGATCACCCCGCCAGCGGCCGCCACCAGGCTGCGCTTGACCTCGGGAATGCCGAATTTCGCGTTGACATTGGCCACGCACAGGTCGCAGGCCAGCGCCAGTTCCAGGCCGCCGGCCAGGGCATAGCCCTCGACCGCCGCGATCAGCGGCTTTTCCGGGCCCTTTTCGGTGATGCCGCCAAAGCCATAGCCTTTGACCGAAGGCGTCTCGCCGCGCAGGAAGCCCTTGAGATCCATGCCGGAACAGAAGGTGCCGCCGGCGCCGGTGATGATTCCGGCGTTGAGACTGTCATCGCTATCGAGCTGCTCCATCGCCGCGCGAATGCCCTCGGCCGCCGCCTTGGTCATGGCATTCTTGGCATCGGGCCGGTTGATGGTGACGATGATGAAACCATCGCGAATTTCGGTGAGTACTTCTGACATCTTCTTTCTCCTTGTTTTTACCCGTTCGCACTGAGCCTGTCGAAGTGCGCCTCTGGCCTGGCGCTGTCCTTCGACAGGCTCAGGACGAACGGAAAATCTAATCCCTAGTCAAACAACAGGCCGGCCAGTTTCGACCTTTGATAGGCCGCGTCGCCGATCAGCGCCCCTGCCAAAATCGCTTTCCGCCGGTGCAGCTGCGCGTCGCAGTCATGGGTGAAGCCGAAGCCGCCGTGAAACTGGATCGCGCGATCGGCAGCGGTGGCATAGCTCGAATGCGACTGCGCTGCCGCCATCCGCACGGCAACCTCGCCGCGACCCTGCTCGCCCCAGCTGTGGGCGGCGCTGTAGAGATGCGTCCGCGCCTTTTCATATTCGACATAATTGTTGACCGTCGGATGTTTCAGCGCCTGGTAGCTGCCGATGATCTTGCCGAACTGCTTGCGGGTCTTGAGATATTCGAGCGTGTAGTCGATCACCGCCTGCGCGCCGCCGGTCATTTCGGCGGCGTGGATGAGGCCCGCCGCCAGCTCGATCTTCTCCAGCGTCTCGCGGGTCCGCGAGGCGTCGAACAGGGCATCGGTGGAAACAGTTACGCCGTCCAGAGTGACTTCATAGCTGCGCGCGGTTTCGTCGATCACCGTTTCGCGGCGCAGCGCCCCGTCACCGAGCTGCGACCGCTCGATCAGGGCAAAGCGCACCGCGCCGTCCATCTTCACCGAAGCGATGATCAGCTCGGCGCTGTCCGCCCACAGCACCAGCTGCTTCTTGCCTGACAGGGCCACCTTGCCGCCGCTCTCGGTCGCGCTGCACTCGATATTGGCCAGATCCCAGTCGCCATTGTCTTCGCGCAGGGCCAGCGTCGCGGCGGTGCCTGCCGCAATTTTCGGCAGCCATTCGGCCTGCTGCGCCTCGCTGCCGCCGGCCAGCAGGGCCTGCGCCGCCAGCGTGGTCGAGCCGAACGGCGTGCTCATCAGGTTGCGCCCCATCTGCTCGGCGATCGGCACCACCTCGGCCATCGACAGGCCGACGCCGTCATGCGTCTCGGGGATCGCGATCGCCAGCCAGCCGAGCTCGCCGATCTCTTTCCAGATGCCCGGATCATAGCCGAGATCGTCGTCGATCAGCCCGCGCACCTTGTCGATCGGGCTCTTGTCCCGACAGAAATTGGTCGCCACGTCCATCAGTTCGATCTGTTCTTCGGTCGTGCCGATTGTACCTAGATTGTCCATATATTCCCTCAATTTCCAAAAGGCTGATACCGTTAGTGGTGAGCCTGTCGAACCACGCCTCTCGTCGCCAGGCGTCCTTCGACAAGCTCAGGACTGACGGTGACTATCCATCAATATTCTATCTCGTTTTCGGCAAGCCCAGCGCATGTTCCGCAACGATATTCCGCTGGATCTCGGAAGTACCGCCACCAATCGTCGCCGAGAAACTGTTCAGATAGCTGCGGTGCCAGTAGCCGTCGTCGACTGCATTCTCGTCGCCGACATAATAGCCGGCCTTGGTGCCCTGGAAGGCCAGCGAGAATTCGGTCAGCTCGCGGATCAGCTCGGTGCGTGCCAGCTTGTTCATCAGCGGCAGGCCCATCGGCCGGTCCTGCATCAGCTGCGGCATCCGGCGGCGGGTGTTGTTGAGATTGAGCGCCTGGATATCGATCATATATTGCGTCATCTTGTCGCGCATCACCGGATCGTCGAGCAGCGGCTTGCCGTTGCGGACCGACTTTTTCGCCAGCTCGACGATCTCCATCACGTCCAGTTCCTTGACGAAATAGCCGCCGACCGGCTTGACCTTGGCACCGCGCTCATATTCCAGCGTCTTCATCGCCATCGACCAGCCATTGCCCTCGCCGCCGAACAGGCAGTCGGCGGAAATGCGGGCGTCGGTAAAGAAGGTCTGGACGAAGCCATATTCACCGGTCAGCTTCTTGATCCGGCTGGTGGTGATGCCGTCGATATCCATCGGGTTGAGGAAGAAGCTCAGCCCGGCATATTTGTTCGGCGCATTGAAATCGGTGCGCGCGAGCAGGATCATATATTTCGCCCGGTCGCCGAGCGAGGTCCAGATTTTCGAGCCGTTGAGGACATATTCGTCGCCGTCCTTCACCGCCTTCAGCTGCGCGTTGCCGAGATCCGATCCGTTCTCCGGTTCGGAAAATCCCTGGCACCAGATATCCTCGGCGCTCAGCATCGGCTTGATATATTTCTGCTTCTGCTCCTCGCTGCCGAGATCGAGGATCAGCGGCCCGGCCCAGCCATTGCCGATCGCGTTGATCATGATCGGCGCGTCATATTTCTTCATCGCCCTTGTGGCGACACGCTGATATTCGCTGTGCAGACCGCCGCCGCCATATTCCTTCGGCCAGCTGGCACCCAGATAGCCCGCTTCATAGACCTTGCGCTGCCAGTCGCGGAGAAAGTCGAACTGCTGGTCGGTCGATACTTCCATGAAGGTCAGCGGCAGCATGAAGCCGGGATCGCGGACCGTATTCTCCTTGAACCAGGCGTCCGCCTGCTCGGCATAATCCTTGAGTTCGGCTGCACTCGGTTTGTCGGCCATAGGTCTTGCTCCAGTTTTCCTGTCAATAGGGCCAGTGGCACGGCCCCATTGCCTGCGATATTGCTTGAATCACTAGTGGGTTAATTGAACGATTAAATTGCAAAAAGCAATGGCCCGGACCTGCTAAATCGAACCTGTGGAGAGAAATATGGTCAGCGAAACCTTTAGCGGGCAGAAACATGTGATGTGCCGGGCCTGCCATGCGCATTGCGGCCTGATCGTCGATTTCGACAACGGCGTCCCGGTCAGTACCCACGGCGACAAGGACAATCCCGAGTTCGAGGGCTATAGCTGCATTAAGGGCCGGCAGCTGGCCAATTATCACAGTTTCGACACGCGCCTGCTGACCAGCTATACCGGGATGAAGCATGGCGAGAAGCGGGCGATAAGCTGGCGCACCGCAGCGCAGGAAATTGCCGGACGGCTTGAAACAATCATCGACCAACATGGCCCGGATGCGGTCGCCTCCTATGTAGGCACCTTCGGCTACAACAATGTCAACGCCCATGCCTTCATGCTGGCACTGATGGACGCGATCGGCTCTACCTCGGTCTATGACAGCGTCACCATCGACCAGCCCGGCAAGGGCATCGCCCGGGCGCTGATCGGGCCCTGGCTCGCCGGCGCGCCGCGGGTCGGCGACTGGGATGGACTGATGCTGATCGGCACCAATCCGGTGGTCTCGATGAACGGCGGTCTCGGCATGAACCCGGCCAAGAAGCTGCACGATGCGAAGAAGCGCGGGATGCAGCTGATCGTCATCGACCCGCGCGTCACCGACAGCGCCCGCCAGGCCGATATCCATCTCCAGTGCCGCCCCGGCCAGGACCCGATCCTGCTCGGCGCGATTGCCAGGATCGTGATCAACGAAGAGCTGTACGACAAGGATTTTGTCGCCGGCGATGTCGACGGTTTCGAGGCGCTCAAGCAGGCCGTGCAGCCCTTTGACGCCGGGCCGGCCGCCGACCGTGCGGGCGTGGCCGCAGAGGATATCGTCCGCGCCGCGCGCATGTACGGCAGCTGGAAGAAGGCCAGCATCAGCGGCGGCACCGGCACCAACATGTCGGGCGGCGGCAATATCACCGAATATCTCAATCTCGCCCTGACCTCGATCATGGGCCACTGGCTGCGCGAGGGCGATCTCAACCGCCGCACCGGCGTGTTCACCAAGCCCGCCCCTCCGATCGCCGCCACGCCCGGCCCGATTCCGGCCTGGGGCTTCGGTCGCAAGCTGCACAGCCGCGATCTCGAGCAGAGCATTTCCGGCATGCCGACCGCCGCCCTGCCCGACGAGATCCTGACCCCCGGCGACAAGCAGGTGAAGGCGCTGATCTGTCTCGGCGGCAATCCGATGCTCGCCTGGCCCGACCAGCTCAAGACCTTCGAGGCGATGAAAGCGCTCGACCTGCTGGTCTGCATCGATCCGCGCATGTCGAAAACCGCCGAACTCGCCGACTATGTGATCGCGCCCAAGCTGCATTACGAAGTGCACGGCAATACCGCCGCCCCTGAAGTCTATGGCGGCTTCGGCGCCGGCTGGGGCTTCGAGAACAATTATGCTCAGGCCAGCCTGCCGATCATGGATGTGCCCGAAGGTTCCGACCTGTGCGAGGAATATCAGTTCATCCACACCCTCGCCTCCGAAATGGGCAAGACGATCAAGGTCAAGTCCTGGGCGCTGCTCGCCCATCCCGACGAGCGCGAGGAAAAGGCGACGGCTTTCCCCCCGGGCGAAACCCCCGATCCGATCAGCGCCTGGAAGGCTTCGCTCAACGGCTGTCCGGCCGATATCGCGGCACTATATGAAGACGAGGAGGTGCAGAAGGGCACCATCGTCGACGCGCAGGCGCTGCTGGTTCAGCCAAAGCCGGCGGGCTGGGAAGGAAAATTGTCCGTCGGCAATGCCGCGATGATGGAAGAGCTCGCCGAATATGCGACGAGGCTGGGCGCGCCGGTCGAGGATGGCGATTTCCCGTTCCGGATGATCGGGCGGCGGATGACCGAAATCCACAACAGCAACTGGCACGAGGATCCGGTGCAGCGCAAGCGCGTGCCGCACCACCCCGCCTTCATGAACCCGGCCGACATGGAAACGCTCGGCCTCGCCGAGGATCAGCCGGTCGAGCTCGAATCGGCGCGCGCCTTCATCAGCTGCGTCGCCAAGGCCGACAGGACCGTGCGCCAGGGCTGTGTCTCGACCCCGCACAGCTGGGGCACCAATCCGGACGAGAAGGAGGACCCGCTCGGCGAGGGCGGCAATACCGGCCGCCTGTCCTACAACGACCGCGACTATGACAAGCGCACCGGCATTCCCCTGATGAGCGCGATCCCGATCCGGGTGAGGGCGAAGCAGACGGCGGTGATGGAGGCAGCGGAGTAAAAGACATTACACATAATCCGTTCATGCTGAACATATAGTCCGTTCGTGCTGAGCCTGTCGAAGCACCTGGCTTGACGCGAACGGCCGTTCGACAAGCTCAGGGCGAACGGTAACCCTTAGGAGACGCAAGATGACCAATCCGCTGTTCGACCTCACTGGCGATGTCGCCGTCATCACCGGCGCCGGCCGCGGGATCGGCGAAGGCATGGCCAGGGTGCTGGCCGATGCCGGCTGCAATGTCGTCTGCGCCTCGCGCAGCCTCGACCAGATCAGCCGCGTGGCCGACGAAATCAACGCCAGCAACAGCAGTGGCCGGGCCGTCGCCCATGCCGCCGATGTCACCAGCGCCGAAGACATGGACGCGCTCGCCCAGCGCGCCGTCGACGAATATGGCAAGCTCGACATCTGGGTCAACAACGCCGGCGGCTCGTTGGTATCGGCGCCGCTGACCGAACTGGACGAGGCCGAGTGGGACAAGACGCTGGCGACCAACCTGACCTCGGTTTTCCACGGCGTCCGCGCCGCCTGCAAGCATTTCGGCGAGGGCAGCCGGATCGTCAACACCAGCTCGCTGGCCGCAGAGGAACCCTTCCCCGGCAGCGGCCATTACAGCGCCGCCAAGGCCGGGGTGCTGATGCTCACCAAAACCCTCGCCTGCGAGCTTGGCCCCAAGACTCGCGTCAACGCGATCCTGCCCGGCTTTGTCCCGACCGAGACGGTCAAGCAGGCGCTGAGCATGACCGACGAGGATTTCATCGGCTTCGAGGACACGCTCGGCCTGCCCGCCGGCCGGCTGGGCACGCCCACCGATATCGGCGCGCTGACGCTCTATCTGTGCGCGCCGGCCTCGGCCTGGATGACCGGCCAGTGCATCCGGCTGGCGGGCAAGCCCTGACGCGGCAGACCAGCCGCAGGCGTCAGTTGTCCAGCACGATACGATAGCGCGCCTCGCCGCTCTCCAGATGCGCCAGCGCCTCGTTGATCTGCTCGAACGGGAAATGCTCGGTGACCACCCGGATATCGTGGCGCGCGCAGAATTCGAGCATGTCGGCGACGGTATGCGGGCTGCCGACCAGCGACGAGGACAGCGACAGTTGCGAGAACATCAGCGGCATCAGCTGCAGCTGGGCTGGCACGGCCTGGACGCCCAGAAAATGCAGCCGGCCTTTTGGCTTCAGCATCGATATGATCAGATTCCAGTCCAGCGCGACATCGACCGTGCTCAGGATGACATCGAAACTGCCCGCTGCTGCGGCCAACGCCTCCGGGTCGCGCGAATTGATCACCGCATGCGCGCCCAGCGCCAAGGCTTCCTCCTTCTTCGAGCTGCTCGAGCTCAGGGCGGTGACATGACAGCCCCAGGCCTTGCCGAACTGCAGCGCCAGATGGCCGAGTCCGCCAATGCCCAGCACGGCGATCCGGTCGGTCGGCTTGATGCCGAATTTGACGAACGGATTGAACACGGTGATGCCAGCGCAAAACAAGGGTCCGGCATCGGCGGAATCGAGATCGTCCGGCAGCTTGATCACGCTGACCCCCGTGGCGCGCACGATATCGGCAAAGGCGCCATGGCGGCCGGGGGAGACCGTTGACTGCACGGATTCGCAGAGATTATGGTCGCCGTCGAGACACTGCCGGCAGGTCATGCAATAATGCGAATGGCCGCCCAGGCCGACCCGGTCGCCAATCCTGACATGGGTCACTTCCGAACCGGTATCGATAACCGTCCCGGTCGCTTCATGCCCACCGACAAAGGGAAACTGGGTCGCCCCCCAGACATTGTCGCGCAGGCTGAGATCGGTATGGCAAAGGCCGCAATGCTCGACCTGGATATCGATGTCATTGGACGCCAGCGGGCCCAGTTCATATTCAAAGGGTTCCAGTTCGCTGCCTGCCTCCGGGGCGGCATAAGCTTTGACGGTTCGCATGACGGGTCTCTCCCTTGCTCGTTGCTACGAATGATCCTCTGACAGTTCGGGTCGCATATCTCCCGGAGGAAGGACACTGTCATATCAGTGGAGACGCGCCGCGATCGGGGAGACCCGCCCGTCCGTTCCGAAACCCGAAGCGCCCACGAAAAAGGGCCCCGGAAACGACCCGGAGCCCTTGATGCAAATCATGTTGGGTAGGCCTAGCCAACCACGATCATCACCAGCGATGTCGCGATCAGCGCCGGGGTCTCGATGCCGTCGATCTCGACCACGACATTATAGGTCAGCAACCACCGGCCCGGCTGCTTCTCGACCGCATCGACCAATGTATGGCGGCCGCGCACCTTGGATCCGGCGCGTACCGGGTTGAGAAAGCGGACCTTGTCGAAGCCGTAGTTGATGCCCATCACCGTGCCTTCGAGGCCCAGCGTCGTGCCGTAGGAAAGCTTCGGCAGCAGCGAGAGCGTCAGCAGCCCGTGGGCGATGGTGCCGCCGAACGGAGTTTTCGCAGCCGCTTCCTCGTCGATATGGATGAACTGGTGATCCTCGGTGCAGTCGGCAAATTTGTTGATCCGGTCCTGACCGACTTCGACCCAGTCAGAAACGCCGACTTCCTTGCCCTTCCAGGATTCGAGCTCGCTTGGTTTGATTACTGGCATATATTGTCTCCTAAAATTCTTGGGTATTGCCGTTAGTGGTGAGCCTGTCGAACCACGCCTCTCGTCGAGAAACGCCGTTCACCTGCGGTGGCCTTCGGCTCGACAAGCTCAGGGCTAACGGCAACCGAAAAAGATACCGGCCTTGCCTAACCCTTCATTTCTTCCTGCATCCGGCGGAAGAACTTGCCGCCCTGGCCGCCACCATTGGCATATTGCTGCATGCCGGTTTCATCGAGAATCTTGTCGATATTTTCAGCCACTCCTTCCGCAGAGCGCTTGTCCTCGGGCAACCAGACGCCTTCGGTCTCGAAGATTTTCGCTGCCGCGAAGCCGCCCGCACCGGCGGTCAGGATCGTCTTCGACGGCGCGCCGTCGCTGCACAGATAGACCACGGCCGGGGTCACCGCTTCGGGTACCAGCAGTTTCAGCGCCTCTTCCGGCATGATGTCTTCGGTCATCCGGGTCGCTGCCACGGGCGAGATGCAGTTGGTGTGGATGCCCTTGCCGGCACCTTCCTGGTGAAGGCTGTTCATCATGCCGACGACGGCCATTTTTGCCGCGCCATAATTGACCTGGCCGAAATTGCCATAAAGGCCGGTCGACGAGGTGGTCATCACGATGCGGCCGTACTGGCGCTCGCGCATATGGTCCCAGACCGCCTTGGTGCAATTGGCGCTGCCGGTCAGGTGGACATCCATGACGAACTGGAAATCTTCCATGGTCATCTTGTGGAAGCTCTTGTCGCGCAGCACGCCGGCATTGTTGACGAGAATGTCGACATGGCCCCATTTGGCGATCGCGTCGGCGACCATCTTTTCGACCGCAGGCATGTCGGTGACGCTGCAGCCCGCTGCCATGGCTTCGCCGCCTTCGGCCTCGATTTCGGCGACAACCTGCTCGGCGACCGTGGCGGAACCGCCGGTGCCGTCGCGTGCGCCGCCAAAGTCATTGACGACGACCTTGACGCCGCGCCGGGCCAGTTCCTTGGCATGCTCGCGTCCGAGGCCTGCGCCTGCACCGGTGACAATGGCAACGCGATCGTTAAATTCTACTGAGCTCATGACAAGTTCCTCTGTGGTTGAATGATTGGCGGAACCGATGCGCAATCACATCCGGCGAGTCAAGCGGCAAGGCGGCTATTTTGCCCCGGTTTTGGCGCGAACCCGGCCTGCCGTAGCGGCAGAGGGAGATACCCGCTTTTTCGGCTTTTTCGGCTGCTTGGCCTTCTTCGACCTGGCCTTTTTATCCGCCGCGGCCGTTTCCTTGACGGCCGCCGCCATCAGGTCGGCGAAGCTGCGCGAAATGCAGGTCGCATAAAATTCCGGATCCGGCATGATGTTGCGATCCGCCAGAAAGGTCAGGATGACATTGCCGTTATAGCTGGTCACCACGTGGAACAGTCCCTGCCCCTCTGCCAGGATGCCCATACCGAAACTCTTGACCAGCTTGGCACCGGCAAAATACATCGGCACCATCGGACCCGGGACATTGGTGACCACCGTATTGACCGCCGGATTGAGCCGCTCGACCAGGCCCGCGCGAACCATCATCTTGGTCCCTGCCGCCGTCAGGCCGGCCGGCATCGCGCCCGACAATTCCATCAGCGTCTTGGCGCCCAGCGCCTGGGTCATGGCCTTGGATCGCCGGGTTTCGTCCATGACGAATTTCAGCCGGTCGCCCGCGTCGGCGAGATGGGTACCGACGCCGACCTGCATCATCGTGACCTGGTTGCCGGCACTATCCTTGTCATCGTCGGAGCGCACAGAGACCGGCGCGCCGATTTTCAGGGTCTTTTCGGGAAGGTCGTCCTTGGCTTTCAGATAGGCGCGCATCGAGCCGCTGACCACCGCGATCATCACGTCGTTGACCGTCGCACCGGGAAAGGCTTCCCGGATTTTCTTGATGTCGGACAAGGCAAATTCCCGCCCGTCAAATACGCGGTGCGGGCTCAGCTTCTTGTTGAACCGTGTCTTGGGAATACTGCCCTTGGCATCATCGCGCTGGCGAAACTCGCGCTGCACCTCCAGCAGCCGTTTCGGCATCGGGATCAGTTTCTGCAAGTTCTGCAGGCCCCGCACGGGATTGGCGATATTGTTGAACTGTGCCTTGGCCAGCAAGGCGATCGGATTGGGGTCCTTTTCCGGCTCGAACTGCATGTCGAATGTGCGCGGCTTCATCTCGGCATCGAGATCGTGCAGCGCCAGCGTCATCTGCAGGCCGGACTGGCCGTCGATCGCGGCATGGTGCATCTTGTGCAGCATCGCGAAGCTGCCCTTGGGCACGCCCTCGACATTGTCCAGCCCCTCGATCACGGTATATTCCCAGAGCGGCTTGTTCATGTCCATCGGCCGGGCATAGATGCGGGCCGCCTGGATGCACAATTGCCGCCAGTCGCC
>CAXIBD010000080.1:0-13531 GCA_964022135.1 uncultured Sphingomonadales bacterium | reverse complement strand
TCGGCACGCCGGCCGCCTTGGTGTGGTTGATCGCCTCGATCGTCTGCGGCATCAGGCCGTCATCGGCTGCCACCACCAGAATCACGATATCCGTGACATTGGCTCCGCGCATCCGCATTTCGGTAAACGCTTCATGACCCGGCGTATCGAGGAAGGTGACCTTGTCGCCATTCTTCATCGTCACCTGATAGGCGCCGATATGCTGGGTGATGCCGCCCGCTTCGCCGGCAACCACGTCGGTTCCGCGCAGCGCGTCGAGCAGCGAGGTCTTGCCGTGATCAACATGGCCCATGATCGTGACGACCGGGGGACGCGGCATCAGCGTTTCTTCCGGATCGACATCGGCCTGGGTATCGATTTCGACATCGGCCTCGGACACGCGCTGGATATTGTGGCCGAATTCCTCGACCAGCAACTCGGCGGTATCCTGGTCGATCGTCTGGTTGACGGTCACCATCGAGCCCATGTTGAACAGGGATTTGACCAGATCGGCCCCTTTTTCGCCCATGCGCTTCGCCAGTTCCTGGACGGTAATCGCTTCCGGCACGATGACAGAGCGGATCTGCTTTTCGCGCGGTTCGCTTGGCCGTCCCGAACGCTGGGCGCGTTTTTCCTTTTCGCGGGCGCGTTTCAGCGCGGCCAGCGAACGGGCGCGCGCGGCACCATCTTCGCCGCGCAGCGCGCGGTTGACGGTCAGCTTGCCGGACTGGCGACGATCAGTGCGATCCTCGCGACCGACTTTCGGCTTTTCCTTCTCCGGCTTGGGTCGCTTGGGCGATTCCACCGGCGTGAATTTGCGTGCCGGGGGCCGCGCATCGGACTTGGGGACAGCGGTCTCGTCGCCGACGGCTTCGACAATGGCAGACACATCTGCAGCGGCAGTCTCCGCAGCAGCAATTTCTTCCTGTGCCTTGCGCGCCTGTTCTTCTTCGGCCTTGCGGTTATCTTCGGCCCGCTTCTTATCTTCTGCGGTCTGCTCTTTCTTTTCGAGCGTGTCGCGCTTGCGCGCTTCCTGCATGGCCTCGAGGCGGGCTTCTTCTGCCTCGCGCAACAATTTCGCCTGCAGCTCCTGACGAGTCAGACCGTCGTCCGCCTTCGGGGCAGCCGCCTGCTTTTTCGGAGCCGGCTTCGGTGCGGGCTTGGGAGCAACCGGCGCAGGCGTTTCCTTGACGACTTCCTTCGCCGCTTCCTGTGCACCGGGCTTGCCGACAAGCTTCTTGCGTTTGACTTCGACCACAACCTTGTTGGT
The DNA here is from genome assembly GCA_964022135.1 of uncultured Sphingomonadales bacterium. Classification (GTDB taxonomy): domain Bacteria; phylum Pseudomonadota; class Alphaproteobacteria; order Sphingomonadales; family Sphingomonadaceae; genus Parasphingorhabdus. The sequence goes on along the minus strand of CAXIBD010000080.1, from coordinate 12,282 downwards.
GCGACCGTGGCTAAACGTCTGTTTGACTTCGCCAGGTTCGACCGAACGCTTCAACCCCAGGGGTTTGCGTGCAGGTTTTGGCGTATCTTTTGTTTCTTCACTCATCGAACAGACTTAATCCTTAAAATATTAATTACTGCAATTTCCTGTCCGGCTTTTACAAACCGGGCTACGCGACTTTCTTTTCGGCACCATCATCGACTTTATCAGAACTGATAAAGTGAAGCCATCTATTCAGGCTGTGCGAAATCCGCGCCGCTGCGCGCTTGTCGGTTATCCCGATATGCACCACATTCTGGCGGCCCAATGCCACAGAAAGCCCCTGCCGGTCCACCGGCAATATCAGACCGCGAATATTTTCGCCTTCCCGGTCACTTCCCACCCGCCATGCCTGGTCCAGCTTGGCGCATCCGTCGCGACCGGCGTCGGCCGCATGGAGCAGCATATTGAGATCACCCTGCCTCGCAGCGGTCTCGATCTTTTCCGACCCGGTCAGCAGCGTGCCGCCGCGCGCCTCCAGGCCCAGCCGGTCCAAGGTGGAGCGTTCCAGCGCAGATTCAAGCAATTCCGCCAGATTTTCCGGAACGTCAAACTGGCCCGTCTTGAACGCCCGCGCCAGCGCGCCTTTCAGCTGGCCCTTCGCCTGCGCCGCTTCCAGAGCGGCTCGATTGACGCCAATCCACGCCCCACGACCCGGAGCTTTTGCCCGGACATCGGGGGCAATTTGCCCGTCGGGGCCCATCGCAAGACGCATCAATTGCTCCTGGGGAAGGCTATCCCCGGTCAAAATGCATTTACGATATGGCGCTTGATCTAGAGGTTTAGACCGCGTCTCATTGGGGGGCTTCCGCATCTGCGTCCTCCCCGGTTTCTTCGGTCGCGGCAGCCGCTGGCTCGTCTTCATCCTCGAACCAGTGCGCACGCGCGGCCATGATGATCTCGTTGCCCTGCTCTTCGGTCAGGCCATATTTGGCCAGTACACCATCGGGTTCGGGCTTGCGATTGTCATTGCGGCGGCGTGGTTCGGATTTCCGCTTCAGCACCAGTTCGTCGGTCGCCAGATCGGCAACATCGTCGAGCGTCTTGAGGCCGGCTTCCCCGAGCGTCACCAGCATGGCTTCGGTCAGGTGAGGCAATTCTGCAATGGCATCCTCGACGCCCAGTTCGGTGCGTTTTTCCCGGGCAGCCGCTTCGCGCCGTTCCAGCGCCTCGAGCGCACGATTCTGCAATTCGGCAGCCAGTTCTTCGTCAAAGCCCTCGATGCTGGAAATTTCTTCCGGCGCGACATAGGCGACTTCTTCGAGTTCGCTGAAGCCTTCGGCAACCAGCAACTGCGACAAGGTCTCGTCCACGTCCAGGTCTTCCTGGAACATTTCGGTCCTTGCGGCAAATTCGGCCTGCCGCTTCTCGCTCGAATCGGCTTCGGTCATGATGTCGATGGCCAGGCCGGTCAGTTGCGATGCCAGCCGGACATTCTGGCCGCGACGGCCAATGGCGAGGCTGAGCTGGTCGTCGGGAACGACAACTTCGATCCGGCCTTCTTCCTCGTCGATAACCACACGGCTGACGGTGGCGGGCTGCAATGCATTGACCACAAAGGTGGCGATATCTTCCGACCAGGGGATGATGTCGATTTTCTCGCCCTGCATTTCCTGCACGACGGCCTGCACACGGCTGCCCTTCATGCCGACGCAGGCGCCAACCGGATCAATCGAGCTGTCATGGCTGATCACGCCGATCTTGGCGCGCGAACCGGGATCGCGGGCCGCGGCCTTGATCTCGATGATGCCATCGTAAATTTCCGGCACTTCCTGTGCGAACAGATGCCGCATGAAATCAGGATGGGCGCGCGACAGGAATATCTGCGGACCACGGTTTTCGCGGCGGACGTCCAGGATCAGGGCGCGGACACGATCACCAACCCGGGCGGCTTCGCGCGGGATCTGCTGGTCGCGACGGATCACGCCCTCGGCGCGGCCCAGATCGACGACCACATGGCCGAATTCGACCGACTTGACGACACCGGTGATGATCTCACCCGCGCGGTCCTTGAATTCCTCATATTGCCGCTCGCGTTCCGCGTCGCGGACCTTCTGGAAGATCACCTGCTTGGCGGACTGGGCATCGATGCGACCGAGATCGACTTCCGGCAGCGGATCGACGATGAAGTCGCCGACCTTGGCACCGGGCTCGAGCTTCTCGGCCTGCTTGATATCGACCTGCTTGAAATAATCCTCGACCTCGTCGACCACTTCGACAACGCGCCAAAGACGCAGATCGCCGGTTTTGACGTCGAACTTGGCACGAATGTCATTCTCGGCGCCATAGCGGGCGCGGGCGGCCTTCTGGATGGCCTCCTCGAGCGCCTCGATCACGATCGACTTGTCGATCATCTTTTCCGTCGCAACGGCGGTCGCAATAGCGAGCAATTCGGCTTTATTGGCTGAAATAGCACTGCCCATGTTTAGTCTTCCTGTTCTTCTAAAGTCTGTTCTTCAATTTCGTCCGCACCGTCTGTTGAAACCGGAACGGTTGCAGCTATCAGGGCGTCGGTCAGAATCAATTTCGCGCTGTGGACATTGGCCAGGGGCGTCTCCTGACTTCCCGTCTCGCGATCGTCAATCTTTATCGTCTCGCCCTCTATGCCTTCCAGCATGCCGCGCAGCTGTTTTTTGCCGGCGACAGCCTCGACCAGATTGATCCTGGCTTCATGGCCGGACCAGTTCTGGTAATCTTTCGCGCGGGTTAGCGGGCGATCAATGCCGGGAGAGCTGACTTCCAGACGATAGGCGTGATCGATCGGATCACGGCCTTCTTCTTCCAGTTCGTCGAATTTCGCCGAAATGCGCCGCGACAAGGCCGCGCAGTCATCAATGCCCAGCTGCCCGGTCTCCGGACGTTCGGCCATGATCTGCAGAGTAGGCTCTTCCGATCCGGACACGAACTGCACCCGCACCAGTTCGAAGCCCAAAGCATCAGCTTCCGGCTTGATCAGGTTGGTCAGGGTTGCGATATCCGTCAAATTCATTCCATTTCCAAATGCAAGACCTTGGTTGCCGGCCCCGTCTGGCGCCAGCCCCTTCAAATCTCAAAATGTTGGGATGAATGTTATTTAGGGAGAGATTCTGGAAATTGCAACGCCTGATTCACACCGCCACGACATTAAAGACAAGCAGGGCCAGATAGGTGACCAGCAATATCGCCCCTTCCCAACGGGTTATCTTTCGCCCGGTCGCGGCGAATATCAGCAGCAACACCGAGGCCGCAACCAGAACGGGCAGTCCAAAACCGGTGATTTCGCCCGGAATCGTACCGGGAGCGATGATCGCGGTAACACCGCCGATCAACAGCAGGTTGAAGATATTCGAACCCAGCACATTGCCCAGGGCAACCGCGCTGGCTCCCTTGTAGGCTGCGATGACAGAGGTCACGAGCTCCGGCAGCGAGGTGCCGATCGCGATCACCGTCAGACCGATGACCGCTTCGCTCATGCCCACCAGACGGGCTAGATCAACAGCGCCTTCGACCAGCCAGCGTCCGCCCATGACGATCAGGATGATCCCGAACAGCAGCACCACAATCGATCGCCAGAGCGGCTGGACATCATGCAGATGCGTATCGGAAATCTCCAGCGCCTCGGCTTTTTCATGCAGGGCGCTGGCTCCGGCCGGCTGAGTCTGCTCTGCCTTATAGGCATAGCTCAGATAGGCGATCAGGATGATCAGAAAGATGATGCCGATAGATACCGTGATGCCGGTAGTGCTGGCAACCAGCCACAGCATGATCGTCGCCGCCAGCGCCAGCCCGCCGTCGCGCCACAAGGGGCCTCTCGGCACCACCACCGGCAGGATCAGTGACGCCGCACCGAGGATCAGCAGGCTGTTGGCGAGATTGGAACCGACGATATTGCCCCAGGCGATGCCGGGCGATCCGGCGCGCGCCGCTTCGACGCTCGCCACCAGTTCCGGCGCCGATGTGCCGAAGCCGACGATCGTCAGGCCGATCAGAAGCTCGGACATGCCCGCACGTTCCGCCACGCGGACGGCGCCGCGGACCAGCAACTCGCCACCGACGATCAGAATGACAAAGCCAGCCAGCAGCAGCAGAAGGGGGATCAGCATCAATCAGGCGCCGCAGCTTCTAGCCATTGCGTTTGCCGAGCAATTTCAGTCTGAGCGCATTGAGCTTGATGAAGCCTTCCGCGTCTTTCTGGTCATAGGCACCGGCATCATCCTCGAAGGTCACGACCTTTTCGCTGTACAGGCTGTCCGGCGACTTGCGTCCGACAACGCTCACCGAGCCCTTGTAGAGCTTCAACCGGACCGTGCCGTTGACCCGTGCCTGGCTATGGTCGATCGCCGCCTGCAGCATTTCGCGCTCGGGCGAGAACCAGAAGCCGTTATAGACCAGCTCGGCATAGCGCGGCGCCAGTTCATCCTTCATATGTGCCGCACCACGATCCAGCGTCAGCTGCTCGATCCCGCGATGGGCGGCATGATAGATGGTGCCCCCCGGCGTTTCATACATGCCGCGCGATTTCATCCCGATATAGCGGTTCTCGACCAGATCGAGCCGACCGATGCCGTGCTCGCGGCCATATTCGTTGAGCTTTTCCAGCAATGTGGCAGGGCTCATGCCCTCGCCGTTGATCGCGACGCCGTCGCCGCGCTCGAAATCGATCGTGATATATTCCGGCGTGTCCGGCGCGTCCTCGGGATTCTTGGTCCGCGAATAGACATAGTCGGGCACTTCTTCCCACGGATCTTCGAGCACTTTGCCTTCCGACGAGGTGTGCAGCATGTTGGCGTCGGTCGAAAATGGCGCTTCGCCGCGCTTGTCCTTCGGAATCGGAATCTGGTGTTTCTCGGCAAATTCGATCAGCCGAGTGCGGCTGGTCAGATCCCATTCGCGCCAGGGCGCGATCACTTTCACATCCGGACTCAGGCCGTAATAGCCCAGTTCGAAGCGGATCTGGTCATTGCCCTTGCCGGTTGCGCCATGCGCCACGGCATCGGCTCCGGTCAGCTTGGCAATCTCGATCTGGCGCTTGGAAATCAGCGGGCGTGCGATCGAGGTGCCGAGCAGATAGAGACCCTCGTACAGCGCGTTGGCGCGCATCATCGGAAAAACGAAATCCCTTACGAATTCCTCGCGCAGGTCGTCGATGAAAATATGCTCCGGCTTCACGCCCAGGGTTTCCGCGACCCGACGCGCGGGCCCCAGTTCCTCGCCCTGCCCCAGATCGGCAGTGAAGGTCACCACCTCGCACTGATATTCCTGCTGCAGCCATTTCAGGATGACGCTGGTATCGAGCCCGCCGGAGAAGGCCAGAACCACGCGTTTTACGGAATCGCTCATTTTATCGTCTTTCCATGAATTGAGGGCCGCGCCTAACAGGCTCCAATTTGCCGCGCAATATGATATATCGACGGCTAGCGCACGGCGGGTTGCTGCTCCGGAGGAAAACTATGCCGTCAGATTTTTCTCGGCCGCGGCAATATAATCCCGCGTCAATGGCAAAGTCCCCCGGCTGCGGCTGAACTGGATCTGGTAATTGCACATCCCGCCATTTTCAAACGCGGCCGTCGCGCCGGCCAGATAGAAGACCCACATCCGGTAGAAACGCTCGTCATAGAGCGCAACGATCTTATCCCGGTTGCGCACCGTTCTTTTGTACCACTCGCGCAGGGTGAAGGCGTAGTGTAGCCTTAACATCTCGATATCCGTCGCGATCAGGCGGTAATGCTCGCTCGCCACCACGGTTTCGCTGAGGGCCGGGATATAGCCGCCCGGAAAGATATATTTGCGGGTGAAGGCGTCGGTGGTGCCCGGCCCGCCCATCCGCCCGATCGTGTGCAGCAGCATCACGCCGTCGTCGGTCATCAGATTGGCGCAGCAACGGAAAAAGGTCCGGTACAGCGGCGTTCCGACATGTTCGAACATGCCAACCGAGACAATCCGGTCAAACGCCCCCGCCTCGCGCTTCGCCAGATCCCGATAGTCGATCAGCTCGAACTTCACCTTGTCCGAGACACCCGCCTGCTCGGCCCGTTCCCTCGCTTTCTTGAGCTGCTCCTCGCTGAGCGTGATGCCGAGCACCTCGACCCCGGCCTTGCGGTGCAGATAGAGCGCCATGCCGCCCCAACCGCAGCCGATGTCGAGCACGCGCTGCCCGGGCTTCAGGTCCAGCTTGGCGGCGATATGGGCCTTCTTGTCGGCTTGTGCCTGTTCCAGTGTCATCTCCGGCCCGTGCCGGTCAAAATCCCAGTAGGCGCAGCTATATTGCATGTCTTCGTCGAGGAACAGCTCGTACAGGTCATTGCCGATATCATAGTGATGCGCGACATTGCGTTTCGCCCGGCCGCGGAAATTGAACCGGTCGATGCTCGCTGCCGCATAGTCGCGCAGCTTGGTGAAGATGCCCGGTTCCCGCAGCTCGCCGCCGCGTTCGAACGGCCGGTTCGCGCGCAACAGCTCGACCAGTTGCATGATGTCGCCTTCTTCGACGATCAGGCGGCCATCCATGAAGGTCTCGGCCGCGCCTAGACGCGGATCGAGCATGATCTGCCGGATCACGCCCTTGTCGGCGAGGCGGATCGCGACATCGGGATAGCCTGCCGTCGGTGTTCCGAAACGTTCGGTCCTGCCATCGGCATGGATGACCCGCACGGAACCTTTCTCAACCACATTTTGCAGAAATTTGCCCAATATCGACATATTTTCACTCCTGGCAGGACAGCGAATCCTCTGGCTCAGATACCAGCATACCATTCATAATTGGCAACGTCTTGCCAATAGCCGCCCTTGCCCTCGCCGATCCCGGCAAGCGATGCCACCGCCTGAATACCCGTCACATATTTCGCCTGCTTGTAGCCCAGCTGTCGTTCGACCCTGAGCCTGAGCGGCGCGCCGTTCGACACGGGCAGCGGCGCTCCGTTCAGCTGGTGTGCCAAGATCGTCTGCGGGTGAAAACCATCCAGCAGATCAATGCTCTCGTAATAGGGCCGTCCGCCCAACCGGTCTGCACAGTGAAAAACCAGAAAGCGTGCGCTGGTCTGCAATTTTGCGATATCGAGCAGGATCTTCAGCGGTACGCCGGTCCATTGCCCGATCGCGCTCCAGCCCTCGACACAGTCATGGCGGGTGATCTGGGTCCGCTGTGGCAGCGCTTGCAGCGCTGCGAGGCCGAATTGCTGCGGCCTGACGAACAGCCCGGTCAGCCGCAGCTGCCAGTCGGCAAAGCCCTGCGCCGCGCTCGCCGCATAATCGGGTGTTGCCGGATCGCGCGTGCCATTCGCACGAAAGACCGGCGACAGATCGGCGACACCATATTCGCTGGCAAGCTCCATCCGGCCACCCAGCGCACGCTGCACCGTGAAATTGGCGGTTTCGGCGCTCGCCAGCACGCCCTGAAAGGCCGGGCTGCGATTCAGGGCATCGCAGCCCGTCAGCAGGCCGCCTGCGCCAATCGCTGCGCTGGTGATCAATTTACGCCTGGTCAGGATTGTCATCTTCCGGCCTCCTTTGGGTGCCCGCCCGTGATCATCGCCCGGATCTGCCGCACCGGCCCGGACAGCAGCACCATCACCATGTGAATCAGGAAAAACAGCACCAGCAGAAATGCGGTCAGAAAATGGACCGACCGGGCCGACTGCCGACCCCCGAACAATTCCGAGAGAAACGGCCAGTTGGCGTCCATCGTCGGCGACATCGTGAGCCCGCTCGCTATCATCAGCGGCAACAGGATGAATATCACCCCGATATAACTCAGTTTCTGGATCACATTATAGGGCTTGTCCGAAGACTGCCGGATCACCGCAAGGCTGGTGTGATCGCGCAGGGATCGCCAGATATGGGTCGGTCGCCACTCCTCCCGGTGCATGCGGAGGTCCCTCTGGATGTGCCGGTTCCACAAAGACCGGATCATGTACAGGGTGAGGCCCAGCGCGAAAATCCAGGCAAAGAAAAAATGCCAGCGCCGGCCGTCGGCCAGGCTGTAGCCGGAGGGAATGGTGGCCCAGCCCGGAAAGGCCCAGGTCCGGGTGCGCCCTTCGCTATCCTTCCAGTTCCCCAGGACGCCGGTCGTCTCGATGCGCATTTCGCCGAGCCGCAGATAACCGACCGTCTCCGACGACCCGACCGCCATCCAGGCGTGGTCATTATTGGCTCCATATTCGCCCCAGTAGAGCCGCGGATGGGCATTGAAGATGGTCAGACCGCTCATTAGCAGCACCAGCAGGCAGAGCGCATTGGTCCAGTGCCAAAGACGGGTGGTCAGGCGATGGCGCGGTAGTGGGGAAATGACGGTCTCCTTCAGCATGATGCCACTTTAGCCACTGGTTCGCCGTTGCCAAGCCCGTCGTTACACCGACTTGCTGTTGTATATTCACAACACAGTCACGCAAAAAGATGGTTTCGATGATTTTGACACAGCCATGCAGTTGTTATTCATATTCGGAAACTTATATGCATATCTGACCACGCAAGAAGAGTTTAATTTTAAGAAAAGTAGTGGTCGTTTAATCGCAAAATCAAGGAAAATAAAGAAATGAAAAATGTAACAATAGCAGTTGCTATTGCAGCATCTGTGCTTGCGTCCCCCGCAATGGCTCAGGAAAATGGAGATTTTTCTGGCGTAAAAGCCACGGCAATTGCTGGATATGATAATATTGATGTCGGTATTGACGGCGTCGATAATGTCGAAGGGTTCCTCTACGGCGGTACGCTCGGCTATGATATCCAGTCAGGCAATGTCGTCTATGGCGCGGAGCTGGAAGCCACCGAATCCACCGGCAGGATTTCCACCACTGGCGGTCGTATAGAAGCTGGCCGTGATCTTTATGCCGGCGGCCGCCTGGGCTTTGTCGTCGGTGATTCCGCGCTGCTTTATGCCAAGGCAGGCTACACCAATGCGCGCGTTTCTTACCCCGGACTGGGCGGCGACAATGGTGACGGCGTGCGCGTCGGTGCCGGTGTCGAGTACAAGCTCAGCGACAAGATGTTTGCTCGCGGCGAATATCGCTACAGCAACTATGAAGCCGGCGTATCCCGCAACCAGGGTCTCGTCAGCCTCGGCATGAAATTCTGATCCATCCGGATTGGACGTAAAAAGAGGGGCGGGTAGCGATACCCGCCCTTTTTTGGCTTTAAAATATTGACCGTTTTCTCCACAAGACAGGCTCAGGCTTTGAAGGACAAACGATCATGAGCACATATAAACAGGTCATCAAGCTCGATCCCGATCCGCTCGCCCCCTATGCGATATCGCCGGGCTGGCAGGTCGGCGACATGCTCTTTTTCTCCGGACAGGCGGCGATAAACGAACAGGGCGAAGTCGTGGGTGCCGGTGATTTCGACACGCAACTGCAGCAGGTCTTCCACAATATCGACCGTCTTCTGCATGCCGCAGGCAGCAGCCGGGACCAGATCGTCAAGGTCACCATCTATCTGACGGATATGGGGAATTTTCCCAAGATCGTGCAGGCGCGCAAGGTCTATTTTCAATATCCCTATCCGGCAGACACGATTGTCGAGGTCCGTGCCCTCGCCCTGCCCGATCTGATGGTCGAGATTGACGTAATCGCCGTCGCCTAGCCGAGAGCGGCCTGCTTCTCTTCCGCCAGCCGATCGAGCTCGGCCCGGCTTTTCTTTTCGCTCGCCGATTTCAATTGTCCGCAGGCGGCCATGATGTCCCGACCTCGCGGCGTCCGGACCGGCGCGCTGATTCCCGCATCGAAAATGATCTTCGAAAAGGCCTTGATCCGCTCGGGCGACGAACATTCATAATCCGAACCCGGCCAGGGATTGAACGGGATCAGGTTGACCTTGGCAGGCAGATCATAGTTGCGCAGCAGATTGACCAGTTCGCGCGCATCCTGATCACTGTCATTCTTGTCCTTGAGCATGACATATTCGAAGGTGATCCGCCGCGCGTTGTTCGCGCCGGGATAGTCGGCGCATGCCTGCAGCAGTTCCTCGATCGAATATTTGCGGTTGAGCGGAACGATCTCGTCCCGCGTTTCCTTGTTCACCGCGTGCAGCGAGATCGCGAGATTGACGTTGATCTCGGCTCCCGCCCGGGCAATCATCGGCACCACGCCGCTGGTCGACAGCGTGATCCGGCGGCGCGACAGCGCCAGTCCGTCGCCGTCCATCACGATCTTCATCGCGTCGCGGACATTCTCGAAATTATACAGCGGCTCGCCCATGCCCATCAGCACGATATTGGTCAGCAGGCGCCCGTCCGACTTGTAGGCCTGGTTATATTCCCTGGTATTTTCCGCTTCTTCATCATCGGCAAAATCCATCACGCCCTTGGGCCATTCGCCTAGCGCATCGCGCGCCAGCATCACCTGGCCGACAATCTCGCCGGGTGTCAGGTTGCGCACCAGCCGCATCGTGCCGGTGTGACAGAAACGGCAGTTGAGGGTGCAGCCGACCTGGCTCGAGATGCAGAGCGTCCCGCGATCCTCGTCGGGGATGAACACCATTTCATAATCCTGGCTATCGGCAGAGCGGAGCAACCATTTGCGGGTGCCGTCCTCGGACAGATGCGCCTCGACAATTTCGGGCCGGCCGACGACAAAGCGCTCCGCCAGCCAGGGACGCAGGGTCTTCCCGAGATCGGTCATCTGATGGAAATCGGTGACGCCGCGGTGATAGATCCAGTGAAACAGCTGCTTCGAGCGCAGCTTTGCCTGTTTTTCATCAAGGCCCGCGTCATTCATCAGATCGCGAATCTGCAAAGGACTGAGACCGATGATATCGACACGGCCATCGGCACGGGGGGTGACCTTGGCGGGCAAGGGAACGGGATCTATGTGGCCTGGAATCTGCATGAGCGGCATATAAGCCCTGTCTGCAGGAAAATCTACCGCAACCGCGAACAGCCGAGAGATGCTGCATCAATTGCCGTCGCCGCGCCGCGCAGCCGGTAGGCATCGACGATCGGTTTGCCGTCGCGTCCGACACTTTCCACCGTCATGCTGGTCGCCGAACGGATCGCGGCGTTGATCGCGGCGTCCATGCGTCTGTCCTGCGACCATGCGTCAGAGCGACTGGCGGTCAGCTGGAAGCGACGACCGCCAACGCTGACAATCACGCGGCTGTTGGTGGAGCGATCGCGGCTCAGACGTGCATGAAATTGTCGCCGTATCGAGCGTTTGGGCCAGAAGCCAATGGTGACAAAGGATTTGCGCTCCGCCTTGCCGGTAATTTCCTCCGACTCCGCAATCGCATAGCAGCGCGGGACCTCCGGATCGCGAAACGCGCCCCAGCTGTTGAATATGCCGAGGGAATCCTTGGCAATCGCCGGAGCGGATATCAGGGACGCTGCCAGTCCGAAGAGAAAGAGCCGCTTTCTCAAGCCTTCTCCCCTTCCCCTCCACCGATGTGGATGACCGTCTCGACGCCGTCGACAATTTCGACGATCGATCCCTGCGGCAGGCCTTGCGCAATCGGCGCTTCGAAGCGCGGGTGCGGGTCTAGGCCGGTCAGCAGTCCGCGCAGCACCCGGCTGGTCATGCCATGGCTGATCAGCACCGCGTCATGCTGGAACTCCTGCTCGCCGAGCCAATGTTCCAGCCGCTTCGCAATCGCGCGATAATCCTCGCCACCCGGCGCCACCGTCACGAACAGGCGTTCCTCTTCGTCGATTTCCAGCTTGCCGGCCAGATCGCGATACCAGACGCCACCCCATTCCCCCATGTCGATCTCGCGCAGCCGCGCGTCGCTTCGCGCCTGGTGCCAGTCGGCACCGACATGCTCGGCGATCACCGACAGCGTCTGCAGCGCCCGGTCGGTGTCGGAGGCGATCAGATCGAGCACCGGTTGCTCATTGGCCAGATGCAGCGCCAGCGCCCGACCCATTTCGTCGGCCTGAGCAAATCCGGTTCGGGTCAGCGGCGTGTGGACATGATCGCCCTGGATCCGCCCGGCCAGATTGAAGATCGTCTCGCCATGCCGCGCAATAAACAGGCGCCTTCCCTTGGTATCGATGCCGCTCATATCAATCCTGCTTTGTTCCGAAATGGCCAAATCCACCCCCTGCCCCTGCGGCTTTAGCCGCCTGCACGCTTTTTTCCACAGTTTTTCACTGCATTATGCGACAGGGGGCCGCGATCGGGCTTGCCCTGCGGCGCTTTATTGTTAATGAAGCCATGAACTATCCGTGAACCCGTGCGGAGTGCTTCCGCACATCCATTTTCACGGGCGATTGGGAACAAGAGGGACGGTTTATGAAAGCGACCATTGAACGCGCGGCATTGCTAAAGAGCCTGGGCC
>CAXIBD010000079.1:0-13680 GCA_964022135.1 uncultured Sphingomonadales bacterium | reverse complement strand
ACAGCTGGACCGAGCAGGCGGTCGAGGCGATGCTCTACTGGCTCTGGGATCTCGGCTTCAAGGTCGGGCAGAGCAGCCGATCGATCGACGAAATGGTGCGCATGGCCAGGGAGGATCTGTCGATCCGCACGGCCCTGCTGGAGGGGCGCTATATCTGGGGCGACACCGGTGTGTATGAAGAAGCCAAGCAGCGTTTCTTCAACGATGTCGTCGCGGGGACCGACAGCAGCTTTGTCGCAGAAAAGCTCGCCGAGCGCGACGCGCGCCACGTGAAAATGGGGGACAGCCGCTATGTCGTCGAGCCCAACGTCAAGGAAGGCAAGGGCGGGCTGCGCGATCTGCAGACGCTCTACTGGATCGGCAAATATATCCACCGGGTGACCTCCGCCGGGGAGCTGGTCGATGTCGGCCTGCTGACCGCCGACGAGTTCAAGCGCTTTCGCAAGGCCGCCAATTTTCTCTGGGCGGTGCGCTGCCACATGCACGACATCACCGGACGCGCGGAAGACCGGCTGACCTTCGATCTGCAGCCGGAGGTCGCCCGCCGCATGCGTTTCGCCGACCGGCCCGGCAAATCCTCGGTCGAGCGCTTCATGCAATATTATTTCCTGAACGCGAAAGTGGTCGGCAATCTGACCGGGGTGTTCCTCGCCCATCTCGATGAGACCCACAATGCTGGCGTTCGCCGCTTCCTGCCGTCGCTGACCCGCAAGCCCAAGAAGCTCAACGGCTTCGTGCTCGATCGCGGACGTCTCGCTCTGCCCAATGAAAAATTCTTCGAGGAAGATCCGGTCCGGCTGCTGGAAATCTTCTGGCTGGCCGACAAGCACGCGCTGGAAATCCATCCGCTGGCGATGCGGTCGGCGCGCCGCGATTCCAAGCTGATCGATAACAAGATCCGCAAGGATGCGCGCGCCAACAGGCTGTTTCTCGACGTGCTCTGTTCGCCGCGCGATCCCGAACTGGTGTTGCGCTGGATGAACGAGGCTGCGATTTTCGGCCGGTTTATCCCCGATTTCGGCCGGGTGGTCGGGCAGATGCAGTTCGACATGTATCACCATTATACGGTCGACGAACACAGCATCCGCGCGATCGGCCTGCTCGCCAAGATCGGGCGCGGCGATCTCGAGGCCGACCATCCCAACAGTACCGCGACGATGGAAAAATTGCAGAACCGGCGGGTATTGTTTGTCGCAACGCTGCTGCACGATATCGCCAAGGGGCGCGGCGGCGACCACAGCGTTCTCGGCGCGGAAGTGGCGATGAAGCTGTGCCCGCGCCTCGGCCTGAAGCCGCATGAAACCGAACTGGTTGCCTGGCTGGTGCGCAATCACCTGCTGATGTCGGCGGTGGCCTTCAAGCGGGATCTGTCGGACTTCAAGACCATCCAGGATTTTGCCAGCCGGGTGAAGAGCGTCGAGCGTCTCCGCCTGCTGACGGTGCTGACCGTAGTCGATATCCGCGCGGTCGGGCCCGGGGTCTGGAACAGCTGGAAGCGCCAATTGCTGACCGACCTGTTCGAAGCGGCGCAGGAAATGCTGCTGCTCGGTCACAAGCAGCGGGGCCGCAAGGACCGGATCGAGGAGAAAAAGGCGGTTCTGGCCGAAGCGCTGGCCTTGCCGGAAGCCGAGTTCAACAAGCTGGCCAAGAAGTTCACCGATGCCTACTGGATCGCCGAACCGGACGATATCATTGCCCAGAATGCCCAGATCGTGCTGGATGCCGGCGACACCGACCTTGCGATTTTCGCAGACGTCTATCCCGAACGCGGCGCCACACTGATAACCGTCTATGCGGCAGATCACCCCGGATTATTCTACCGGATTGCGGGCGGCATTCACGTTTCGGGCGGCAATATCATCGATGCGCGCATCCACACGACGCGCGACGGCATGGCGCTGGACAATTTCCTGGTTCAGGATCCCCACGGCAAGCCGTTCAGGGAAAAGGGGCAGCTGGACCGGCTCAAGCAGGCGGTCGAGGATGCGATGGCCAACCGGACGAAGCTCTCGACCAAGCTCGAGGCCCGGCCGCTGTCCCATTCGCGCGCGGGTGCCTTTGCCATCACGCCCTTTGCGCTGGTCGACAATGACGCGTCCAACCGCTTCACCGTCATCGAGGTCAATGCCCAGGACCGGCCGGCGCTGCTCAACGAGCTGGCCTATGCGCTGTTCGAATCCAAGGTCACGGTGCACAGCGCGCATATCGCCACCTATGGCGAGCGCGCGGTGGACACCTTCTACATCACAGATCTGCTGGGTGGAAAGATCACCAGCAAGCAGCGGCTGAACGGGCTGCAAAAACGCCTGACCAACGCCGCGGAACGAAAGACGGCCAAGGAAACCGCCTAGGGCAGCTTGTTCTTGAGCGCGGCCAGCGCTCCGAACGGGCCGGCTTCCTCTTCCGTTTTCAGTATTTCCCGGGCCACAACATCGGCATTGGGCCCGCGCGGAAAGGGCGGCAGCGCCAGGTAGAGGGTCTGGGCAATGGCTTCGCCGAGATCGATCTGGGCATTGTCATATTCGATGATGTCGCAATCTTCCTCGGTGAGCTCGATTTCCTCGTCGGTGCCTTCAATTTCAAGCTGGGGGACAAAGGCGATCTCGAATTCTTCGCGCAGCCTGACCTGAAAACTCTCGCCAGTCACCGAACAGCGCTGCTGCAGATCGGATTCGATCCGCCCGCTGAAGCCGATCCGGTCCGCGCCGGCGTGCAATATATAGGTGGCGTCCAGCGAGGTGATCTTGGGCAGATCAAATCTCTGCGCCAGCTTTTGCCGCTCTTCCTCATTGGCGGACAGCTTGCCGGAGCGCGGCGAAGAACCGATTTCGGAAAGCTTCACGATATGGGAAAATTCCGGCTTGTCCATCATGCAGCGGGTCCGCTCGCCGGAAGCTGGCCGGCAATGATGGCGTCCGGGTCGCTCGCTTGCAGCGCGGCGTGATAGGCGCTCAACCGGTTGGCGAGAATGTCCAGCGCTGCATCGTCGGGCTTTTCGCCCCGGAAAATGTTGCGGACAATCGCCGCGCGCAGGTCAGCCCCTTGCTCCAGCGCCTCGCGATAGGCGCCGACCCGGCCGCCCAGTGCGCCCATGATCCGGCCGACATGCTTGCCGACAATCATGTCGCCAATGCCGATCTGGCGCAACTGGCCGTCCATGTCGCGAATGAAGAGCTCGGTCAGCCAGGCCAGATCCTGGCCCTTTTCCTCATCCTTTTCGAGCCGGATCAGAACCAGCGAGAATATCGCCGCGATCATGTCGAACCGGCCGTCAAGACTGTCCGGTACCTGCGCCTCTTCATACCAGCCCAGTTGCCGCCCTTCGCTGACAATCGCATTGTACAGGGGCTGCATTTTTGCATTGGGATTGTCTCGGGAAAAAATCTTGCTGAAAAAGGACATTGCTGGTTCCGCTGGTTGGATCGTAAGTTTATGGACGGTCTGGTCGTTTGTTAAGTCTGGATACAGGGCATATTGATATTTATGGCGCGAGATGCAATGGGCGATGACGGGTCGGCTGCCGATATGGCGCCGGCTGGATAGTGGAGATTGAGTTTGATGGTCGGCAATATCAAGAAATACAGCCTTTGGCTCGGGCTAATGGCTGGCACCATGACGATGGCCGGCTGCACCCAGGTGCGTGGCCATCAGGGATATATTGCCGATGAAGTGCTGATGTCCGCGATCCAGCCCGGCGTCGACAACCGCCAGTCCGTGGAAGCATCGCTCGGTCGCCCGACCTTCACCGGCCAGTTTGATGATGATACCTGGTATTATCTGTCCCGTGATACCCGCCAATATGGTTTCAACAACCCGCACCCCCGCGATCAACTCGTGATGCGCGTGCAATTTGATGCCGACGGCAACGTCACCGCTGTCGACCGGACCGGCCTTGAGCTGGTCGCGAACATCAGCCCGGATGGCGACAAGACGCCGACTCTGGGACGTGACCGGTCCTTCTTCGAAGAGCTGTTCGGCAACATCGGCGCGGTTGGTGCTCCCGGTGCCCAGGGGCCCAGCAACGATCCAACCAAGCCCTAGCGGCCCGGCCTATTTCGCGATGCCGCTGGCGGCGAGCACTGCCAGCGTGACCAGTTCCGACGCGCTGGATGCCATGGTGGCAATCTGCACCGATTTCTCGAGGCCGACCAGCATCGGTCCGATCACCGAATCGCCGCCCAGTTCGCGCAGCAATTTTGCCGACAGATTGGCCGATTGCAGGCCCGGCATGACCAGCACATTGGCGGGCTGAGACAAGCGGCTGAACGGATAGTTGGCCATCAGCTTGGGATTGAGCGCCACGTCGGGTGCCATTTCGCCTTCATATTCGAAAGCGACACGCCGCTCGTCGAGCAGCGCCACTGCATCGCGCAAATTCTCCAGCCAGCGTCCCGCGGGATTGCCGAACGTGGAATAGCTGAGGAAGGCGACGCGCGGTTCATGGCCCATCTGCCGAGCGACCGCCGCCGTCTGTTCGGCGATATCGGCGAGTTCGTGGGCCGTTGGCCGTTCGTTGACAGTGGTGTCGGCCATGAAAACCGTGTGATGCTGGCCGACCATGATGTGGATGCCAAAGGCGGTACGGCCTTTCTCGACATCGATCACCTTCGCGATATCGCGGAAGGTCTGGGAATAGGGCCTGGTAACCCCGGTGATCATTGCGTCGCCCTGGTCCATCGCCAGCAGCGCCGAGCCGAAGATGTTGCGATCCTGATTGACCATGCGCTTTATATCGCGCTCCATATAGCCGCGGCGGTGGAGACGCTCGTACAGCATGCTCACCATGTCGGGCACCAGCGGGCTGTTGCGGCTGTTGTGCACTTCGAAACTGTCCGGATTGCGCACGCCAAGCTCTTTGAGCTTTTCCCGCACGCGATCGTCGCGCCCGACCAGAACCGGCGTGCCATAGCCGCCATCCTGGAACTGGATTGCCGCGCGCAACACGACATCTTCCTCGGCTTCGGCAAAGATGATCCGCTTGGGTGACAGACGGCAGGCCTCGTAGGCCTGGGTCAGTACCGACGTGGTCGGATTGAGGCGGGCCTTCAGGCTCTGGCGATAGGCATCCAGATCCTCGATCGGCTTCTGGGCGACGCCGCTGTCCATCGCAGCCTTCGCGACCGCCGCCGAGACCACGTCCATCAGGCGCGGGTCAAAGGGGGCAGGAATGATATAGTCGACACCAAAGCTCGGTGCGTTGCCGCCATAGGCCACGGCGACTTCCTCGGGCACCTGCTCGCGGGCCAATTCGGCGATCGCGTGCGCGGCGGCAACTTTCATTTCCTCGTTGATCCGGGTCGCCCGCACGTCGAGCGCGCCGCGGAAGATGAACGGAAAGCCGAGGACATTGTTGACCTGATTGGGATAGTCGGAGCGGCCGGTGGCGATGATCGCATCGGGCCGCGCCGCCTTGGCGTCGGGCGGGGTGATTTCCGGATCGGGGTTGGCCATCGCAAAGATGATCGGCTGCGGGGCCATGTCCTTCACCATTTCCGGCTTCAGCGCGCCGGCAGCAGACAGGCCGAGGAAAACGTCGGCACCGCTCAGAGCGTCGGTCAGGGTCCGCGCATCGGTGTCGATCGCATGGGCGGATTTCCACTGGTCGACATCGTCGCGGCCGCGATAGATCACGCCGGTCCGGTCGCACATCGTCAGATTGTCGTGCGGAACGCCGAGGCTCTTGATCAGCGAGGCACAGGCAATGGCTGCCGCGCCGGCACCGTTGACGACCACCTTGATGTCCTGGATATTGCGGTTGGTCAGGAGGCAGGCATTGATGAGACCGGCCGCGGCGATAATCGCGGTGCCGTGCTGGTCATCATGAAATACCGGGATATTCATCCGGTCGCGCAGCGTCTGTTCGATGATGAAGCAATCGGGGGCGGCGATATCCTCCAGATTGATCCCGCCGAAGCTGGGCTCCATGATCTGGACGGCGTTGATGAACGTGTCTGCATCCTCCGTGTCGAGCTCGATATCGATCGAGTCGACATCGGCGAAGCGCTTGAACAGGACCGCCTTGCCTTCCATCACCGGCTTGGAAGCAAGCGCACCCAGATTGCCGAGGCCAAGGATGGCCGTGCCGTTTGAAATCACCGCCACCAGATTGCCCTTGGCGGTATAGTCATAGGCTTTCGAAGGATCTTCGGCGATCGCCCGGACCGGGACGGCAACGCCGGGAGAATAGGCAAGGCTGAGATCGCGCTGGGTTGCCATCGGCTTCGAGGCGATAATCTCGATTTTTCCGGGCCGGCCGTGGGAGTGGAACAGCAGGGCTTCCCGTTCGGAAAATTCCAGATTGGTCTCGGTCTTGTCAGCCAAATTATATCTCCGCATATTGATTGTCGGCTTGCTTGCGCCGATCGGATAGTCACGTCCCGGATCAGGGCTTACCCGCTTTGCGGCAGCGCCGCAATATGAAGTAAATTTCAACAGGATATGTTCGCCGCTCTTTTATGTGCGGCTGCACTCGGCTATCGCGGGGCATGGCAACCCGGACTCAGGACACAGCGGAAAAACCGAGCAAGGCACCCGCATCGGCACCCGACAAGGTGACTCCGATGATGGAGCAATATTTCGGTCTCAAGGAAAAGGCGGGCGACTGCCTGCTGTTCTACCGGATGGGCGACTTTTTCGAGCTGTTCTACGAGGACGCCAGACTCGCGGCGGCCGCGCTCGATATCGCGCTGACCTCGCGCGGCAAGAATGCCGGCGATGCAATCCCGATGTGCGGCGTGCCGGTCCATTCGGCGGAAGGCTATCTGGCAAAACTGATCCGCGCCGGTTTCAAGGTGGCGATTGCCGAACAGGTCGAAACCCCCGCCGAGGCCAAGGCGCGCGGCGGCTACAAGGCCCTCGTGGCCCGCGATATCATTCGTTACGTCACCGCCGGTACGCTGACCGAAGACAATCTGCTCGACGCGCGCAGCGACAATATGCTGGTCGCGCTGGCGGAAGTGCAGGGCGAATTCGGGCTGGCTGCGGCGGATATCTCGACCGGCAATTTCGAGCTGGCGACAATCGCCGATGATGCGCTTGATGCGGAACTGGCCCGGCTTGCGCCATCGGAAATCATCTGCCCGCCTTCGCTGCTGCCCCGGCTGCAAAAGGCCACCGGCTGGGCTAGGGAACATTTCGACAGCAGCCGGGCCGACCAGCGGCTGCGCGAACATTTCGGGGTGGCAACGCTCGACGGCATGGGCGAATTTTCCCGCGCCGAACTGGCCAGCGCCGGCGGGCTGATCGCCTATGTCGACCATGTGTCCCAAGGCCATGCCCCCTATCTGCACCCGCCGAAGAAGCGCGAGACGCGGGAGTTTCTCTCGATCGACGGGCCGACCCGGGCGAGCCTGGAGATCGACCGGACACTGGCCGGCGGTCGCGAAGGCAGCCTGCTCCATGCCATCGACCGCACGGTCACCCCGGCCGGCGCGCGCCTGCTGGCCCGCGATTTGTCCGCGCCTTTGTTTGCCGAACAGCCGATCAACCGGCGGCTCGGACTGGTGCAATGGTTCCATGACGGCTCGGCGGTCCGCGACGATGTCCGCACCGAGCTCAAGGCGCTGCCCGATATCGGCCGGGCGCTCGGCCGGGTATCGGCGGGGCGGGGAAGTCCCCGCGATCTTGGCCAGATCCGCGATGGCCTCGCCGGCGCGCGGATCCTGCGCGAACGGCTGGCGCTGGCACTGGGCCTGCCGGAACTGCTCGAAAATCTGCTGCCCGCGCTCGATGGCCACGGAGAGCTGGTCGATCTGCTGGAACGCGCGCTGGTCGAGACGCCGCCCACCGAAATGGCCAACGGCGGCTATATCGCCGCCGGCTTTGATGCCTCGCTCGACGAGCTGCGCAGTGCCGGTTCCGACGGTCGCAAGGCGATCGCGATCCTCGAGGCCCGCTACCGCGAGTCCACCGGGATCAACACGCTCAAGATCAAGCACAATGCCGTGCTCGGCTATTTCATCGAGGTCCCGGCCCGGCACGGTGACGGCCTGATGGCCGAGAATAGCGGCTTTACCCACCGGCAGACACTAGCCGGGGTGGTACGCTTCAATTCGACCGATCTGCACGAGGAAGCGCTGCGCGTGTCCCAGGCCGGGGCGCATGCGCTGGCTGCGGAAGCCGCGCATTTCGAGCAGCTGGTCGAGAGGGTGCTGGCGCGCAAGCAGGCGATCAGCGAAAGCGCCGACGCGCTGGCCCGGATCGATGTCGCTGCCGCGCTCGCCGAGCGTGCTGCCGAAGGCCAGTGGTGCCGGCCGCAATTCGTCGACGGCAATATGCTCGCCATCGAGGCCGGCCGCCATCCGGTGGTCGAGGCAGCGCTGGCGGCCAAGGGCGAGGCCTTTGTCGCCAATGACTGCGCCCTGCGTCAGGACGAGCGACTGTGGCTGGTCTCCGGCCCCAATATGGGCGGCAAGTCGACCTTCCTGCGCCAGAATGCGCTGATCGTGATTCTCGCGCAGGCAGGCGGCTTCGTCCCCGCCTCGGCAGCGAAGCTCAGCCTGGTCGACCGCCTGTTCAGCCGGGTCGGCGCATCCGACAATCTCGCCCAGGGCCGGTCGACCTTCATGGTCGAGATGGTCGAAACCGCCGCGATCCTGTCGCAGGCGACCGAGCGCAGCTTTGTCATCCTCGACGAGGTGGGCAGGGGCACCTCGACCTACGACGGTCTCGCGCTGGCCTGGGCGGTGGTCGAGGCGGTGCACGAGACCAACCGCTGCCGCTGCCTGTTCGCCACCCATTATCACGAGCTGACCCGGCTCGCCGACCGGCTCGACTCCCTGTCGCTGCACCATGTCCGCGCCCGCGAATGGAAGGGCGATCTGGTGCTGCTGCACGAACTGGCGAAGGGCCCGGCAGACCGCAGCTATGGCCTCGCCGTGGCCAAGCTGGCCGGCATCCCGAAACCGGTCCTGAACCGCGCCAAGTCGGTGCTCGACAAGCTCGAGGCCGGCAAGGCGGAAACCGGTGGCCTCGCCGCCGGCCTCGGCGATTTGCCCCTATTTGCGGCGAGCCTTGCAGAAGTCGAAGAAAAATCCGATAGCTTGCGCGAGGCACTGGGCGCGCTAGACGTCGATGCGCTGTCGCCGCGCGAGGCGCTGGACCAATTATATGCGCTGAAGGCGCAACTCGAACAGGAATGATGACATGAAGAAATGGATATTGATTTTGCTGGCCGTGGCCGTCGTGGGCGGCGGTGCCTTTGTCTATTATTTGCGCAATGCCAATACCGAGCCGCTGGAAGTGGGAGCGACCGCCCCCGATTTCACGACGACCGGCGCGCTGGCCGGCAAGGAATTCCAGTTCTCGCTCGCCGACAAGCTGAAGGACGGGCCCGTCGTGCTCTATTTCTTCCCCAAGGTATTCACCGAGGGCTGCACGATCGAGGCCAATATGTTTGCCGATGCCACCGCCGAGTTCAATGCGGCGGGTGCCACCGTGATCGGCATGTCGGGTGACGATATCGACGGGCTGAAGAAATTCTCGACCTCCGAATGCCGCGACAAGTTCGCGGTCGCCCGGGCGGACGACAAGATCATCGCCGACTATCAGGTCCGCATGGCGCCCGGCCTGGCGATGACCAACCGCACCAGCTATGTCATCGACCAGGACGGCAAGATCGCCTTTGTCCACAGCGCGATGAAACCGGAAGGCCATGTCACCGGCACGCTGGAAAAAGTGAAAGAGCTCTCCAAAAGCTGATTAAGTGCTTGCTTTTGCCGCACCCCTATACTGAAAGACGCCGATGACCGATCATTCACCCGATCCCGCCATGCTCGCGAAGGCGGAAACGCTCACCGATGCCTTGCCCTATATGCAGCGCTATACCGGCAAGACCTTTGTCGTCAAATATGGCGGCCACGCGATGGGCGACGCCACGCTGGCGCGCAATTTCGCCGAGGATATCGTGCTGCTGAAAGCGGTCGGGATCAATCCCGTGGTCGTGCACGGCGGTGGTCCGCAGATCGGTGCGATGCTGGAGCGGGTCGGGGTCGAAAGCAAATTTGTCGACGGCTTGCGCGTGACCACCAAGGAAACCGCCGAGATCGCCGAAATGGTACTGTCCGGCGCGATCAACAAGGAACTGGTCAGCTGGATCGAAAAGGCCGGCGGTCGGGCGATCGGCATCTCCGGCAAGGATGGCGGCTTCGTCAAGGCGGCCAAGCTCCGCCGCACCGAACGTGATCCCGACAGCAATATCGAACGGATCATCGATCTCGGCTATGTCGGCGAACCGAAGACGGTCAATCGCAGCGTCGTCGACATGATTTCGTCCGCCGGCATGATCCCGGTGATCGCACCGATCGGCGTGGGTGACGACGGTCATACCTATAATATCAACGCCGACACCATGGCAGGAGCGGTGGCTTCGGCTTTGCGCGCGGCACGCCTGTTCCTGCTGACCGATGTCGCCGGCGTGCTCGACAAGCAGGGCGACCTGCTGACCGATCTCGCCCCGCGGGCGATCAGCGAGCTGGTCAAGGACGGCACCATCTCGGGCGGCATGATCCCGAAGCTCGAAACCTGCGTGAAAGCGGTCCAGGAAGGGGTCGACGCGGCGGTCATTCTCGATGGCCGGATTCCGCATGCGATGCTGCTGGAAATCTTCACCGTCAAGGGCGCGGGTACGCTGGTTCGCGACGATTTCGAGTCGGTTGATTAAACGGCAGGCTGTGTTATATAGATGATACAGTAAATTTCTGGCGATACCGGCGACAAAGCTCTAGCCGCTCTGCCAGATTATCGATAAAGGGGCCGCCATGGCATTCGCAATTCTTCAGATCATCTCAATCCTGCTCAACGTGGCAATAACCGTCATCATCGTGCAGGCCATCATGAGCTGGCTGCTCGCCTTCAACGTCATCAATCTGCAGAACGATATTGTTCGCGCCATCTGGACGACGCTCGATGCGCTGACCGCACCGATCTACAATCCGATCCGCAAGATCATGCCGGATTTTGGCGCGATTGACCTCACTCCGATGGTCGTCATCATCGGCATCATCATTCTTCAGGACGCGATCCTGCCGCCGCTGGCCCAGGCGCTGCTCGGTTGACCGCAGCGCAGATCATTGACGGCAAGGCCTTTGCCGCCGGTTTGCGCGAGCGAATTCGGGAAGCGGTTCCCGCCTTTGTGAAGCAGACCGGTCGTGCGCCCGGCCTTGCAGTCGTTCTGGTCGGCGAAGATCCAGCCAGCCAGGTCTATGTCGCCTCCAAGCACAAGGCGACGATCGCTGCTGGCATGGAAAGTTTCGAACACCGGCTGCCCGCCGATGTAGCGCAGGCCGACCTGATCGGGCTGGTCGAGCAGCTGAACGCCGACGAGACTGTGGACGGCATATTGGTCCAGCTGCCTCTGCCTGCGGGCCTCGACGAAAAGGCCGTGGTCATGGCGATCGACCCCGACAAGGATGTCGATGGCCTGCACGTGATCAACGCCGGCCGCCTCGCCAATGGCGAAGAGGCGTTGACGCCCTGCACGCCGCTCGGCAGCCTGATGCTGCTCAAGGATACATTGGGTGATCTCACCGGCCTCGATGCCGTCGTCGTCGGTCGCTCGATCCTGGTCGGCAAGCCGATGGCGCAGCTGCTGCTCGCCGAAAATTGCACCGTCACCATGGCGCACAGCCGCACCCGCAACCTTCCGGATGTCGTGCGCCGCGCCGATATTGTCGTCGCCGCCGTCGGCCGCGCCGAGATGGTCAAGGGCGACTGGCTGAAAGACGGCGCGGTCGTCATTGATGTCGGTATCAACCGGCTGGATCCCGAGCCGGGCCAGGACAAGGGCCGTCTGGTCGGCGACGTCGCCACCGCAGAGGCGCTCGACCATGTCCGCGCAATCACCCCGGTGCCGGGAGGGGTTGGCCCGATGACCATTGCGGTGCTATTGCGCAATACGCTGGTCGCGGCATCCGCTCGCGCCGGACTGGAAAAGCCAAAGGGCCTCTGATGCGTATATTTGCTGCCATGGGAATCGCACTGCTGCTGGCCGGTTGTGCCGCTGGCGGTGGCCGTCTGAACGACCGGGAACGCTTTGACAGGGTGATGGGCAACCCCGTCGCCAATCCAAGCGCCATTGTGCAGGCCGAGCTCGCCTTTGCGCGACTGGCGCAGGAAGAGGGTCAATGGACCGCATTCCGCGAAACCGCTGCCGATGATGCGATCATGTTCACGCCGGAACTGGTCAATGCCCAGCAATGGCTGAAGGACAGGGCCGATCCCGCGCAGGCGGTCACCTGGCAGCCCCATCATATCTACATGTCCTGCGATGGCAGCATGGCCGTTTCCACCGGCGCCTGGCAGAATGCCAAGGGCGAGACGGGCCGTTTCACCACCATCTGGCAGCAGCAGGATTTTGGCCAGCGTCGGCCGAACAGGAAGGTCGAGTGGAAATGGGTGTTCGATGATGGCGATGCGCTGGACAAGCCGCTTGCGGAACCCGACTATGTCGAAACCGACGTGGCCTCGTGCAAGGCGAAAATACCCATGAATTCGGTGCCGACCGGTCTGACTGACAAGGGCATGACCGCAGCCTCGCCGGACCGCAGCCTGGTCTGGCACGCCGCGTTCCGGGACGATGGCTCGCGCATCGTCTATGCCGATCTGGCGCAGGATGATGGCAGCTTCAAGCGGGTGCACGAATATACGGTCCCTGCGCCCGGCAAATGATCGAACTGTTCATCTCTTCGTTCATCACCTTTTTCGTGGTGATTGACCCGCCCGGCTGCGCGCCGATCTACGCCAGCCTGACCAGTGATGCGCCGCCGCGCGACCGCCGGGTGATGGCGATCCGGGCGATCGTGGTTGCCGCTGTCATCCTTCTGGTCTTTGCGCTTTTCGGAGAGCAGATGCTGGGCGCGCTGGGCATCAGCCTCGACAGCTTCCGCATTGCCGGCGGCATCATGCTGTTCCTGATCGCGCTGGAAATGGTATTCGAGAAACGCACCGAACGGCGCGAGGATCGCGCCCAGGAAATCATCGAACAGCCCGAAATCGAGGATGTCTCGATCTTCCCGATGGCCATGCCGATGATCGCCGGCCCGGGTTCGATTGCCGCGGTCATGCTGCTGACCTCGCAAAATGATGGTATCGATAATGCGATGATCATTCTCGGTGCGCTGGGATCGGTGCTGTTGCTCACCCTGATCGGACTGATCGCCGCCGGTCCCCTGATGCGGATATTGGGCAACAAGGTCGAGGCGGTCATCACCCGCGTGCTTGGAGTCCTGCTGGGCGCACTCGCCGTGCAATTTGTGGTCGACGGGCTGAACGCAAGCTTTTGACAGGTTTTTTTCGCAGTATCTGAGTGACCAACGGCTTCGGCTCAGGCGTTGATAACGCCGGTGCGGCGGAGCAGCTGGACGGCGCGCTCGGCGAGCAGGGGATTGGTGATCAGGCGTCGGATCAACTGCTCGGGACTTTCATCTTTCTCGGCTCCATAGGTGGCGACCAGTCGGCCCCAGGATTTGCGCGAGTCCTCGATCCGGCCGTTTTTGGCATATACCATCGCCATGGTGATGTCATAATATGGACCGACACTGGTGCTGGACGGGACAATTTTCTCGGCATATTCCAGCGCCTGCTTGTCCTTCCCCTCTGCGAGCAGCGTCAGCACCAGCGCCGTCTCGGCGAGGATCGAGCCACGAGGGTCCAGGGCGATCGCCCGTTTCAGATATTGCAGCG
>CAXIBD010000078.1:0-13846 GCA_964022135.1 uncultured Sphingomonadales bacterium | reverse complement strand
GCGGTCACTTCGCGGATATTGATCTCCGGATTGAAATTGGTGGCGAAATGCTGGCCATGGTCGCCGCCGTTGCAGTCGAGAATGTCGAGCGTGTCGATCCGGTCGAAATGATGCTTCTTCAGCCAGCAGGTGAAGACGCTGGTCACGCCGGGATCAAAGCCGGAGCCGAGCAGCGCCATGACGCCGGCTTCCTTGAAGCGGTCGTGATAGTCCCACTGCCATCTATATTCGAACTTGGCCTCGTCGCGCGGTTCGTAATTGGCGGTGTCGAGATAGTCGGTCCCGGTCGCCAGGCAGGCATCCATGATCGGCAGGTCCTGATACGGCAATGCCAGATTGACCACCAGATCGGGCTTTTCCTGCTCAATCAGCGCGGTCAGCGCCGGCACATCATCGGCATCGATCTGCGCGGTGGTGATGGCAACGCCGGTCCGCTGCTTGACCGACTCGGCGATCGCGTCGCATTTGGACCGCGTCCGGCTGGCCAGCAATATCTCGCCGAACGTGCCGTTGCCCGCCGCGATCAGCTGCGCCATCTTGTGCACCGCCACCGAACTGACGCCGCCGGCGCCGATCACCAATATCTTGCTCATGATTTTCACTCTAAATGCTGGAGAAATGAGAACCCCGCATATAGGGAGAGACCATGACAGAGCAAGACCTGATGGACCCGAAGCGGCAACCCACTCTCGCTGGCGTGGAACGGGCGGCAAAGAAAATTGCTGCCATCCTGCCACCGACTCCCCTGCTGCCACTCGAGGTCGAGGGCAGGACCATCTGGTGCAAGGCGGAATGCCTGCAGCCGATTGGGGCCTTCAAGATTCGCGGTGGCTGGCACCGCCTGACCGATCTCACGGACGAACAGCGGCCGCGCGGCGTCGTCGCCTTTTCCAGCGGCAATCACGCCCAGGGCGTCGCCTGGGCGGCGCGGCGGCTCGGCATCCCGGCAATCATCGTCATGCCGGAAGACGCTCCAAGGGCCAAACTGGACAATACACGGGCACTTGGTGCCGAAGTCGTCACCTACGACCGCATGGGCGGATCCCGGGAACAGCTGGCTGCCGATCTGGCCGCCAAAAGCGGTGCCGTGGTGGTGCCGAGCTTCGATGATCCCTGGATTGTCGAGGGGCAGGGCAGCTGCGGCGTGGAAATGCGCCAGCAGATGCTTGCCCTGACCGGTACGGAACCCGACCAGATCGTGGCGTGCTGCGGCGGCGGCGGGCTAGCCAGCGGCTCCGCGCTGGCCAATCCGGACGCCCGGATTGTTGTTGTCGAGCCGGAAGGCTGGGACGATATGAAGCGGTCCCTCGAGAGCGGCAAGATCGTTCCTGTTGGCGACAACCCTCCGGCAACAGAATGCGACGCGCTACAGACACTGCGGGTCGCTCCGATAACCTTTGAAATATTGAAGGCCCGCAACGCCTTGGGCCTGTCCGTGACGCAGGACGAGGTGCATCATGCGATGCGCGTCGCCTTTGCGAAATTGCATCTGGTACTGGAACCGGGCGGAGCGGTGGCGCTCGCCGCCATATTGGCCGGCAAGATACCGCTGACCGATCGCACCGCCATCACCCTTTCCGGCGGCAATGTTGACAGCCGGCTATTTGCGAAGATTATCGTCGGCGGCTAGGCCGCGATCGCCCGTTCGAGATCCATGCGGCTCCAGATTTCGACCAGAGCCTCGGTCAGATCGACCATCATCGCCTCGCTATGCGCCGGACCAGGCGTGAAGCGCAGCCGTTCCGTGCCGCGCGGCACGGTCGGATAGTTGATCGGCTGGACGTAGACGCCATATTCGGCGAGCAGGATATCGCTGATCTTCTTGGCCTTGATTGGATCGCCAACCAGCAACGGTACAATATGCGTGGTCGAGTCCATCACCGGCAGGCCGGCGTCGGCAAACAGGTCCTTCAGCGTCTGCGCTGCCGCCTGCTGGCCGTCGCGCTCCGCGGTCGACTGCTTCAGGTGGCGGATGCTGGCAAGCGCACCGGCGACCAGCACCGGTGACAGGCTGGTGGTGAAAATGAAGCCCGGGGCATAGGAGCGGATCACGTCGACGATCTTCTGGTCTGCTGCAATATAGCCGCCCATCACGCCAACCGCCTTGGCCAGGGTGCCCTCGATGATCGTGATCCGGTCGGCCGCCTTGTCGCGCTCGGAAATGCCGCCGCCACGCTGCCCGTACATGCCAACGGCATGGACTTCGTCGCAATAGGTGAGGGCATTATATTTGTCGGCTAGATCGCAGATCGCGTGCAATGGCGCGATATCACCATCCATCGAATAGATGCTTTCAAAGGCGATCAGCTTGGGCACCTCCGGATCCTCGGCAGCCAGCAATTCTTCCAGATGCTCCAGGTCATTGTGCCGGAACACCCGCTTCTCGCAGCCGCTGTTCTTGATCCCGGCGATCATCGACGCGTGGTTCAGTTCGTCGGAAAAGATGATGCAGCCCGGCAGGATCTTGGTCAGCGTCGACAGCGTCGCCTCGTTCGAGACATAGCCGGAGGTGAACAGCAGCGCGCCGGACTTGCCGTGCCAGTCGGCCAGTTCCCGCTCGAGCTGGATATGATAATGGGTGTTGCCGCCGATATTGCGGGTGCCGCCGGAGCCGGCGCCGACATCGTGCAGCGCCTCTTCCATCGCCACGATCACGTCGGGATGCTGGCCCATCGCCAGATAGTCGTTCGAGCACCAGACGGTCACCGGCTGCGGGCCGTTGTGGTGCGCGAAGCAGCGGGCATTGGGGAACGAACCCTTGCTCCGCAAAATGTCGATAAAGACCCGATAGCGACCCTCTGTATGGAGCCGGTCAATCGCCTGAGAGAATATCTTGTCGTAATCCACTATGTCACCAAATCCTGCGTCAAATCTGTTCTTGCGGTCTTGTTGCTGGGGCTCTTAGCGGCCTTTTGCCGGAATTTCCAGCGCGAACCACTCGCAATAAGCCAAGCCTCGCCATGGACTTACAGCTTTTCAAATCGTCCTATACCATATTTTGCAAAGGTGGATCGATAGGGTTCGACATCGGCCAGGTCACCGGTTGTCACAAATATTCCTTCGCGGCTCTCGCTTGGCCAGGACAGCCACTTGGTCAGATAGGCGATCCGGCGCGCGATCCCTTCCGCCCCGTCGATAAACCGGATCGGCCTGTCGGCCGCCGCGGCCAGTTCCTCGCGCAACAGGGGAAAGTGTGTGCAGGCGAGAATCACCGTATCCATGCGCTCGCCACCGTTCTGGTCGAGCAGTCCTGCCATGGCTGCCTGGATCACTGCCGGATCCGGCGGCTCTCCCCGCAGCTTGGCCTCCGCGGCATAGACGAGTTCGGGCGCAGCGTGGCGCAGCAGGATCTTGTCCGACGCAAAATCGGCGGCCAGCCGGTCGACATAGGGCTGCCGGATGGTGGCCCGGGTCCCCAACAGACCGATAACGCCGCTCCTCGTCAGGGTGCTGGCCGGCTTGATCGCGGGCACGGTTCCGACAACCGGGATATCCAGGGCCGACCGCACATGATCGAGAGCAATGGTCGAGGCGGTGTTGCAGGCAATGGTCGCCAGCGCCGGTCGGTAGCGCTCGACCAGACGCCCGAGCAGCGCTGGCACGCGCGCCGCCAGCTCCGCCTCTGACTTCATGCCATAAGGCAGGCCGGCATAATCTGCGGCATAGACGATCGGCGCGCTGGGCAGCAATTTTACCGTTTCGCTCAACACCGACAGTCCGCCGACGCCGGTGTCGAAAAATAACAAGGGAGGGCATTCGCCCGTCTGCGTTTCGCTCATGCTTTTCCTTTAGCCAGAATAGCATAGGAACGGCAACCGCTTCGGTTCGTCTGACAGGCGTTTGACCTTGGCCGTTTTTTCCGACCTGATACTTGCTCATCCCCGACGGTGAATATAGCGCGAATGGAACAAGGGGTATTTGAAGTGCAGTCTATGTGGGTAGAACCAATCTTGGCGTTATTGTTCGGCTATTTGCTGGGCTCGGTTCCGTTCGGGCTGGTTCTGACCCGCCTGTCTGGGGGCGGTGATCTGCGCCAGACCGGATCGGGCAATATCGGCGCGACCAATGTTCTGCGGACAGGCAACAAGGCCATGGCGGCGCTGACCCTGCTGCTCGACATGGCGAAAGGCTATGCGGCGGTATATATAGCGCTTCAGGTTTCCGGAGGTCTCGGCGTATTGGCCGGGCTGGGCGCCTTTCTCGGCCATCTTTATCCGGTCTGGCTCCGCTTTCAGGGCGGCAAGGGTGTGGCGACGCTGCTGGGCATCGTTTCTGCCCTGGTACCCGTTGCGGGATTGATATTTGCGGTCACCTGGCTTGGATCGCTGGCGCTGTGGCGCTATTCCTCGGTGGGAGGCATGCTGGCGGCCATATCGGTGCCGATCGCGGTCTTTGCTCTGGGAGAATATGCCATGATGCCCATGTTCATCGGTCTGGCGCTGCTGGTGCTGTGGAAGCATCGCGCGAATATCGAGCGGCTGATTGCCGGCGAGGAACCGAAGGTCGGGTCGACGAAAAGGACTTGATGTGAATGGGAGTAGGTCAGGACGCCTTTGACCGGCTCCGGCTTATTCGATCCGAGAATGTCGGTCCCGTCACCTACCGGCAATTGATCAGACGATTTGGTTCGGCGGCGCGGGCTCTGGAAACCATTCCCGACCTCGCGGCACGAGGCGGCGGACGGTCACCGCGGATTGCCGACGCCAGGAACATCGACGCCGAGATGCAAGCCATCGATGCTCTGGGTGCGCGAATGCTGTTTCTGGGCGATGCTCACTATCCATCGCCGCTGTCCGAACTGGCCAATGCTCCGCCGCTGTTGCTCGCTTTGGGTCAACTGGAACTGCTGGAACGACCGATGGTAGCAATGGTCGGCGCACGCAACGCCTCGGCTGCCGCCTGTCGCTTCGCTCATCATCTTGCCAATAATCTTTCAGAAGCGGGGATCTCGGTGGTCTCCGTGCTCGCCAAAGGCATAGATACGGCCGCGCACCAGGGGTAGCTTGGAGCGGTAGCGATTGCCGTCATCGCCGGTGGACTGGATATTTTCTACCCGCCCGAAAACGAGGGCATCCAGCGAGCGATCGCCGAGCGGGGGCTGTTGCTCGCCGAGCAGCCGCCGGGGACCGAGCCGCACGCCAGACATTTTCCCTATCGCAACCGGATCATAGCCGGATTGACCCGCGGTACGGTGGTGATCGAGGCGGCGCCGCGTTCCGGATCGCTGATCACGGCAAGGCTTGCGGCCGAGGCTGGCCGGCAGGTCATGGCCGTTCCCGGCTCTCCCTTGGAGCCGCGTTCCCGGGGCTGCAACCTACTGATCCGCGAAGGCGCCACGCTGATCCAGTCAGCCGATGATATTCTGGAACTGATCCGCCATTTCGACGAGCGGGCAGAATCCGCAAGTCTCGGCCCTGGAGTTTGTGACGATCCGGAAGACCAGTTCTTGGTTGAAGCAGATGTCCGGGACAGTGACAGCGCCAACCGCACGCCGGTCCTTGATCTGCTCAGCTTCACACCGGTGCCCGTCGACGAACTTGTCAGGCAATCCGGCTTGCCGCCGTCTTCCGTACAATTGGCGCTGCTGGAACTGGAATTGGCGGGTCGCCTCACCCGCCACGCCGGGGCCCGGGTCAGCCTGTCAAACTGAGAGTCGCGGAACAGCCCTGTTGCGAACGCCATTGACAAAAAACTTGTTTCAGGGCCTTGACCTAAGCCCAATCAATGTCACAGCCTCGCGCGTATACGTGAGAACAAAGAAAATTGGAACATATGCAGCTAGTTATCGTCGAGTCGCCGGCCAAGGCCAAAACCATTGAAAAATATCTGGGATCGGATTTCAAGGTACTGGCCTCCTACGGCCATATTCGCGACCTTCCGCCCAAGGATGGATCGGTCGATCCCGATGACGGCTTTGCCATGACCTGGCAGAATTATCCCGACAAGGCGAAGCAGCTCAAGGCGATCAGCGACGAGTCGAAAAAGGCCACCCGCCTTATCCTCGCGACCGACCCTGACCGCGAAGGGGAAGCGATCAGCTGGCACGTTCTGGAAGTGCTGCGCAACAAGAAGGCGCTGCCCGACAAGGTCGACCGGGTGACCTTCAACGCGATCACCAAGGCCGCCGTGACCGAAGCCATGGCGCATCCGCGCGCGCTCGACGAGGATCTGATCGATGCCTATCGCGCCCGCCGCGCGCTCGACTATCTGGTCGGCTTCACGCTCTCACCGGTTCTCTGGCGCAAGCTGCCGGGCGCAAAATCCGCTGGCCGCGTGCAATCGGTATCGCTCCGGCTGATCGTCGAGCGGGAACGGGAAATCGAGGCGTTCAAGCCGCAGGAATATTGGTCGGTAACCGCTCAGATGGAGCAGGGCGGCCAGGCATTCGAAGCCCGTCTCACGGTGCACGATGGCAAGAAGCTCGGCAAGATGGATCTCGCCAACGAAGAGCAGGCGATGCTGGCCAAGACGGCGGTCGAAAACGGCCTGTTCACCGTCGAGACGGTAGAAACCAAGCCGCTTACCCGCAATCCGCCGCCACCCTTCACCACCTCGACCCTGCAGCAGGAAGCTGCCCGCAAGCTCGGCTATTCCGCCAGCCACACCATGCGCATTGCCCAGCAGCTCTACGAAGACGGCGCGATCACCTATATGCGGACCGACGGCGTGCAGATGGACGGCAGCGCCATTTCTGCTGCGCGCAAGGCAATCGCCGACCGTTATGACGCCAGCTATGTCCCGGACAGCCCGCGCATCTACAAGACCAAGGCCAAGAATGCCCAGGAAGCGCATGAAGCGATCCGGCCGACCAGCTTTACCAAGAACACCGTTGGCAGCGGCGATCATGCCAAGCTTTACGATCTCATTCTGAAGCGGGCGATGGCCAGCCAGATGGCCTCGGCCCGGCTCGAACGCACGACCGTGGAAATGCTCGACGGCACCGGCAAGACCGGCCTCAGGGCCAACGGACAGGTCGTCAAATTTCCCGGCTTTCTGGCGCTCTACGAAGAAGGTCGCGACGATGACAAGGACGAGGACGGCGGCCTGCTGCCGGCCATGTCCAAGGGCGACAGCCCGGCCAAGAAAGCCGTCGACGCGCTCCAGCATTTCACCCAGCCGCCGCCGCGCTACAGCGAGGCCAGCCTGGTCAAGAAGATGGAAGAGCTCGGCATCGGCCGCCCGTCGACCTACGCCTCGATCATCAAGACGCTGAAGGACCGGGCCTATGTCCGGATCGAGAAGAACCGCTTCTTCGCCGAGGAAAGCGGCCGCCTGCTGACCGGATTTCTCGAGCGCTTCTTCGACCGCTATGTCGCCTATGACTATACCGCCGGACTCGAGGATGAACTCGACGAAGTCAGCGGCGGCCGGGCACAATGGCAGGCCATTCTCGAAGCCTTCTGGCATGATTTCAAGCCGAAGACCGTCGAAGTGATGGAGAAAATGCCGTCGGAAGTTACGGCGGAACTGGACACCTTCCTCGAACCCTATCTGTTCCCGGAAAAGGAAGACGGCACCGATCCCCGGCTGTGCCCGCGCTGTAACGAGGGCAAGCTGGCCCTGCGCGGCGGCCGCTTCGGCGCCTTTGTCGCCTGCTCCAACTATCCCGAGTGCAAGTTCACCCGGCGTTTTGCCCAGGGCGGCGGTGCCAATGCCGAAGAGGACGAAGGTCCGCAGGAACTGGGCGTCGATCCGGACAGCGACGAGAAGATCACAAAGAAAGTCGGTCGTTTCGGACCCTATGTCGAGAAGGGCGAGGGCAAGGAAGCCAAGCGGTCATCCATCCCCAAGGATATTCCGGCGGAAGATTTCGGGCTGGAATGGGCGGTCAAATTGCTGTCGCTGCCCCGCGAGGTCGGTATCCATCCCGAAACCGGCGAACCGGTGATGGCCCAGATCGGTCGCTACGGCCCCTATCTCAGCCACAACGGCAAGTCGGCAAGACTCGAAAACACGCCTGAAGTCTTTGAAATCGGCATGAACGCTGCGGTCGCCAAGCTTGCCGATGCGGCCAAAAACGGCGGTGGCCGTGGTCGCGGCAAGATGGAGCCGCTCAAGATCATGGGCGCGCATCCGCGCACCGAGGCCGAGATCAAGCTGATGGACGGCCGCTATGGCCCCTATGTCACCGATGGCACGACCAATGCGTCACTGCCCAAGACGGTCGACAAGGACCAGCTGACTCTCGAAGAAGCGGCCCAGCTGATCGACGATCGCGCTGCCAAGGGCCCAGCCAAAAAGAAGGCGAAAAAAGCCGCTCCCAAGAAGAAAGCGGCGGCGAAGAAAAAACCTGCTGCGAAGAAAAAGCCAGCGGCGAAAAAGAAGCCCGCTGCCAAGAAAGCACCGGCCAAAGCCAAGGCAGAATAACATGGTTGCCGATTAGGAGGGCGAAGCGGCTCCGCCTCGTCCTCCTGATGCGGCAGGCAGTCAGCTCGCCTTGGCCTTGGAAATCACGGCAGCGACTTCGTCCAGAATGAGCAGCCGCTGCTTTTTGAGGTTTTCGCTGCGCTCATCGGATGCCGCTTCGACTTCCGATTCAATCCGATGCAGTTCCTTGTTTATCTCGTGATAGCGGTCTGAAAGGGTGCGGAAATGTCCGTCTGAAATTTTCAGGTCATGCAGAATATCGCCGTCGTCGGGAAACTCGGCGTGGAGATCGTGCGATACGTGGCTCATTGAAGGTCCTTTGTTGCGATTGATCGGGTTGGGCTTGCGCGGAATGCGGTTGGATGCACCAAACCGTTCGGGCACCTCTGGTCTTCGCAAATATTCGCGGGCACTGCCTCCGCCTATCCGGTAAACTACCTACTGCCGGCTACAGATTATGACCAGAAGCCGGAAGCCCGCCCCTATTTGACCCAATCGAGGCCCATATCCTGATAGAGGCTTTTGTCTTCATCCCAGTTGGCGCTGACCTTGACGTGAAGATACAGATGCACCGGTTTCCCCAGGATCCCGGACAGTTCTGCCCGCGCCTTGGCGCCGATTTCCTTGATCTGGTGGCCACCCTTGCCAAGGATGATCGCCTTCTGGCTGGCCTTTTCGACCAGGATCTGCTGGTGGATCTCCAGCGAGCCGTCGGGCCGCTCCTTATATTGTTCCATCGCGATCGCGGTAGCGTAGGGCAGCTCGGCATGCAGCTGCCGGAACACCTGCTCGCGGGTGATTTCTGCGGCCAGGATGCGCTCGCTGGCATCCGACACCTGGTCGGCGGGAAAATGCCAGTGACCTTCCGGCATCGCCTTGGTCAGATAGGCTTTCAGCTCTTCGAGACCGTCGCCCGTCTTGGCGCTGACAAAGAATGTCTCGTCGAAATCCGCCAGTTCGTGCAGCTTGACGACATGACCCAGCATCTTGTCCTTGGCGGCGATATCGACCTTGTTCATCACCAGGATGGTCTTTTCCGACCGGTGCTTGATCCGCTCGACGATCGAGGTGACCTTTGTGCCCAGACCCGCGCGCGCGTCGACCAGCATCACGATAATATCGGCATCCTCTGCGCCTTCCCAGGCAGCAGACACCATCGCCCGGTCAAGACGGCGGTGCGGTTCGAAAATGCCCGGCGTGTCGACCAGCAGAAGCTGCGTGTCCGCTTCAATGGCAATGCCCAGGAGCCGCGTCCTCGTCGTTTGCGGCTTGGAACTGGTGATCGCCACCTTCTGCCCGACCAGCGCGTTTATCAGGGTGGACTTGCCGGCATTGGGCGCACCAATCAATGCCACTACGCCGCATTTTTGAGTCATGTGAATTTTTCCAGAAATTTCCTGGCAGCCTCGGTCTCGGCCGCCTGAATGGCGGAAGCCGTGGCTTCGACCGCGCCTATTTTGCTGACACTCACCCGAACGGTGAATTTCAGATCGTGATGGGGCCCGCTTTTGTCGACCAGTTCATAGGCCGGAATCTTGCGATTGTTGGCCGCAGCCCATTCCTGCAACGCGGATTTGGGATGCCGGACATCGGCGACCGTTGCGGAAAGCCGGCTTCCCCAGTGACGCAGAATGAAGCTGCGGGCCGCTTCCATTCCGTGGTCGAGATAGACCGCGCCAATCAGGGATTCCATGACGTCCCCCAGGACCTTGACGCTTTGCCGCGCGCCATCGTCACGGGCCTGTTTGCCCAGAAGGACATGATTGCCAACACCGATATCCTTGGCAACATCGCCGCAGACCGGACCGGAAACCAGTCCGTTCAGGCGTTGCGACAATTGCCCCTCGGGCTCGTGCGGGAACTGGTTATAGAGATGATCGGCGATCACCAGCCCGAGGACTCGATCACCCAAAAACTCCAGACGCTGATAATCTTCTTCACCGTGGCTGCCGTGAGTCGCGGCTCTGATATAAAGCTCTGGCGCGCCAGGGGTCTTGTCCGTGATGCCGGCGATCCATTCGAGAAAGTCGGAGCGGTTCAAAATGTTTTTCCGATCCGGTCCCAGCGGGCCGCGCTAATCCAGGTCCACGGCTTGATCCATTCGGCCGAACCGTCCGTTGAAAACACGGAAATCAGCGCCTTGCCGACGAGATTCTCTTCGGGCACCATGCCGATGGCCTGACCTTCCTGAGCAGGAAAGCGGCTGTCGGCGCTGCGGTCTCGGTTATCACCCATCAAGAACATATGGCCCTCCGGCACAACAAAGGCCTGAGTATTGTCGCCTTCCGAATTCTGGTCAACATCCAGGACTCGATAAGTGACCCCGTTGGGCAGCGTTTCCTGATATTGCGGATAGTGGCAAATCAACGTGCCGTCCCGCGCCGTCGCTTCGAACTCGGGGCGATAGCAGGGACTGTTGGGGGTCACCGGAAGCTCGAAATCATCGATTTTCTTCCGTTCCACGGGGGTCCCGTTGATCGATACTATACCGTCTGTGACCTGTATGATGTCACCGGAAAGGCCGATCACCCTTTTGATATAATCGTCGTGGGCGTTGGGAGGTGCCTTGAACACAACAACGTCGCCCGGCTCGGGCGAATGCGGCAATATCCGCCCGGGAATCAGGGGAGCGCTGAACGGCAGGCTATACTGGGAGAAACCATAGGGCCATTTGGCCACCAGCAGATAGTCGCCGACGACCAGGCGGGGCTGCATCGACTCCGATGGAATATTGAAGGGAGAGAAAATGAAACTGCGCAATATCAGGATGAATATGGCGAGTTTTACAAGGAACGCGACAAAGTCGCGGGTTTCCGATCGTTCTGCTTTGTTTCGCGTCATGGCGCCCCTTTGCTGACAATGGCTGTGACGTCAAGAATTCTTGCGTCCTGCTAGCCCCGGCTATTTTCGGCTTGAGACCCGCCTGTCCGGCGGATAGGGCAGTAACGGTCAACGGGGCTCGCACTTCAGGCACTCAGAGATCGGATTACAGAATGACTTCAGACCTTTGGCGGACGATCAGAAAGCTTCCACAGCAAACGCTGAATCACATGTTCGATGAAAATGGCGATCGGGCGCGGCAGTTCGGGCTGGAGCAGGCGGGTATCTATTTCGATTTTTCGAAAACCCATCTCACCCAAGCCGCCGTACAGGCCTTCCACGCGCTGGCCGATGACGTCGGGCTTTCCGCCAAGACCGGGGCATTGCTCTCCGGTGAACCCGTAAATGTCAGCGAGGGCAGGGCGGCCGAACATTGCGCGGAACGCGGCACGGGAAACCCGGCGAGCGTCGAGAATGCCCGCGCGCTCCACCGGCGCATGAAAAGCCTGATCGAAATCATCGATTCCGGTGCCCTCGGCGAATTCACGCAGATCATCCATCTCGGCATCGGCGGATCGGCGCTGGGACCCAGGATGCTGCACCGGGCGCTCAGGCTCGGCGACGAGAAATATGAACTGGAGGTGGTGTCGAATATTGACGGCACCGCTCTGGAGCCCGTCCTCGAGCGTTTTGCCGCCGACAGGACATTGCTCGTCATCGCTTCCAAGACCTTCACGACCGCGGAGACCCTGCTGAACGCCCATTCGGTGCTCGACTGGATGCAGGAGCAGGGGGTTGCCGATCCCCTCGGCCAGGTCGTGGCGCTGACCGCCAATCCGGAACAGGCGGTTCAATGGGGGATCGACGAAACCAGGATATTGCCATTTTCCGAGACGGTAGGCGGGCGCTATTCCCTTTGGTCCTCGATCGGCTTCAGCGTGGCGCTCGCTCTGGGCTACGAGGTCTTCGCCGATCTGCTGGCCGGAGCCGCGGCGATGGATCAGCATTTTCAGGAGGCCCCGTGGGACCGGAACATTCCGGTTCTGGCTGCGTTTTCCGACCAATATTATGCCCAGGTGCGCGCCTGCGAAACCAGAGCCGTGTTTGCCTATGACGAGCGGCTCGGCCTGCTGCCGGACTATCTCCAGCAGCTGGAAATGGAAAGCAACGGCAAGTCGGTGACGCTGGAAGGCGAACCGCTGTCGCTGCAATCCAGCCCGATCGTCTGGGGCGGCGTCGGCACCGATGCGCAGCACGCGGTATTCCAGCTGCTCCATCAGGGCACGCATCTGGTGCCCGTGGAATTTGTCGCCGTCATAGAGTCGGGCGATTCCCTGGACCCGGCGCATCACAATAGCCTGCTGCTGAACTGCTTCGCGCAGGGCGCTGCCTTGATGGCGGGCAAGAAATCCGATGACAGTCATCGAAACTATCCGGGTGACAGACCATCGGTCACCATATTACTGGACGCATTGGAAGCACGTTCGCTGGGAGCGCTGCTCGCTTTCTACGAGCATCGGACTTTCGTGAATGCGGTTTTGCTCGATATCAATCCGTTCGATCAGTTCGGCGTGGAACTGGGCAAGCAAATGGCCAACACGCTTTCGGCCGACGATGGTAACCGCCTGGACGCATCGACCGAAGAACTGAAAAAAAGGGCCTTCGGCACCTGACAACAAGGAATTACAGATGGCTGACTATGATTATGACCTGTTCGTTATCGGGGCAGGTTCCGGAGGAACGCGGGCAGCGCGGGTTTCGGCGTCCTACGGCGCAAAGGTCGCTGTAGCGGAGGAATTCCGTGTTGGCGGTACCTGCGTCATCCGCGGCTGTGTGCCCAAGAAGCTGCTGGTCTACGGTTCGCATTTTTCCGAGGACCTGGAAGACGGCAAGAATTTCGGCTGGACCTGGGACAATGCCCGGTTCGACTGGGCAAGACTGCGCGACCATGTCCTCAAGGACGTCGACCGGCTCAACAACGCCTATACGGACACGCTGAAAAATCATGGCGTCGAGATCATTCTCGAACGGGCCGAACTGACCGGGCCGCATGAGATCAGCCTGGGTGGTGGACGGACCGTGACTGCTAAATATATCCTGATTGCGGTCGGGGCATGGCCCGCGGTAGCCGATTTTCCCGGCAGCGAACATATGTCGACCTCGAACGACATGTTCCATCTGGAGACGCTGCCGGAGTCCATCATCATCTCCGGCGGTGGCTATATCGCCAATGAATTCGCCGGGATTTTCAACGGCTTGGGCAGCGATGTCACCGTCGTCAACCGGTCCGACATCATCCTGCGCGGCTATGACGAAAGCGTCCGCGACCGGCTGATCCAGATCTCGCTCGCCAAGGGCATCAGCTACAAGTTCAACTGCGCCTTCGACAAGATCGAGAAGCGCGATGATGGCGCGCTCGATGTGTACATGGACGGCAAAAAAGACCCCGTTCGTGCCGATGTGGTGCTCGCGGCGACCGGAAGGCGTCCGAAAATTGACGGTTTGGGCCTGGAAAAAGCCGGCGTGGCGATCAACGACAAGGATGCAATCATTGTCGACGAATATAGCCGGACCAATGTCGAGAGCATCTATGCCGTCGGTGATGTCACCGACCGCGTGCAGCTGACCCCGATCGCGATCCGCGAGGGCCAGGCCTTTG
>CAXIBD010000077.1:0-14020 GCA_964022135.1 uncultured Sphingomonadales bacterium | reverse complement strand
CATATAGCGGTGGCCCGCAGCCCGTAGGTTTCCGCCCCGCCTCTTTTCTTAGAGTTGCGAGTGCGATTGATCTGATTTGGCGTTCCCAAGGTTCCGGTCAGGAAATTGATCGGGGAGGGATAGACATCTGACGCGCTGTTGGTGAACGCACCTTCGCTGTCGGAATAGCGGCCAGCAAGGCGCAGACGGAAACTGTCACTGAGCGGTCCCGAAACAAAAGCCTCGACATATTTCTGTTCTGCTTCGAAGCCGTAGCCGACCTTGCCACCCGCTTCGAAATAATCCTCCGGACCGTTGGTCACGATGCTGATCAATCCGCCGGTAGTATTCTTGCCGAAGAAGAGCGCCTGGGGTCCCTTGAGAACTTCGACGCGCTGAATATCGAATTGGGGCAGTGAAATTTCGCGACCGCGGCTCATCGGCAGGCCGTCAATGACAAAGGACACCGACTGGTCAAAGCCGGCACTTAATGCGGTTGAGCCCACACCGCGCAGGAATATCGAAGCGGAGGATCCGGAGGCAGCCTTGCCGGCGATGAGATTGGGCACCTGTTGCGAAAGATCAGTAACCGAACTGACAGCGTATTTGTCCAGTGTTTTGCCCGAGACGGCGGTTATCGCCACCGGCGCATCGATCAGTCTTTCGTCACGTCGGCGAGCCGAGACGATGATCATATTCGAATCTGAATAGGAGCTATCTTGCGCATCATCCGAATCAGCTGTCCCACCGGACACGGGTTGATTCTGATCCTGCGCCTGCGCTGGCGAAGCAGAGAGCAACGCTGCCGTCATTGCTGCCATCCCAGCAGACGCAAAGAATTTCAGATGCATTGAATTTTTCGACATTTCGACATTTCCCTCCAAAACCGCTCTCTTGCGGAACGACAAACATTATTCTACGGTCATTAGGTTTAATTGCAATAGAGAAATGAAAACTTGCATTTTATCCCCGGAAACCCGGCCATTGCCGTCACAATAGCGACCGGGTTGAACAGAGTTTGGGCCGGCAACAGGACAAGGAGAAGCCGTTGAAACAGGAAAACAGAATCGCAAGCGAACCGGGCCACGACGGTGATCATGTCACCTATTGTCGCATTTGCGAGGCGCTGTGCGGCATGGTAGCGACCGTGGCGGACGGCAAGATTACCAAGATTCGGCCCGACCACGACAATCCGCATTCGCAAGGCCATATCTGCGTGAAAGGTCCTGCGCTCGCAGCTCTGGTCCATGACGAAGACCGCGTCACATTTCCGATGAAACGAGCAGGCGGGCCTGGAGAATTCGTGCGGATCGGCTGGGATGAGGCTCTCGGCGACATTGCACAGAGGCTGTCGTCGGTGCTGGACCAATATGGCCCGCAGGCCTTCGCCATGAACACCGGCAACCCGCCCAGCATGGGCTGGCCCAGCGCGATGGCCAATGCCCTGTTCCAACAGGCCATGGGATGCACCAGGCATTATACGCCCGGATCGGAAGATATTGCCTCGCCAGTCTTGGCCACCGAATTGATGTTCGGCACCCATGCCTTCGTCTTCCCCGATCTAGTGAATTGCGACCATCTGATGATTTTCGGGTCCAATCCCTTGGTCAGCCACGGCTCGCTGTTGATCGCCCCGCGGTTTCGCGAGGATCTCGACGCCATCGCGAGCCGCGGGCGAGTCATTGTTGTCGACCCGAGACGAACCGAAACCGCCCGCAAATATGAACATGTCTCGATCATCCCCGACAGCGATGTCTGGCTGATCGGAGCGATGTTGCAGGTGATCGTCAGCGAGGAGCTGCAAGCCAAGCAATTTCTTGCCGACAACTGCACCGGCTGGGAGGCTTTTGCCGAGGCGATCATATGGATCACGCCGGACATCGCTGAAGCGCGCTGCGGGATTGAGGCCGAAGCGATCCGCGCTCTTGCGAGGAATTTCGCCAATAGTCCGAGAGCCGCCGCGATGGGGCGCGTCGGAATCTGTCGCGGCAGCTTTTCTACGCTAACCAATATTTTCCTTAACACCCTGAACGTCATCACAGGCAAATTTCACACGCCCGGTGGTGTGGGATGGGGGCATGGCGGTTCGGCGAAGGCCGAACAGTTCCGTGGCATCGCGCCCGGCGCAGCGCTCGGAGGCCTTCCTTCGCGTGTCAGCGGGTTGCCCAGTGTCTGGGGATCCCAGCCCAGCCTGACACTGTTCGAAGAAATGATCACGCCCGGCGAGGGCCAGATAAAGTCGCTGATGGTGGTCGGGGCCAATCCGGTCATGTCCATGCCCAACGGCCCCAGCCTGCCCGAGGGATTTGCGCAGCTGGACCTGATGGTCGCACTCGACCTCTATGTGAACGAAACGTCGCGGCACGCCGACTATATCCTGCCGGTGACCACCGCTCTGGAACGCGATGACATGAACCAGTTTTTCATGAACCACATGGTCCGGCCCTTTGCCCAATATGTCGATGCGGTCATTCCGCCGGTTGGCGAAGCGAGGGGTGAATTTGACATTCTGCGGGAACTGGCCGAGCGCATGGGAAAGGCAGACAAGTATTTTTCGAGGACTCCCTTCGAAATTGCGGATGCCGAATTGCGCGCAGGTGTCGAAGGACAGGACGAGCTGTCGCTCGAAAGCCTGAAAAACGAGCCTCATGGCATCATGATCGAGCGAGGGAGGTGGGCGTTCGATTTTAAGAAACGCATCGGGCATCCGGATCGCAAGATCCACCTCTGGTACGATGTCGCGGCATCAGAAATAGAGAGGCTCGCCGCCTGCCCCGAACGTGGTAAAGACAGTCTCCGGCTGATCAATTTGCGCAAGCTGCGATCAATCAACAGCTGGATGCACAATGTCGACAAGCTGGTCCGCGGCGATGAGCCGAGGCTGTTGATCCATCCTGCCGATGCCGCTGATCGACATATCGCAGACGGTTCTGACGTCCTCATGCGATCGCAATGGGGCGAGATAGAGGTGAGGATCAGTCTGACCGATGAGGTGCGCCGGGGCTGCGTTGCTTATCCGCACGGCTGGGGACATGGCGGAGGCTGGAAGCGCGCCAATGGGCAATCCGGGGCAAATCTGAATGCGATCACTCCGTCGCAACCGCAAATGGCAGAGCAAGTTTCGGGGATGAGCTGGCTGGAGGGTTTTGAAATAGACCTGATTGCATTGCCAGAGCCAGAACTTGCTGAACCGGCAAAAGATCAAGCGCATTGACAATTCGAAGCTGTTAGGAAAACAGGATTCCTGCAAAACAAGGGGAAACAGGCTTGGCCCGTCCGAAAAAGGCATTGATAACGCGCGAAACGGCTGTCCAGGCCGCGCTTGAAATTATTGAAGAAAATGGTCTTTCCGACTTCAGCCTCGGTGCTGTGGCGCGAAAAATGGATGTCAAATCCCCATCGCTCTATCACCATTTCCAGCACAAGGAAGATCTGCTGGAAGAGGTGGCGCGTGAAATTCTCTCGCTCGCCAGATTTGCGGAGGATGAGTCCGCTGATTGGGAAACAAGAACGATCCAGATCTGCCTCGACACCAGAAAGGCACTACTGCGCTATCCCAATGCGGCGCCATTGATTTTGCAATTTTTCCCGCGCCACCTGATGCTTGGTGCCTACGAACGTGCGGTAATAGGCTATCCCGAGACCCGCGAACTCCACATGGCGATATTGGAAGCGATCGAGAAGCTCACTTATGGTTCCGCGCTTTTTCAGGCAGCGGCGCTCGCGAGCGGCTCGCCGAGCATGCCGGCATTTGACGGGAAACGATATCCAAATCTTGCGGAATCCATGGCCGCAAACCCATATGACGACGAACAGATTTTCCTGGAAGCTCTGCGGACATTGATCCTCGGTATTCGCGTTCGCACCGATGCGATGCGCGAGGACAAGCCTTCAATCAACACCGAATATCGCGGAACTGATGGTCGGCGAGCCCGGCCCACCCGCCAATAGGCAGGTCTTGGCATCAGGCACTGGGTTTGCCGATTCACCGCGTAGCTGCCGGATAGCCTCGACGGCACAGACTATTCCGTGGACGAAGCCATGGGCGAAATTACCACCCGAAGTATTGACGGGCAGCTTGCCATTAGGTGCGATCAAATTTTCGAACCGGACAAATTCGGCGACATTTTCGTAAGTGCAAAACCCGTGATCAATCAAGGACGCCACGCCCTGCGCGCTGAAATTCTCGTAGAGCTGTACCACATCAATGTCGGCCGGAGTT
Source organism: uncultured Sphingomonadales bacterium (assembly GCA_964022135.1). Taxonomy (GTDB): domain Bacteria; phylum Pseudomonadota; class Alphaproteobacteria; order Sphingomonadales; family Sphingomonadaceae; genus Parasphingorhabdus. The sequence goes on along the minus strand of CAXIBD010000077.1, from coordinate 9,819 downwards.
AACCCGGCCTGCTCGAACAATCTTTGCCTGATCGCCCGGAAACCTGTCGTCGCGTAAAGGTCTGCGTCGTCATTCTCGAGCAAGTCGCCCCAGCCTTTCTCCGCGCCCTGGGCAGCGGACAAAAGCTTCACCGGTTTCTTGGCCAGATCCTTGGCAACGTCCGAGGACACCATCAGCAACGCGCCCGCACCATCATTCTCGCGGCTGCAATCGAACAGGCGAAACGGCTCCGCGATCCAGCGCGAGGTCCGGTAATTATCGACATCCAGATCCTTGCCATAGGCAACCGCGTCCGGGTTGCGACTACCGTGATAATAGGATGCGCGGACCAATTCCTCGCAGGTCGATTTTGGCACCCCGTGATATTCGAGCATGCGCTGGGCGCGCATGGCGCAAATCTGTGCCGGTGCGACCATCCCCGCACCGACCATATGGTCGTTAAGATGGTGCGCCATCACCGCCTCTGCCAGGCGGCCGCTATTGCCCTCGACCAGCGCCCGGAAGATGATGACCGCATTCGCCTGCCCGGTGACGATGGCGGATGCTGCGAGCTGAAATGTTCCTGCGATGCCGCCGCCGCCACCGCCCCACACCTGGGTCGACAGTTTCAGTTCCTTGGTGCCCAGATCGGACATCAACCGGACGGGTTCATTATGATCGTCGCCATAGGACACGAAGCCGTCGACGTCAGCCGGATCAAATCCGGCATCATCACAGGCGTCGATAATGGCTCGTACCAAAACGCCCCGCTCGGGCAGGTCGGCAGTCCCGCGCGGATACTGGCGATAGCCGACACCGGCCACGGCTGTTTTCTTGAACAGGAATCCGGTCATAGGCTCTTGCTCCAACGGATCGCCGGCATATCTCTGTCCCGGAATTTCATGGTTTCAACCTGGCCTTCTAGATGATCTCCAATGGCGACATCCCCCTCTGCCTGCCCCAGAATTCCGATCAATCGGACTGGAACGGCATCGAGGGTGACGAGTACGGATGTGAACGGCTTGTCGATCGATTCTGTCCCGCCGAAAGGATGATGCGTTCGGGTCCAGGAAAATACCGTGCCAATCAGCGACTGCTTTTTCCAGTCATGCTGCCAGCTGCCGCACTCACCGCATCGAAAGACCGCAGGCCAGTGCCAGCGACCACAGCCAGCGCATTGCGGCAATTCCAGATGCCCCTCGCGCAACGCTTCCCAATAGCGGCCTTCCGCCCCAACCGGGGCTGTCAATGTTTCGGCCATCAGTTGACGGTCCACGAAATCGGCAGGCTTTCGATCGCGAATACCGTTCCGATGCGAAAGCCATGCTTCATTCCCGGTTTCGCTTGGAATTGCGGAACCCGTTTCAGCCACTCTTCAGCCAAAACCCGCATCTCGGCCCGTGCCAGCGCGTGACCGAGACACAGATGGGGCCCGGTCGAGAAATTGAGATGCGGTTTGTCCTTGCGGTCGATATCGAATATATTTGGATTTTCGATCTTGTGGTCATCCCGACCTGTCTGACATAATAGATTCAAAACCATCTCCCCTTTGCGGAATGCGACGCCAAAAGCCTCATGGTCCTTCACCACCAGACGCGGGGTGCCGATGACCCCGAACATCCTCAAACCCTCTTCGGCAAATTGCGGAATAAGCGACGGGTCATCCGCAAGCCGTTTCTGCAGGGCCTGATCGGTTGCCAGATATTGGAAACTGAAGCCCGTGACATTGGTGACCGTGTCCATTCCGCCCAGAAACAGCACAAAGCACATGGCCAGGATTTCCTCGTCGGTGATATCCCGATCTGCGATCTTGACGGTCAGCAGATGGCTCATCAGGTCGTCTTCCGGGTTGTTACGACGCAATTCCATGAGCTCGGTGAAGATCGCAAAAATCTGGCCTGATACAGCCTGCAATTCTTCATTGGTTCTTGCGTTAAAATAAGTGTCGGCAATGCTCCGGAATTCGCGCAATTTGTCGAGCGGCAACCCCATGAGTTCCATGAACACCGATACAGGAAACCGTGAGGCGACATCGGCAATGAAATCACATTCGCCGGCTGCCGCAACGTCCTCGATGATCCTCACCGCCATCTCACGCATTTTCGGTTCCATATCTGCAACCGCTCGTGGAGAAAATCGGGGCATCAAGGCATGGCGATAGGGGACATTTTCCGGGGGATCGACCGACAACGGGATCATGAAGGGCGGGTTTTCGACCCGCGGTATCTGCATTTCCCTGGCAGAGAATACCTCCGGATTCTTGACGATCTCGGCAGTAATATCATATCTCTGGACGATCCAATGACCGCCGTTGAGCGGCGTCCAGAATACATCCGGCGCATTTTCCAGCGCCCTGTTATAGGTGCCTTGCACATCGTCCCCGATGCGGGGATCGGCGTAGATGTCGAACGCGAACACCTGGTCGGGGTGAATGTGGGCCGGAATGTCATGTGTCTTTGTTGCCATCAAACTCTCCTTCAACGCACCTTGCGGAGTTCCCGGTGGGCGTTTTTGTATTTCTCCCGTAATGTCGGCTTGTCGAGCTTGCCCGTGGCAAGCCGGGGCAAAGGTCCATCTTCGATCGCCACATAGCGGGGCACTTTAAAGTCGGCGAGCCGGCCGTTGCAATGTTCGATAAGGGCAGGGATATCGAGCCCGCCCTCGCTCCAGACAATGGCCATCGGCGTTTCCTCGAACTTTTCATCCTTGGCGGCGATGACGACCGCCTCCTCGACGCCCGGAAATTCGAGCAGTGCTCGTTCGATTTCCGCCGCCGATATATTGAGCCCGCCCGAGACGATAATATCCTTCACCCGATCCACAAAAGTGATCAAGCCGCGTTCGTCGATTGTCCCAATGTCGCCGGTATGCAACCAGCCGTTACGGATCGCCGCTGCGGTCTGCTCGGGATTGTTCCAGTATCCCAGCATCACCGACGGCCCCTGGATCAGTATTTCGCCTTCGGTGTTCGGCGGCACCTCGTCGCCGTTTTCATCGACGACCTTGTGCTTCATGAATATTCCGCCCCATCCGCATTTCTCGGGGTCACTCGCGGCAAAGGCCACCGGATTGACCGTCGAATTGCCGCCGGCTTCGGTCTGGCCATAGGTCTGCCGAATATGCAGGCCTTTGCCGGCCCAAAGGTCATATAATTTGCGGGTGACGCGGGCACCACCGGCGGAAACCGTTTTCAGGCTGGACAGGTCCGCGTCCGCAAAGCGCGGCAGTGCACCGATACGCTCAAAAAAGGCCGGAGCACCGGCAAAGTTTACGATCGGCTCCTTGATGAGGATATCGAGAAACAGTTCCGCGTCAAATAGCGGTTCGAAATAGAGCGTGCAGCCGAGCACCGAATAGTGGACGAGCTGGACCATGCCGGCCGATGTGGCGAGAGGCGCTACGATGATCACGCCGCCGCCATCGCGCAGCGCCCCGTCCTCAAGGGCATTGGCCATCGCATAGGCCGTCATGGTGCGATGGGAGAACATCACGCCTTTCGGCTTTGCCGTCGATCCGCTGGTGGAGATGATCACCACACAGTCATCGGGATCAAGGTCGCAAGTGACATCTGCCGGCTCACCTTGTCTCAGACCCGCTATTTTCGAAAAATCATGAAGGGGAACGCCCGTTCCAGAGAATTTTTCCGCTTGTTCTTCGGCGGCAAAGATCAGTCGCGGCGCATGATCTTCAACAATCTCCCGGAGCTCATGAGCGGTGAAGCGCGCATTCAGCGGCGCAATTATTGCGCCGGCGCGCATGGCAGCCATTGCCAATGTGCAATATTCCAGGCTGTTGGCACCGCAGGCGTTGACCCTGTCCCCCTTTTCAACACCCATTTTGAGCAATTGGGCCGCGACCCTGTCGATCCAGGGTACCCATTCACCATAGCTGATATTGTCACCGCCGAGCGAGAGCGCCGTCACATCGGTCCGGCTTTTTTGCCACCACTGCAAGGCACTGAAAATGGTTTGCACGCGAAAAACTCTCCCAGGTTGTTTTGATTATTGTTGTGGTAGACAGCTTTCCAGAATGTCATAATAACGTGGGATTGTCTCCTCGAGGCCGGAATAGACGACCTCGTCAAGCGCGCCGCTTTCCAATCCGGCTTGCGACATTTGTGCGGCCCAGAAATCTTCATTGCCGAACACGTCCACAATCATGTCATAGGATTTTTTGTACAGTTCCTTCGCCTTTTCATTGTCGTCAGGCGAACGGGTCAGCATGAAATATTGGACGGTCGTTCTGTTAACCGCTGTGGGCATCAGAAACATCACGCTGATATAATAGGGGCTGGTAACCACCACGCCATTCGGGAATATATTATAGGCGTGGGTAACCGACTTGTGGATATTCTCGTTCGGGATATCCAGGCAGTCGGGGGTATAGTTGAGCTTCCCCGAAATCTGCCGGATATTGACGCCGAGAACATCCGTCACATTGGGCACATCCGCGAACAGAGGCCCCACTGTTTTCGCGTGCAGCCGCTGGACGTGATAGCCTTCCAGAAATGGCTCAAGTACACACTTCCAGTTGGCGTCGAGATGGAAAGTCTTGCGCCCGTAAATATATGCGCTGTCGATATCGAATGCTGCCATGTCGGCGACAAGCTGCTCATCCATGCTTGAAAAATCGGGCTCCGCATGCCGGTCGAGCATGGCCCAGATAAATCCGCCCGCTTCCCGAGACGGAAGTTCGGCCAGATTGTGCTTGGACTTGTCAAAATTCTCGAACGTCTCGGATCGCGCTGCCGCCAGAAGCTTGCCATCAATGCCATATGTCCAGGCATGGTAGGGACAAGTAATTCGTCCCTTTTTGACAGGATCGCATCCTTCCAGCAATTTTGCACCTTTGTGCATGCAGGCATTGAGAAAGACGTGGACTTCACCCTTTTTGTCCCGGCTCACCAGCAGCGGAATGCCGTAGCCGTCATGTGCAAACACCGTATCCGGCTCGCCCACCATCATCGACAGGGTCAGGGGAACGGCTCGCTTCCTGAAGATATGCCGCTGCTCGAGATCATAGAATTCCTGGCCGGTAAACATCGAAACTGGCCTGGTGGCCTCGATTTTCGGGACGCGTGCATTGTCGTGCGAGGATATTTTGCGGATAGCCGTCTGCTGGCTGTCCGTCAGCATGTTGATCGTCTGCACGAGCGGTTTGCTTGTCATTTCCTCAAGCGCTGGTTTGGTCATGGGCTTCCCTTTAACGTTGCCTCGCAGAGACTATCAGAGCATTAATCTACAATCAATAGGTTTATAGCTGCGCTTCCGGTACTGACACCCGCATGCCTTCCATTTCCGCCACGACCGGTATCTGGCAGGAAAGCCGGGACGTTTCGCGCGGAAACAGCGAGAATTCAATAAGATCGCCTTCGATTTCGGAAGGGCCTTCGAGTCGCTGGTACCAGTCTGGCTCAAGATAAACCTGACACGTGCCACAGGCCATCGACCCGTCGCATTGGGCTACGACACCGGCGACTCCTCCATTCTTGGCTGCTCGCATCAATGGTTCACCGACTTCGGCATCCACCGTGATTTCCTCGCCATCGGCTTCGACAAAAACTATTTCCACCATCGGTTCGATTCCTGATCCAAACAATTGCGTACTCTATTAATCTATGGCAGTTAGGTTTATAAAAGCAAGGGAGAGAATTTTTGACCGAGTATAATTATATTATCGTGGGATCAGGTGCTGCTGGTTGCGTGCTCGCCTATCGTCTCTCGGAACGGCCGGAAAACAAGGTGCTGCTGCTCGAGGCCGGACCGCGCGACAAGAATCCCCTCATACACATGCCAAAGGGCATCGCCAAGGTCATGGCCGACCCGAACCATATCTGGGCGCATGAAAGCAAGCCGGAAGCCTCGACCGCGAACAAGTCCGAATATTGGGCAAGAGGCCGGGTGCTGGGCGGCTCGACGTCGATCAACGGCATGATGTATGTTCGCGGCATGCCCGCCGATTTTGACTCGCTGGCGGAACAGACCAGCGAAGACTGGAACTGGCAGCATATCGGCCAGGCTTATTCGGAACTCGAGAATCACGAACTCGGCGCCGCCGAGACTCGCGGCGACAAGGGACCCATTCATATCACCCTGCCCACGCATCGCGACCGCCTCTCCGAGGCCCAGGTAGCCGCCGGCCACGCGCTGGGCTGGGCCAGCAAGCGCGACATGAACGAACCCGACGACAGCGTGGCCATCGGCTACGCCCCCCGCACAGTGCATAAGGGCAAGCGCGAAAGCGCCGCCAAGGCCTTTCTGCGTCCGGCGATGGCGCGCAGCAATTTGACCGTCATAACTGACGCTGTCGTCGATCGCGTGCTGTTCGAAGACAAGAAGGCGATCGGGGTGGCTGCGATCGTCTCGGGCCGTCCGGAGGAATTCAGGGTCGATGGAGAAGTTATCCTGTCCGGCGGCGCTCTGGCAACACCCTCCATTCTGGAACGTTCGGGAATTGGCGATCCCGAAATTCTTGAGCCACTTGGGATCAAGATGGTGCATGCAAATCCTTCGGTCGGTGAGAATCTGATCGAGCATCGCGCCATATTGATTCAGTCTCGACTCAATGAGAATATATCCCACAACAAGCAATATGGTGGCCTGCGTGTGGTCTGGCACGCGCTGAAATATTTTCTCGGCCTCGACGGGCTGATGTCGGCGGCATCCTACGAAATCGTCGGCTGGCTGAAGACCGATTCCGGCCAGAACCGGCCCAACGCACAGATCCTCGTCGCTCCCTTCAGCTTCAACATGGAGGACCGCACGCAGATCGAGGATATTCCTGGCATGCATGTCTGCGCCTACACGCTGCGACCCAGTTCAAGAGGACGCATCCATATTGAAAGCACCGACCCCAACCAGCCCGCCCGTATTGAGGCCAACCACCACGCGACCGACAAGGACAAGAAGGAGATGGTGGCCCTGGTCAGGGCGGTCAGAAATTATCTGGCGACCGAACCGCTGGCAGGGCTCATCGCCGAGGAAACGTCGCCCGGCCCCGAATATCAGTCCGACGAACAGATATTGTCCGCCTATGACAAATTCGGCACCTGCGGATATCACGCGGTTGGCAGTTGCCGCATGGGCAAGGATGAGACCTCAGTCATCGACCCCCAGACCCGCGTTCGCGGCGTGGCCAATCTGCGGATCATGGATACGTCGGCGATGCCGGCGATCCCGTCCGGTAATACCAATGGCCCGACCATGGCCATGGCCTGGCGGGCGGCGGACATCATTCAGGCGGGATGAGCAACTGGGCCGGGCGCTGCGCTCGGCAAGCTTGCGATATAGCGCTTAGTCCTTGCCGATATCCTGGATGGCCAGCGGCGGCGTGTCCTCGATTTCTATCTGTAGGCTGCGCAAATAGCCGGCGGTCATGATATAGAAGCCGGCGACGATGGTCAGTTCGACCAGTTGTGCTGGCGTGAAAACTTTCGTTGCCGCCATCATTGCCGCTTCGCTGGCGCTTGCATCGCGATGAATCTCCTCCGCGACGCGCAATGCGACCTGCTGGTCATGCGGGAGAGCCAAAATGTCCTCGTGCTCGATCGCCGCGATCTGATCGTCGGGCATGCCGATGCTCCGGGCAACGCTGACATGCTGATGCCATTCATATTCGCTGCCGCACAGCTGGCCGATCCGCAATATCACCGCTTCCCGGACAAGTGGATCCAGCGTGCCCTTCAGCAAAATCGTTGTGCCCAGGCGCGCATAGGCCTCCATCAGCGGCTCATTGTGACTCATCATCCGCGTGACATTGAGTCCGCCCAGCCTTTTCAGCCGGTCCTTCACCTCGTCGGACTGCGCTGACGGGTCTGGAAAGGGAATGAACGCCATATCAGGCCGCCACTTCTTTTGAGGCTGCGCTGCCAAGGATCGCTTTCACCTCGAGAAAGCTCTCGAAGCCGTGGTCTCCCCATTCCCGGCCATTGCCTGACATCTTGTAGCCTCCAAAGGGCGCCATGCCGTCGGGGTGCGGGCTGTTGATCAGCACCTGACCCACCCGAAGTCGCGACGCCACATCGTTGACCTGATCGCTGTCGCGACCCTGAATATAGCCCGCCAGTCCATAAGGTGTGTCGTTGGCGATTGCGATTGCCTCGTCGACATCCTCATAACCCAGCACACAAAGAACCGGTCCGAATATTTCCTCCTGGGCCACCGCCATGTCGTTGGTGACATGACTGAAGACCGTCGGTCGCACGAAATATCCTCTGGCCAGATCATCGGGTCGCCCCGGCCCGCCGACGGCAAGCGTCGCGCCTTCCGCCATGCCTTTCTTGATCAACGCCTGAATACGGTCATATTGGCGTTTTGAGACTACGGGGCCGACATCCGGATTGGTCTTTGGATCGCCCTGCCGAATTGATGCGCCAACCGTCGCAAGGTGGTTCGCGACTTCCGCCATGGCAGCGTTCGGTACCAGCATGCGGGTCGGCGCATTGCAGGATTGGCCGGCGTTGGAAATGACGGACCGGAAACATGCTTCTGCGGCTAGCTCCATGTTGGCATCGGGGAGGATGACAAAGGCGGATTTTCCGCCAAGCTCCTGATGCACACGTTTCACGGTGGGAGCAGCAGCTCTTGCAACCTCGATTCCGGCTCCCGTCGATCCGGTAAAGGAAACCATGTCGACTTCGGGATGCGAGGCAAGAGCCTCTCCGACTTCCGGGCCGGTCCCCTGGATCATGTTGAAGACCCCTGCAGGAACGCCGGCCTTGTCAAAGACCTCTGTCCATATCTGGGCGGAAAAGGGCGAATATTCGGATGGCTTGAGCACCATCGTGCAACCGGTGGCCAGCGCCGGTGCGACCTTCGCGGCGATCTGATTGATCGGCCAGTTCCACGGCGTGATCAGCGCGCAAACCCCGATCGGTTCATAGGCCAGCGTGGACCCCCCGCGTTCTCGCCTAAAGGCAAAATCCTCCAGCACCTTCTGGGCAATTTTCAAATGGATGTGCCCGATCCTGGCGTGTAAATCCTTCGCCAGTTTCGAAGGGGCCCCCATTTCTTCCGTAATGGCGTCTGCCAGATCGTCGATCCGGACGCGATACTCTTCCAGGATCGCATCTATCAATTCCACCCGCTCGGCCTTGTCTGTGCGAGAAAATGAGGCGAAGGCATTACGTGCGGCCCGAACCGCACGGTCGGCATCGACGGCATTGCCCATTGCAATCTCCCCTGCGACTTCCTCGGTCGCGGGATTGATCACGGCAAAGGATCCGGCACCGTTCGGCGCAACCCACTCGCCATCTATGTAGAATTTGTTCGACTGCCGCATGATTCTGTCTTTCTCTTTACCTATTACTCATAGGTTATAGAAGTTCGACAGCTTTGTCACGCAGGCTTTGTGAACGCGACGGCCGGTTTTCGAGTCTTGAAGGCGCGAAATTGGAGTGGATGCGGCCATCACGATGTGAAACAACTCCATGTCTGATCATCTCGAGATTCCCTGATCGGCACAAGGCTGAGAGGATTCAACGAGCCGAACACAGGCCGGCCGACCTTGCGACACTCTTCCTAGTTTCGCGCGATGCTCTGATCATCTTTGAGAGGTCCGCATCGCTGCTCGAGCTCGCAGCGAATGCCGGTATCTCTGATGTAGAGCTCAAGAAGGTCCTGCGTTCCAATGGTATTGTCACCCCAAGCGCGGTGATCCGTAAGCGTTTTTTAAGGTAAAGCGCGCTAAGAACGGTCATAAACATCGACGTATCAATAGAAGCTGGCGCTGACGACATCAGGTGGTCTGATGCCGTTGCTGATGTCAACGCATGGACCAATAAGCAGGATTCCTCAGTCCTAGTGGTTGCCAAAAGCCAGCAGACCGGCTGCCTCATCAAAT
>CAXIBD010000076.1:0-14151 GCA_964022135.1 uncultured Sphingomonadales bacterium | reverse complement strand
GCCTATCGCGAGGAAGCCTTCGGGCCGCTCGCCCTGCTCTCCAAATTCAGCGATTTCGGAGCAGCGCTCGACGAGGTGAATGACAGCAAGTTCGGACTGCAGGCCGGGATATTCACGCGTGATCTGTTCAAGACGCTCGATGCCTGGGATCATCTCGATGTCGGGGGCGTGGTGATCAACGATGTGCCATCCTACCGGGTCGACAACATGCCCTATGGCGGCGTGAAGGACAGCGGGCTGGGCCGGGAAGGGATCCGATTTGCCATGGAAGACATGACCGAGATCCGCAATCTGGTGATTCGCCGCAAGCCGGGCTAGCCGAACCGTCGGTGACAGTTGCCGATGCGCCACACAATGACTGACGTGCCGCACAAGCCCGTTGGCAAGGTCCTAGAAAATAAAAGAAAACGGGCGATTTTCATTTGCATTGAGCAACGGATGGGCGATAGATAGCCTTGGCGATATTGCGATGGGGATCCAATATTGCCAGGGAACAGCAAGGGTCGCGTCGTGCTGATTGAGGGGACCGGTTTCAGAACCGGATTGGGCAACGATGCATACGAAGAAAAATTTTTCGTGGCTACCGGGCTGGCCAGTACTGGCCGCTAGCCTGTTCTGTTCGGCCCTGGCCGGAACGGCACTGTTCATCGCGACCATGGCAAACCCGGCTCCTTTAGCGGCGGCCACCGATGGCCCCGGCGGTACCGCTCTGGGCGTGGCGACTTGTGGTGGCACGACCTGCCACGGACGGCAGGAAGCCGACGGCGAGATTGTCCGGCAGGATGAAATCCTGCGCTGGCAGGAAGAATCCACGCCCGGCGGGGCTCATAGCCGCGCCTTTCGTGTTCTCCGCGAACCGCGCAGCATCGCCATCGCCAAGCGTCTGGGCATCAAGGATGCGGCCTCTTCCTCCGAATGTCTCGGCTGTCACAGCACGGCGGCAGCGAGCAAGGGCCCCCGCTTTCAACTCAACGACGGGGTCGGCTGCGAATCCTGTCACGGCGCGTCTTCCGGCTGGCTCGCCAGCCACTATGCCGTTGGGGCCAGCCATGCCCGCAATGTAGCGCACGGACTGGTCCCGCTGGACAATCCCAAGGCGCGTGCCAGCGTCTGCCTCGACTGTCATTTTGGCAGCGCGAAACAGGGCCAGTTTGTCGATCACCGGATCATGGCGGCCGGCCACCCGCGCATCTCGTTCGAGATGGACCTGTTCTCGACATTGCAGCAGCATCATGACGAGGATGTCGATTATATCCGCCGCAAGGGACGGACCAACAGCGTTCAGTTCTGGGCCGTGGGTCAGGCGATGGCACTCGAACGCTCGCTGAACCTGTTCACCAAGCCGGCCATCGCTACCGAAGGCATTTTTCCCGAATTTTACTTCTACGACTGCCACAGCTGTCATCGCCGGATCTATGACGACCCGTCGGCTCGTCCGACCTCGGTCGACAATCCTGCCCGATCCATCCCCGAAGGTATGCCGCCCTATAATGATGAAAATATGATCATGCTCAGCGCTGCGATAAAAGTGGCTGCACCGGAGCTCGCGGGTGAATTTGACAGCCGGTCGAAGGCGTTTCACGCGGCCATGGCCCAGGGCCGTGAGCCAGCCGTTCAGGAAGCGGCCCGGCTGCGGCAATATGCAACCCAGCTCGCGGATCGCTTCTCCCGCGCCAGCTTTGGCAAGGCCCAGACGTTTCGGATCATGGAAACCATAGCCGGCGAAGCCATCTCCCCGCGCTTCACCGATTATGAGGGCAGCGTGCAGGCGGTCATGGCGATCGACACCCTGCTCAATGGACTGGTCAACAGCGGACAGGTCAGCGCATCCGCAGCCACCAGCCTGCGCGGCCAGATCAACGTCGCCTATGAGGCGGTTGCCGAACCCAACAGCTATGATCCGCTGAAATTCCGGCGGGCACTGGGCAGTGCCGTGCGCACGATACGGTCGCTCGGCTAGGAAGATCGGCGATGCGCAAATCCATATTCACATCTGCTATTTCGGCCGCCGCCCTGATCCTGACCTCGTGTGGCGGTGGCGGAGGCAGCAATGATTTCGGCGGCACGCCGTCGCCCTCGCCGGCTCCGGCGCCCACCCCTGCCCCAACCGGCTTTGTCGCACCGGCCCAGCGCGCGCTGACGGTTGCCGATGTCCAGAAGATCATCGCCCAGGCGGCGGGCGAAGCGCAGGCGCGCAACCTGCCCTCGGTGATCGCCGTGGTCGACCGGGTCGGCAATGTGCTGGCGGTTTTCGACATGAACGGCTCGAACAACGGCAAGAGCGAGATTTCGGTGAGCTCAAGGCAGATCGGCGGCATTGCCGGACCGGGGGACACCGTGGGCCTGCAGGGCGCCATGGTGCCGGCTTCGACGGCAGCTATCGCCAAGGCAATCACCGGTGCCTATCTGTCGAGCGGCGGCAATGCCTTCTCCAGCCGTACCGCCAGCCAGATCGCGCAGGAACATTTTCCGCCGGCCCCGACCACGGTCGGCCTGGAGAGCGGGCCGCTGTTCGGCGTCCAGTTCAGCCAGCTTCCCTGCTCGGACCTGTCACAGCGATTCAACGCGATGGGCGGGGCGGGCGCCATGATCGGACCGAAACGGTCGCCGCTGGGTCTGGCGGCGGATCCCGGTGGTTTGCCAATCTACAAGGACGGCGTCGTGGTTGGCGGCATCGGTGTGATGGGCGACGACGATTATGGCTTCGATCCCAATATTCTCGATGTCGACAAGGATGACGAGGAAGCCATAGCGCTGGCCGGGATTCAGGGTTTTGCGCCGCCTGCGTCGATCACCGCCAACCGGATATCGGTCGACGGCACGTCCTTGCGCTTCAGCGATATCGTCGTCTCCGACCTGTCACCGCTGCAAAACAATTTTGCCGCGATAAACGGCACCATTGGCAACCTGATCTCGGTCACCGGCTACACCAGCGGGGCGATCGTCGCCGGCACCGCCTATGGCACCGAAGCCTCGGGTATCCGGGCATCGAAACCGGCAGAATTCGCCAATGCCGATGCCTTCGTCCTGACCGATGGCACCGGCGCCAACCGTTTTCCGATCCGCGCGGGCACCGACGGTGCGGACAATTCTTCACCGCTCACCGCCACCGAAGTGCGCGCGATTCTTGAGGAAGCCTTCAAGATCTTCACCCGCGCAAGAGCCCAGATTCGCCAGCCACTGGACAGCCGGATGCAGGCAACGGTGAGCGTGGTCGACACCTATGGCCAGATACTGGGCATCGTTCGTACGCCGGACGGCCCGATCTTCGGGACCGACGTCTCCCTGCAAAAGGCCAGGACGGCGGCATTTTTCTCCAACGCCGTTGCCGCCCAGCAATTGCTGGGCACGCCCGTGGTGCCGGGCGTTACCAATGTGCCCGCCTATGTCCAGCGGGTGCGCACCTTCTTGGGCGACCCCAATGCGCTGACCGGCACTGTCGCCTTTGCCGATCGTTCGGGTGGCAATCTGTCCCGGCCCTATTTCCCGGATGGCGAGATCGGACGGCCGCCCGGCCCCTTGTCTGTCGCCCAGTCTTCGCAATTCAGCCCGTTCGCGGTTGGCCTGCAGCTCGATCTGGTGGTGCCCAATATCGGCGCGCATCTGGAATATGTCCGCTCCAACGGGGCAAGCGCCGATACGCCGCAACGCTGCACGCAGGTGCCGGCAATAACGGGCACCGGCGGCCAGATCCGCCTCGCCAACGGCATCCAGATTTTCCCGGGCAGCGTGCCCATCTATCGGGGTGACAAGCTGATCGGCGGCATCGGCGTGTCCGGCGACGGTATCGACCAGGATGACATGGCCAGCTTCCTCGGCCTGCACAACGCGGGTGTGCGACTGGGGTCAATCGGCAATGCGCCCAAGGCGATCCGCGCCGACAATGTGGTTGTCGATCTCGGCAACGCCAATGTCCGCCTGCGCTATGTAAACTGTCCCTTCGCGCCGTTCCTCGACACGAATGCGCAAAATGTCTGCGAGGGGCTGTAGGGCGGATGTCGGGACTGGCGACCTCTTTTGTACCGATCCTGGCGGTGATGTCGGCCCAGGCAGAACAGATGGAAGCGCGGCGGGTCACCGTGGAGCAGATGGAAACATCCTTGACGGCTCTGCTGGCGGGGGAAAAATTCGTTCAGAAAAGTTCAAATTCTGCCGATTTCGGACAAGAAATGGGCATGGGTGGACCGGATCTGGAGGAAAATGAGGCAGAAACGGAAGAAAATACAGCCGCCGGTCAGGAAGCCCCGAAAGATGCTTCCAATTCTTCCAGTCCCGATCCCCTGCAAATGGACGTCGACAGCCTGACCGCCGACGATGCCCTGATCGACGGCCGCCGCCGGCCCGGCGTGCAGAAACGACTGCCGGATCCGGTGACGCAGAACAATCCGGGCGCGATCAGCGCCCCTCCGCCCGAAGCCTTCCCGACCGACGAGTTCCCGGTCCCCGATCGCTGGCGCATCATGCAGAGCCTCTGCCCCGCCAAGGGTGGCGATCAATCGATCTACACCCTGTTCGGGGCCTTGCGGAACAACTGCCACAGCACGCTGAATCCCTATAACCAGAACGTACTCAAGGGCGACAAGCCGATTCCGGCCGACAAGAAACCGGGCTTTCTCAAGGGGGATGACTGGTTCTTCGTCGCGAATGTCATTTCGGACACGGTGTTCGAACCGCGCAGTTTTCCCATCCCCGTCGGCGTCCAGACCACCGAACGCCCCAACAGCATCGACGTCTTCGGACGCTCCGGTTCCGAGGTCTATGCCCAGACCTTCATCACCGGCTTTGCCCTGATCAAGGGGTCAACCGCCTACAAACCGCCCGACGTCGAATATCGCCTGACCCTGGCGACCCAGGTCAATCATGTGAATGTCCCGGAACGCCGGGTGCTTTTCGTCGAGCCGTCCAGAGCCTCGCACCGCACCGACTGGTTCGTCGGCGTGCAGGAGGCGTTTTTCGACTATCATATCCGCAACACCTCGGCGCGCTACGATTTCGACAGTTTCCGCATCGGCATCCAGCCGATGCAGGCGGATTTCCGCGGCTTCCTGTTTCAGGACAACCAGCTTGGCTTCCGCCTGTTCGGAACCCGCGACAACAATCGCGTCCAGTATAATCTCGGGGCTTTCGTCCAGCTGGAGAAGGACACCAATTCCGGCCTCAACGACATCACCCAGACCCCGCGCGAAAGCTATATTTTCTTCGCCAATCTCTACCGGCAGGACCTGCCCTTTGTCGGCCTGACCAGCCAGTTCAGCCTGACCTACAACATGAACCGGGAAAGGTCCGACGTCGAAATTGACGACAATGGCTTTCCCGTCCGCCCGGCGCTGCTTGGCGATCTCCGGGGCCGCGCCTATGATGTCGTCTATCCCGGCTATGCCTTTGATGGCCGGATCGGGCGGATCAATCTCACGGGCCAGGTTTACGGCGCCTTTGGCGAGGACCGGAACAGTCTCTTCACCAGCGAACCGGCGAAAATCGAAGCCTATTTCGGCGCTCTCGAAGCCAGCTATGATGTCGACTTCCTGCGCTTCCGCGCCTCGGGCCTATTCGCCAGCGGCGACGGCAATCCCTATAACAATACCGAAGCGGGCTTTGACGCGATTTTTGAAAATCCAATCTTTGCCGGCGCCGATACGAGCTACTGGATTCGCCAGACCATCCCCTTCGCGGGGGGCGGCAGGGTGATCTCGATCAATGGCCGCAACGGCATCCTCAACAGCCTTCGTTCCTCCAAGGAACAGGGGCAGAGCAATTTCAACAATCCGGGCACGATTTTGGCCGGCGTCGGCGTCGATGCCGATCTGACGCCCACTTTCCGGCTATCGGGCAATGCCAATCACCTGTGGTTCCACAAGACCGAAAGCCTCGAAGCCCTGCGGGTAGAGGGGTCGATTCCCAAGGATATCGGCTGGGACCTCAGTATGGCGGCAATCTATCGTCCGAAAGCGACGCAGAATATGGTATTCCGCCTGTCCGGCGCTGCTTTGATACCTGGGAAAGGATTCAAGGATTTGTTCGATCAGACAGACAAGCGTGACTTCCATTATTCCATTCTGCTCAATGCGATTCTGGCCTTCTGATGGATTGGCGGAACCTCATGACCAGCAACAGCAAATTGATCCTCGCAGGGCTGGGCGCTTTGGCGCTCACCATTACCCCGGCATCCCTGCTGCTCGCTGCAGGCAAGGAGAAGCCGCAAAAGATCGACTATAGCTTCACGCCTCCTGCCCCGCAGAACCAGACCTGGGATGAAGCGCAGGCGAAAAGCAGCGGCTGCCAGTCCTGCCACACCGACAGCGACCAGAAGACCATGCACGAGACCCCGGCCGTGGTTCTCGGCTGCGTGGATTGTCACGGCGGCGACGCTTCGGTTGTCGGCGACAACAAATGGGGCAAGAACAGCCTTGCCTATATGGATGCGCTCAAAAAAGCGCATGTCCTGCCCAAATATCCCGAAAGCTGGCACTGGCCCTCTTCCGCCAATCCCAAGCGCAGCTATTCGCTGCTGAACGCGGAATCGCCGGAATTTGTCCGCTTCGTCAATCCGTCCGACTATCGGGTCGCCCGCGAATCCTGTGGCGCCTGTCATATGGAGATCATCGAGGCGTCCGAGCGGTCGCTGATGGCAACCGGTGCGATGCTATGGGGCGGCGCCGCCTATAATAACGGCATTGTTCCCTTCAAGAATTACGTGTTCGGCGAAGCCTATACCCGCACGGGCGAGCCAGCGACGATCAAATCGCCCGGCAATCCTCACGGCACGGTCACCGAGGCCGAGAAGAAACGCGGCGCGCTGCCGATCCTCTATCCCCTGCCGACCTGGCATACGGTACCGCCAGGCGACATTTTCCGGGTGTTCGAGCGCGGCGGACGCAATATCAATACCCAGTTCCCGGAAATCGGGCTGCCCAATATCGGCGGCATCATCCAGCGGCTGGAAGAGCCCGGACGTCCCGATCTTAAGCAATCCAACCGCGGCCCCGGCACCGGCCTGCGCGTCGCCATTCCGGTGCTCAATATTCACAAGACCCGGCTCAACGATCCGTTCATGTGGTTCATGGGAACCAACGACCAACCCGGCGACTATCGCCAGTCCGGCTGCGCTGGCTGCCACGTCGTCTACGCGAATGACCGTGAACCCCGGCACAGTTCGATCTGGGCCAAATTTGGCCGTGACGGCCAGACCCAGACCGTCGACCCGACGATTCGCAATCTGAAAGAGGGCGAACATCGCTTCGGCAGCTTTGGCACCTATGATGCTTCCCATGGTGCCAAGGGCGCTCATGGCGAAACCCCGAAACCAGCTGCAGAGGCTCATGGTCAGGATGAAGGCCATGGTGATGATCATGCCAGCGAGACCGATCCCGCGAAACGCGAAAAAGGGCATCCGATACAACATGCCTTTACCCGCGCCATTCCCACCGCCCAGTGCATGAACTGCCACATGCACCAGCCGAATATCTTCCTGAACAGCTATCTCGGCTACACCATGTGGGACTATGAATCGGACGCGCCCTATATGTGGCCGGGTCCGGACAACAAGACACCCAGGCCGGAAGGCATGAGCGACGAGGATTATCAGAAGAAATACAAGCAGCAGAAATATCCGACCGCCGAGGAAGTTCGGGCCGTGCTCGACCGGAATCCGGAAGGAGCCGCACCCAAGGGGCTGTGGGCCGACATCGATTTCCTGCGCAATGTCTATGATCTCAACGGCGAAACCAAGGATACGCAGTTCGCCGACTATCATGGTCATGGCTGGAATTTCCGCGCTATCCTGAAACGCGACCGCGATGGCAATCTGCTGGATGCCGAGGGCAATCAGGCCACCTACAGCACCGATACCGACAATATCGTCGCCAACGATGATCCGGAGAAATTCCGCAAGGGTGACGAAGGCCAGTTTGTCGAACCGGGAGTGAATCCGGGCAAATCGGTCCATATGATGAGCATCCATGCCGAGGTCGGCATGCAATGTGCCGACTGCCATTTTGCGCAGGACAGCCACGGCAATGGCCTGATCTACGGAGAGGTCGCCAATGCGGTGGAAATCAGCTGCAAGGATTGTCACGGCACTGCCGACGCCTATCCGACGCTTATGACGAGCAATCTGGCCGCACGGCCCAAGGGCAAGAATCTGGGCCTGCTGCGCAACGCCAATGGCGAACGGCGCTTCGAATGGTATCAGGATCCCAATGGCAATCGCGTGCTGATCCAGCGGTCCATCGTCGATCCAAAACTCAAGTGGCGGGTCAGTCTCGTCAAGAACAGTGTCGATCGTTCGCATCCCGATTTCAACCTCAAGGCGGCGCGAGCGAAGCTCATGTCCAAAACCGGTGCGGAAACCGGAAAATATGCCTTTGGCAGCGGCGTTTCGATGGAAAATCGGGCCCATAAAGACGAAAATATGGTCTGTTTCACCTGCCATCTCAGCTGGACAACCAGCTGCGGTGGCTGCCATTTGCCGATCGAGGCCAACTGGCAGGCGGACAGCCACAAATATGAAGGCGGCACGACCCGCAACTACGCGACCTATAATCCGCAGGTCGCCCGTGACCAGATGTTCCAGCTGGGCCGCCACCAAACGAGCAAGGGCAATGTCATTGCACCCGTGCGGTCCACCTCCGCGCTGATCCTGTCCTCGACCAATATCAACCGCGAACGCATTTACGTCCAGCAGCCGCCGATTTCCGGCATCGGTTTCTCGTCACAGGCCTTCGCCCCGCACTTCCCGCACACCGTGCGCAAGACCGAGACCAAGCAATGCTCGGACTGTCATGTCAGCGAGGCTAACGACAACAACGCGATCATGGCGCAGACTCTGTTGCAGGGCACGAATTTCGTCAACTTCATCGGCCTCCACGCCTGGGTTGGTCTGGAAAAAGGCTTCGAAGCGGTTCGGGTCACCGAATGGGACGAACCGCAGGCGGTGATCGGCTCCTATCTGCAAAAATATGCCTATCCCGACTATTGGCGGATGCATGTCGAGGACAACGACCGCGAGCTCATCGACTGGGTGCGCGGGGAACGCCTCGACAAGAAACTGTCCGGCGAAACCAAGGCCCTGGAAGAGTTCAAAAATGTCGTTCAGGGAACGGGCGATGCGGTCCGCTGTCTCCAGCTGCGCGGCGAATATATGTTCGTGGCGGAAGGCAAGGGCGGCTTCCGCGCCTATGATGTCGCATCTATTGGCAACAAGGGCTTTTCGGAACGGATCATCAAGGCGCCGTTCTCCTCGCTCGGCCAGGATACCCATGTCGACACCAAGAACGCGACCTGCATGGCGCTGGCCACCAATCAGCCGATCGCACCAACGCGCAACACCAAGGAATTGCGGGAGGTCAATCAAGAGCAGGCTTTCCATCCGATTTACAATTACGCGGTGATCACCGACAGCGAGGAAGGCCTGATCCTGGTCAATATCAACACGCTGGCCGATGGTGAATTCCGCAACAATTTCTTCAAGCGCAGCCTGACCTGGAATGAAGGCGGAGTTCTGGATGGCGCGAGGCATATCACGCTTGCCGGACATCTTGCCTATATCACCACGGCACGTGGCTTGACGGTGATCGACCTCGACGAGCCGCTGAAGCCCCGTCACGTGATCACCATTCCGATGACCGATGCCCGGGCTTCCGCGCTGCAATTTCGCTATCTGTGGGTTACAGATGCGGATGGTGTGAAGCTGTTCAATGTCACCGATATGGAAAATCCGGTGGCCGTGCCGTCAGGCACCATCCCGCTGCGCGACGCGCGACGTCTCTATCTGGCCCGCACCTATGCCTATATCGCGGCCAAGGATGAAGGTCTGGTGATCGCGAATATCACGCGACCCGAAGCACCCACGGTCTATCTGAAGGAAACGTTCGGGGGCAAGATGAACGACGCCGAGGATGTGATTGTCGGGTCCACCAATGCCACCCTGTTTGCCTATGTCGCCGATGGGCGCAACGGACTGAAAGTGATCCAGTTGACCACGCCGGACAGCCAGAAAAACTATTATGGCTTCTCCCCGGCGCCGAAGCCCGAACTTATCGCCTTTGCCCGCACGCCAAAGCCGGCGCTGGCCTTGTCCAAAGGGCTGGATCGTGATCGTGCGGTGGACGAGACCGGAGGCCAGATGGCGGTCTTCGGCCGACTGGGTTCCCGGCCGTTCACCCGCAGCGAAATGCAGCGCTTCTATCTGAACAGCAAGGGCGAGCCGTATTTCGTCAGGGACGAACCGGATATCGCGGACTGGATCGGACCGGTTCCACCGATGCTCGCCAAACGCTAAAATGGAGCGGGGGCCGGGCTATTACGCAGCCACGGCCCCCTGTCCCCCAATACGCTACTCGGGGGAATGTCTTCCCCTGCGCGCTTTGGCGCAAGGTTTTGTTTCAACTATTGGAAGGCGACAGGATCAGCAGTTGCCGTCGATTGCGCGGCCGGCCAATGCACCGACAGCACCGCCAATGATCGTGCCTTCGGTCTTGTCACCGCGACGGGCGACCTCGTTGCCGAGCAGACCACCTGCGATGGCTCCGATAATCGTACCGCCGGTGCCACGGTCACAGCCCCGATAGCGGCGATCACTATAGCGACTGTCGCGATAGCGGCGCTGATCCCGATAATCCCGGCGATCCCGATAGCGATTGTCGCGATAGATATCACCGCGCCGATATTCGCGATAGCCGTCGTGGCGGACCTGCTCATAATAGGCACCATTATAATAGCCGCCGCGGGCTTCTGCGGGTGCCGCGAATGCGATAGTTCCAATGGCTGTGGCTGAAAGCACCAAACTTCCCATAATCTTGCCAATCATATTCTGTACTCCAAAGAGGTTTCCCGAAAGTCGAATCAATCGCTGCTCAACGATTGTGGGTTTAGCGACGCCGGCTTGACCGGGCCGTGAATGATGGTTTTATCTAAGGTTAATATTTGGAGTATTTTTCCTGAATGGATTGGATCGAGACAATGGTCCTAGCGTTTTAGGCCATTGCCGATCTGCATCCCCTCCGATAGCGGATGGCAGATAAAGCGAAGAGGAAAAGCGATGAAACTGAAGGGCAGGACAGCAGCTATTACCGGCGGTACGGCGGGCATCGGGCGGGGCATTGCCGAGGCTTTTCTGGCGGAAGGGGCGAATGTTTCGCTGTTTGCGCGGAATGCGGAGAAAGGTGGCGAAGTTGTCGCGGAGATGGGGGTTGGGGAGCGGGCCCTGTTTGTCGCCGGGGACGTGATGGTGCAGGAGCAGGTCGAGGGGTTTGTTGATCGGACCGTCGAGCATTTTGGCGCCATTGACATTCTTGTCAATAATGCGGGCGGAGCCGGCGATCTCGCGCCTTTGGTCGACCTGACCGACGAAGCCTTTGATATGGCTATGAAATGGAACATCTATTCGACCTTCTGGGCGACCCGGCGGGCGCTGAAACCGATGATCGCGCAGCAATGGGGCCGGGTGATCAACATCAGCTCGACCGAGGGCAAGATGGGCAAGCCGACCTTCGCCCCCTATACGATCGCCAAGCATGGCATCAACGGCATGACCAAGGCAGTGGCGCAAGAAGTTGGCACTTCGGGTGTCACCGTCAACGCGATCTGCCCCGGACTGATCATGACCGACCTGATTCTGCAGAGCGGACCGGCGACGGCGGCCGGCATGGGCATGACCTTCGAGGAGATGATCGACATGTTCTCGCAGGAAAGTGCGCTCAAGCGGCCGGGCAAGGTCGAGGAAGTGGCGGCGATGGCGGTGCTGCTGGCCTCGGAAGCCGGGGCCGGGATTACCGGCGCCACCCTGAGCGTGGACGGCGGCACCGCGCAATATTGACGCGTGCCGGCTGAACGGCCGGTGTAACCTTTGGCGAACTCAGTGGAGCAGTTCCTTGCGCTTGCGCGCGGCCTCCTCGAGGCCCGACCAGGTATCCTGGGGCGCCTTGCGGGCGCTGGCCTGTCCGTCATCGTTGATATGGTCCCAGGGATCCGCGGCCTTCTTTTGGACCCCGGCGCTGGCGGCGGCATCCGGTGCCGGTGCAACCTTTGCCGGCGGATCGGCGGCGACGCAATAGGCGGTGACCAGCACCATCGCCGACCACCACAGGGCGTGGGCGCGGCTGGCAAAGACTTTGGTGATGCGCGGTCCGAACATGGAACCGGACTAGCCGATCGATCTTAACAATTCGTCGATAGCGCAAATTTACGGATACCAAATATTGGTATTTTTCCCCATTATTCAGTTTCCGTTCATATTGGCCCGAAAGGCGAATCCATCTAACCATCTGATATATATGGATTTCCATAAACTGGCACGGCCTGTGCAAAGCTACAGACATCTTCGCAAGATGGTTTGCGAAGCACCAGTTCAAACCAGAAGGAAATTCGAAATGACCAACAGCAACATCCAGAACCAAGTCGCCGCCGCCTTTGCCGCTCTTTTTGCAGCCGCTGTCCTTGTCAGCGCCAGCATCGGCCCCGCCGTCACCAATGCAGCCTCGCTGGTTGCCTAACCCAACCATAAAGGAACCCAGACCATGTTGTCCCCCAAGTTGCAAAGCCGCCTCGCCGCCGCCTTCGCCGCCTTCATCTCCGCCGCCGTCCTGCTGACGGCGTCGATCGGACCGGCGGTTACCGACAGCGCATCTCTGGTGATCTGATCGCCGGAGATGCCCCCGGGCGGGGCGGGCCGGCCGATCGCCGCACATTCGCCCCCGGAGTTTAGCCTCCCTTAACCCTTGACCGCTATTTCCAGCGGGTGAACGACATCCGCTGGCCCTCCTTCATCGTCATCACCGCCGCGCTTTGCGCGGCGCTGTTTCTGGCGATCTTCCTGAGCGGCGGCCCCGCGTCGACGCGCGCCGCGGTCGGCGGCGATCCGTACCGGGCGAGCTTCGGCATCTGCTTTGGCCCCGATCGCTACAGCTGCGTCGTCGATGGCGACACAATCTGGTTCGAGGGCCGCAAGATCCGGATCGCCGATATCAACACCCCGGAAATATCCAAACCGGGCTGCGCGTCCGAAGAGCGGCTCGGCCAGAAGGCCAAGATCCGGCTGCAGGCCCTGCTCAACCAGGGCAGTTTTTCGCTAAAATCGATCGACCGCGACCAGGACCAATATGGCCGCGACCTCAGGATCATCACCCGCGATGGCGAGAGCCTGGGCGACATCCTGGTCGCCGAGGGGCTGGCCGAGCGCTGGCAGGGCTATCGCCGCGACTGGTGCTAGACGGCTGGCCCCGACCTGCGGGCCATAAACCAGGCGAGCGCGAACAGCAGCATGAACAGGCCGTCGACCATCGCGCCGATCAGCACCGGCCCCGCGGCCACCCGGCCCTGCGCATAGAGCAGGCTGACCGGCAGGAAGAAGGCGAGCTTTTCCAGCACCGCGATCGGGATCAGCGGGCGATAGCGGCCCGGGTCGAGCGCGATCATCACGAAGATCAGCTGGAACACCAGCGCCAGCCCGAGAAAGCCGTAATAATATTCCGGCCGCGGCCCGGCCTCGTCGAACAGGCCGGGGATCACCGCGAGGAAGCCCCAGGCGGCGGCGAGCGCGAAAATGATGCGGATGGTTTTCATGAAGGGCTCCCGATGGTTCTCGCAAAATGCCATGCGAAGAATGAATTTCTCTTCCCCCGAGAGTGGACAATTTCCGGCGGCTTCACAAGCGGATAAACAGGCCCGGGGGCTGGCGGACCGGAACCGGCATCCGAAATCAGCGGATGGCAAATCCGGCCAGCCGTGATATCGGATTTGCCATGAAAAAATATCGTGAATATATCGGCTGGGGCGCGATCGTGGTCGCGGCGCTGAGCTTTATCCCCGTCCCCCTGCCCGCGCTGCCGCCGATGCTGTCGGCGCCGATGCTGATGCTGTTGCCCGGGGTCGGGCCGGTACTGATGCTGCTGGTGCCAATGCTGCTGTTCGCGGCCGGCATCGGCCTGGTCAGGGGCTGGGACGGCGGCCGCAAGCTGTTCGTCGTCTGGGCGGTGATCGGCGGCCTCGCCGCGATAGCCGGCCTGTCCTACATCCCGATGGCGGCGACGGTCGACCTGGCGGTGATCACGGTGAGCCTGGTGGTGGTGCTGTGGGGGGACTGGCGACAGCTGTTGCCGCGGCGCTAGACAGGGGTGCGAACTACTCGTCATCCTGAACTTGTTTCAGGATCTC
>CAXIBD010000075.1:0-14369 GCA_964022135.1 uncultured Sphingomonadales bacterium | reverse complement strand
GGATCGTCGGATAGAGCCGCGGCACGGTCTCCAGATTGTGATTGTAGACGTCGGGTCTAGCGGCGACGATCGCCTCGACCGCTGCTTCCGTCTTGTTGCGGAAGTCGGGTGTCAGGATCTCGATGGTCGTGTTCGGGGTCGTGCGGCGCAGCGCCTCGATCACCTTGACGAACTGGCTGGCGCCGCCGTCGGCGAGGTCGTCGCGGTCGACCGAGGTTATGACGATATGTTCCAGTCCGAGCTTGGCGGCGGCATCGGCGGTATGCTGCGGTTCCAGCGCATCGACGGGCATGGGCATGCCGGTCTTCACGTTGCAGAAGGCGCAGGCCCGGGTGCAGACATCGCCCAGGATCATCACCGTGGCGTGCTTCTTCGTCCAGCATTCGCCGATATTCGGACAGGCGGCTTCCTCGCAGACCGTGTTCAGCTTGTGCTCGCGCATGAGGTTGCGGGTTTTTTCAAATTCCGCACCCATCGGGGCCTTGACCCGAATCCAGTCGGGTTTGCGGAGTCGTTCGGGCTGGCCTTCCGGCGCGCTTATCTTGGTGATTTCGTTCATGCAGTCCAAATAGGGAAAGAAAACCGCTCTTGCCACCCCCTAAACCGGTGATATGGGTCGAATCATGACAAAATTCTCCGACCTGCTGGATGGCTATCGTCGCTTCCGTTCCACGCAATGGCAGTCGCAGCGCCAACGCTGGGACAAACTCGAGGAAGGCCAGAGCCCCAAGGTGATGATCATTGCCTGCAGCGACAGCCGCGTCGATCCGACCCAGATATTCGATACCAACCCCGGCGAGACCTTCATCGTCCGCAATGTGGCAGCGCTGGTACCGCCATTCGAGACGACTCCGGGCCAGCACGGGGTATCGGCGGCGCTGGAATTTGCCGTGCAGTTCCTGAACGTGGAAGAAATAGTGGTCATGGGCCACGGCAGCTGCGGCGGTTGTCAGGCAGCGCTGTCGGAGCAGATGAAGGACATGCCGCACGGCAAGGGCGGCTTTATCGCCGACTGGATCACACTGCTCGACGATGCGCGGGCCAAGGTTGCCGATGAGCATGGAAATCTCGACAGCGCCGCAGCGCAGCTGGCGATGGAGCATGAAGGAGTCCGGACCAGCCTGGCCAATCTGCGGACCTTCCCCTGCATCCAGGAAAAAGAGGCCAATGGCTCCATTCGCCTGATCGGCGCCTGGTTCGCGATTGCCGAAGGCAGGCTGCACGTGCTCGATGAAGCGAGTGGCGCATTTTCTGCCGTGGAATGACCGAGCTCAAGGAAGAATCCTTTCTCAATGACTTGCGCCTCTCTCTTGAGCAGGCATGGCAACTGCTGCGCGAGGGAGCGAGCGATCGTCACTCGCCGCTGCATACGCCCGCGGTGGCAACGGTGACCAGCGCCGGAACGCCAAGCCAGCGGATCATGGTGTTGCGCGCGGTCGACCAGCAGAGTCGCCAGCTGCGGTTCAACAGCGATGCTCGCGGGTCGAAGATTGACGATATTGGCCAGAATGCCGGCGTTTCGGTGCTTGGTTATCATGCTGACGCCAAGGTGCAGCTGCGCCTGTCCGGAAAGGCTGTCGTCCGATCGACGGGGCCCGAGGCGGATACGGCCTGGGGGCAGGCTTCGCTCTACGGCCAGCGCTGTTATCTCGCCGAACCCGGGCCCGGCAGGCCGGTCGATGCGCCGACCTCGGGCCTCGATCCCGCCCTGGAAGGCGTGAAGCCGACGCCGGAACAGGTCCGCCCTGCCCGCGCCCATTTTGCAATCCTGCAGTTCGAGGTGGAACGGATCGAATGGCTCTATCTCGCGCATCGTGGGCACCGCAGGGCCCTGTTTGAATGGGATGCGCCGGCGAACCGGTGGGATGGCAGCTGGCTGGTGCCCTGATAGCATGATCCGGAACGCTTCCCGGACAGTCCCTTTTCCTCTTGAATGCCCTCCCCTGTCAGTCCATCAATGTCCGATGAATCAGAACAATGACAATATCGCCCTCCTGATCGATTCCGACAATGCCAGCCATAACGGGATCGACCCGGTGCTGACCGCGCTGGCGGAGCTCGGAACCGTCAATATCCGCCGCGCCTATGGCAACTGGCGCAAGCAGTCGCTGAAGGGCTGGGTCGATATCCTGCACAAATATGGCATCGAACCGCAGCAGCAGTTCGACCTGACCAAGGGCAAGAATGCCACCGACATGAAGATGACCATTGACGCCATGGACCTGCTGTTTCGCGGCAATGTCAGCGGCTTCGGGATCATGTCGAGCGACAGCGACTTCATGCCGCTGGCGATGCGGATCCGGCAGGAGGGTGTGCCGGTCTATGGCTTTGGCAGCGCCAAGACGCCGGAGGGCTTTCGCCAGGCGTGCAGCCGGTTCATCGATGTCGACGCGCTGATCAAGGCGGACAAGCGCAATCGCGGTAGCGGCAGAAGTGACGTCAAGACGTCGGCAAAGCCGGAAGCACCCGCCAGCAATGGCGACAGCGGCGGCAAGGTCGATGAGGAACTGCTCAACCTGCTGGTCGATGCCTATCAGGCGACCAAGCGCGATGCGGAGGGCTATGCCAGCCTCAGCGAGGTCGGCAAGATTGCCGGCAACCGCTCGAGCTTCGATGTCCGCAATTATGGCTTTTCGCGGCTGTCGGAAATGTTCGAGAGCGTGCCGAATTTCCAGACCAAGCGCGATGATCACGGGCATCTGTTCGTGAAAAGGTTGCGGTAAGCTTTTCTTCTCCCTCACGGGAGAAGGTATTGCTCGCCGTTCTCCCCTCTCCAAAAAAAAACGCAAAACGTGACTCGCGGGTCAAAATCGTTATGTATGCCGGATGCAGACCGGAACCCTGATTTCACTCGCCCTCTATTTCATTCTCATGCTCGCCATCGGCTTTTACGCCTGGCGCAAGTCGACCGACAGCAGCGAAGGCTATCTGCTCGGCGGGCGAAATCTGCATCCGGCGGTGGCGGCATTGTCAGCGGGGGCGTCCGACATGTCGGGCTGGCTGCTGCTCGGCCTGCCCGGCGCGCTCTATGCGGCGGGTCTGGTCGAGGTGTGGATCGGTATAGGACTGTTTTTGGGGGCGCTGGTCAACTGGATCGTGGTCGCGCCGCGGCTGCGCGAGCAGACGGAACGGATGGGCAATGCGCTCACTATCCCCGAATTTCTCGCCAACCGCTTTCCCGACCGGGCGCTGGCGCTGAGGGTGACCTCGGCGATCATCATCGTGCTGTTCTTCGCGGTCTATACGGCGGCCGGACTGGTCGGCGGCGGCAAATTGTTCGAAACCAGCTTTGCCGGATTTTTCGGCAACACCGGGATGAGCGACTATATGCTCGGTATCTGGATGACTGCTGGCGTGGTGCTGGCCTATACGATGGTTGGCGGTTTTCTTGCCGTCAGCCTGACCGATTTTGTCCAGGGCTGCATCATGGTGGTGGCGCTGGTGCTGATGCCGATCGTGGTGCTGACCGACGACGGCGGAGCGAGTGCGGCGACCGCGACGCTGGCGGGGGTCGATCCCAATTTTCTCAGTCTGACCGCGGGACTGTCCTTCATCGGCTTCCTGTCGGCGATTACCTGGGGGCTCGGCTATTTCGGGCAGCCGCATATCATCGTCCGGTTCATGGCGATCCGCTCGATTCCCGACGTCGCCAAGGCGCGCACGATCGGCATGAGCTGGATGGGCGTGGCGCTGATCGGCGCGATCGGCGTCGGCATTGCCGGCCGCGCCTATGTCGAGCGCAACGGACTGGTGCTGGAGGATCCGGAGACGATCTTCATCCTGCTCGCCAATGCCCTGTTTCATCCGCTGATCACCGGTTTCCTGCTGGCGGCGCTGCTGGCGGCGATCATGAGCACGATCAGCTCGCAATTGCTGGTCTCGTCGAGCTCGCTGACCGAGGATTTCTACCGCCTGTTCCTGCGCAAGAACGCCAGCGAACGCGAGACCGTCAACGTCGGGCGAATCGCGGTGGCGCTTGTCGCGCTGGTGGCGATCTTCATCGCCCGCGACCCGGACAGCAAGGTCCTGGGGCTGGTGTCCAACGCCTGGGCCGGCTTTGGCGCGGCGTTCGGGCCGCTGATCATCCTGTCGCTGACCTGGCAGCGGATGACCGGGACGGGCGCGGTTGCCGGACTGGTGACCGGCGCGCTGGTGGTGATATTGTGGATCTCGATGGGCTGGAACGCCAGCTTCATGGGCGGACCGGGGGTTTACGAGATTATTCCGGGCTTTATTGCGGCGATGGCGGCAATTGTCGGGGTCAGTCTGGCTGGACAGGAATCGCCGGCCTATCAGGCCTAGCTAAGGCTATGCCGGGCTTGATCCGGTATCCAGTGCGCCAGGAGATTGCAGCTCTGTATGCGGAATCAAGATCAGCATCGTGAACAAAGCATCGCTGGCGGATCAATTCTCCGCACTATCCTCGATCGCGTGCATGTCCGAATCGCTGAGGCCGAAATGGTGACCCACCTCGTGGATCACGACATGGCGGATCAGGTCTTCGAGCGCGACGCCGGTCTGCGCCATTTCGGCGAGCAGCGGACGGCGGTATAACGTGATATTATCCCCCTCGCCGCTCGGCTGTGCCCATTGGGTTTTTTCCCCGACGGGTATGCCCTGGTAGAGGCCGGACAGCTGATAGCGACTGGTCATCCCGAAATGGTCGAGAATCTCCTGCGGCGGCCAGTCCTCGATCCGCAGCACGATGTCGACGAGATGTCCGGCGAACGGTGGCGGGATGGTTTCGAACACGCGCCGGGCGATGGTTTCGAAATCGGTGATGGTGGGTGGGTTGGTCATCCTCTGGATATAGGTATTGCGGTGCTCTGGAAAAAGGCAGTTGCGGTCGACCGCTCCCTTTGGCCAACGAAACCAAAGAACGCTTCCCGAGCACGGGCGCCGGTCGAGAAAGGATGAATCCTCCCCGCATGCGGGGAGGATCTCTTCTGTTGGAAATTACCGCCCCCGAAATCTTGCAAGGGATCGGAAATCTACCCTTCTCCCTCACGGGAGAAGGATCGCAGCTATCTGGTCAGTTTCTTGTAAGCCACCCGAGTAGGCCGGTCTGCGGCATCGCCCAGTCTCCGGCGCTTGTCCTCTTCATAGGCTTCGAAATTGCCCTCGAACCATTCGACATGGCTGTCGCCTTCGAACGCCAAAATATGCGTCGCCAGACGATCGAGGAAGAAGCGGTCATGCGAGATGACCACGGCGCAGCCGGCGAAACTTTCGAGGGCGTCCTCGAGCGCGCGCAGGGTTTCGACGTCGAGGTCGTTGGTCGGTTCGTCGAGCAGCAGCACATTGCCGCCCTCCTTCAGCATCTTGGCGAGGTGGACGCGGTTGCGTTCGCCGCCGGAGAGCTGGCCGACCTTCTTCTGCTGGTCGACGCCCTTGAAGTTGAACGCGCCGACATAGGCGCGGGTCTGGACCTCGTTCTTGCCGAAGGTGAAGAAGTCGTGGCCGCCGGAAATTTCCTCCCAGATATTCTTCGACGCATCGAGCGTGTCGCGGCTCTGGTCGACGTAACCCAGCTTCACCGTCTCGCCGAGTTCGAGCGATCCGTTGTCCGGGCTTTCCTGACCAGTGATGATCCGGAACAGGGTGGTCTTGCCGGCGCCGTTGGCGCCGATGATACCGACAATGCCGCCCGGTGGCAGCGAAAATTCCAGATCTTCGAACAACAGTTTGTCGCCGTAAGCCTTGGTCAGACCCTTGGCCTCGATCACCTTTGAGCCGAGCCGTTCCGGGGTCTGGATCAGGATCTGGGCCTTGCCGATCACGCGATTTTCCTGCGAGGCGACGAGATCGTCGAAGGACTTGATACGCGCCTTGGACTTGGTCTGCCGCGCTTTCGGGCTCTGCCGCATCCATTGCAACTCGCTGTCGATTGCCTTCTGGCGACTTTTGTCTTCGCGTTCTTCCTGGGCGAGACGCTTCGACTTGTTCTCCAGCCAGCTGGAATAATTGCCTTCGAACGGATAGCCCTTGCCGCGATCCAGTTCGAGCACCCAGTTGACGACATTGTCGAGGAAATAGCGGTCATGGGTGACGAGAATGACGTTACCGGGATAGTCGATCAGATGCTTTTCGAGCCAGGCGACGCTTTCGGCGTCGAGATGGTTGGTCGGCTCGTCGAGCATCAGGATTTCCGGCTTGTCGAGCAGCAAGCGGCAGAGCGCGACACGGCGCTTCTCACCACCGGAAAGATCGGTCACCGGGCTGTCACCGGGCGGGCAGCGCAAGGCTTCCATCGCGATTTCGAGCTGGTTGTCGAGCGTCCAGCCATCCACCGCGTCGATCTTTTCCTGCAACTCACCCATTTCTTCCATCAGCGCGTCAAAATCCGCGTCTTCCGGTGGATCGCCCATGATATTGGAAATCTCGTTGAATCGGCCGACCAGATCGGCGACTTCGCGGACGCCGTCCATGACGTTTTCCTTCACCGTCTTGCTCTCGTCGAGCTGCGGTTCCTGAGCCAGATAGCCGACGCGAATGCCTTCACCTGCCCACGCTTCACCCTGAAACTCGTCATCCTGACCGGACATGATCTTCATCAGCGTCGATTTACCGGCGCCGTTCTTGCCGATGATGGCGATTTTCGTGCCCGGCAGGAACTGCAGGTGGATATTGTCGAGCACCGGCTTGGGGGCTCCAGGGAAGGTCTTGGTCAGACCCTTCATGACATAACTATATTGGACGGCCATTTTAATTCTTTCCAGGATTTAGGTCCGCTAGTCCTGATCCTGTCGAAGGGTGCTGGTTGAGTAGCAATCTCCGACAAGCGCAGCATCAACGGGATATTGGGGCTTGTTTGACTGCTTATGTAGCTATTCCACCCGCCCGTCGCAAGAGACCATTGGCAAAGCGCAAAAGGCGGGTTAGGCAGCTATCCATGAGAAAAACATCCCAAATGCTCGCTGGCGCGATCGCGCTGTTTCTGTCCACCTCTGCCTTGGCCGGCCCGTCCGATGTGCCAACGCTGCAGAACAAGGCCCTGCAGGACGATATTGCCTATGATATCGTCGAGGGCCTGACCACCGAGATCGGGCCGCGACAGGCGGGAACCGAGGCGGAAGCGCGGGCGCGAGACTGGGCCGTGGCCAAGCTTACGGCGCTGGGATTCAGCAATATCCGCAGCGAACCCTATATGATGCCGACCTGGGTCCGCGGCAAGGAGACGGCAACCGTGGTCAGCCCCTTCCCGCAGAAGCTGGGGGTCACGGCATTGGGCAACAGCGGCAGCACCGGCGACCAGGGTCTGACTGCCGAAATAGCCTATTTCCCGACGCTGGCCGATCTGATGGCCGCACCGGACGGCAGCCTCAAGGGCAAGATCGCCTTTGTCAGCCATGCGATGAAGGCGACCCAGGACGGGTCGAGCTATGGCGCCTTTGGCCCCGCGCGCTTTGTCGGGCCGAATATTGCCGCCAAGAAAGGCGCTTCCGCGATCGTCATCCGCTCGGCGGGCACCGACCATCATCGCAATCCGCATACCGGCAATACCAATTTCGAAAAGGGCGTGACGCCGATTCCGGCGGGCGCGCTGTCGATTCCGGATGCGGAAAATCTGGAACGCATGGTGAAGCGCGGCAAGCCAGTGCAGCTGAAGCTGGTGCTGACCCCGCAGAATATGGGCAAACAGGAGTCCGGCAATGTGATCGCCGAACTGCCCGGCAGCGATCCGTCGCTGGGCATGATCGTGATCGCCTGTCATCTCGACAGCTGGGATCTGGGTACGGGCGCGATCGATGATGGTGCCGGCTGCGCGATCATCACCGCAGCGGCGAAACAGCTGATGGCTGCAGGCCAACCCAAGCGCACAATCCGCCTGCTGTGGGCGGGCGCAGAGGAAGTCGGCCTGTGGGGCGGGAACGCCTATGGCGAGGCGCGCAAGGGTGACAAGCACGCGCTGGCCATGGAATCGGACTTTGGCGCCGACCGGGTCTGGCGCGTCGATTTCAGTCTGCCGGATACGGCCAAGCCGCTGGCGGACCAGATCGCCCGCGCGCTGCAGCCGCTCGGCATCGGGCGCGGCCAGCAGCCTGCCACCGGCGGCGCTGATGTGCAGGCCATTATCCGGAACAACAATCTTGCCGTCATCGACCTGCAACAGGACGGGACCCGCTATTTCGACCTGCACCACACGCCGGACGACACGCTGGACAAGATCGATCCCGAACAATTGCGCCAGAATGTCGCGGCGTGGACAACCGTGCTGGCGATTGTCGCCAACAGCGACGCAGACCTGACGATGCCGGCAAAAGAATGACATTGCTGCGCATCCTTGTCCCGGTTGCCCTGACCCTCGCAGGCTGCTCCGAAACGCCGGTCGAGGAAAAGGGCGACGAAGCGATTGCCGCGCACGAACAGCAGATTCAGGAAGATGCCAGATCGCTGGAGCAGGCCGCCGATGAAGCGGTCAAGGCAATGGAAGAGGATATCGACGCACAACTGGCTGCCGATGGCGTAGCCGGCCCGGCGGCGCAGCCCGGCCCGACCGAATCGGAAAACTAGCCGACCGGAAGCACCAGGGTGGCGCGCAAGCCGCCCTTTTCGCGATTCTTCAGGATGACATCGCCGCCATGATCGCGGGCGATTGCGCGAGCCAGCGTCAGCCCGAGGCCGGATCCGCCGGTGGCCCGGTTGCGCGATCCTTCTCCCCGCAAAAATGGTTCGAACATCGAGTCGATATCGGCGTCGGGAATGCCCGGCCCCTCGTCATCCACATGTATCATCAGCCTGTCACCAGACTTTTCCACAGATATATCCGCAGCCTTGCCATAGAGAATGGCATTGCCGATCAGGTTTCTCAGAGCCCGGCGGATCAGCGTTTCGCGGATCAGGGCGCTCTGCTTCTCGCCGCGCTGGTAACGGACCTCGTGGCCGAGATCGCCGAATTCATCGACGACGGTTTCGATCAGCGAGCGGATATCGACCGGGTCCGCCTGCTCCGCCGAGCGACCCAATCGGGCGAGAGAAAGGATGTCGTCGAGCGTGTGGTCGATATCCTCGATCCCCGCGATCATCCGCTCGCGCTCACTCTCGTCCTCGACATTTTCGACGCGCACCCGCAGCGCCGCCAGCGGGGTACGCAAATCGTGGCCGATAGCGCCCAGCATCACGTCCTTTTCGCTGATCATGTCACTGACCCGGCTGCTCATGGCGTTGAACGCGCGGATCAGCTCCCGCGTGTCGGGAGGCCCCTGCTCCGGTAACTCCTCGGCCTCGCCCGGACGAAAGGCATGGGCCCTGGCGGTGAGCAATTTCAGCGGTCGCGAGATATAGCGCCCGAGCAGGATCAAGGGAATGAGCATCAGCAGATAGATGGTGATGGTCTGAAACAGCAGGGTGCGAATCAGCATCGGGGTGCGCTGGCGCACGGCCGAGGCGACGCTGATCCAGCGGCCATCCGCCTGTTGCGCCGAGATGATCACGAAACCCCTGGTCTCGGTCGGGTTCGGCCTGCCACCCATCGACCGGTTGATCGGACTGTTGCGCCACTCGCCGCGGTTGGCTCCGATCAGGTGGCCAGTCATGCTGCCTGGCAGATCAGGAGTGAAGGTGGCCCTGATTTCGGAAAATCCGATGCCCATATTGGCAAAGGCCTGGCCGGCGCGCATTTCCAGTTCCGGCAGGCGTGGCATCGCATCGGTCACCGCGCTTTCCGGGCCATATTTCAGCCGTCCCCAGCGCCGGGCCCGCATGCCCCCGTTGCGCCGGTCGGGACGGTCACCGGCCTGCCGGTCAAGGCCGAAGGCAATCCGAGAGACGGCTGCGGTCGATGATTCAACCAGATTCTGGTTCTGCGCGCCCCGGTAGAGCAGGAAGCTGTTGACGCCCTGGGCGAGCAGCAGCATCAGCGCCACCAGCAGCAAGAGCTGCCCGACCAGACTGCGGGGCCAGAGGCGCGTCAAAGCGACTTTACCTCGCCGGCCAGTACATAGCCCCCTCCCCATACGGTCTTGATGATTTCGGGATTTTTCGGATCGGTCTCGATCTTGCGGCGCAGCCGGCTGATCTGATTGTCCACGGCGCGGTCGAAGGCATGGGCTTCCCGGCCCTGCGTAATGTCGAGCAGCTGTTCGCGGTTGAGGACCTTGCCGGCGCGCGAAACGAGCGCCAGCAGCATCTGATATTCACCGGTGGAGAGCGATATGTTGACGCCTTCGGCATCGACCAGACTGCGCTTGTCGCATTTCAGGGTCCAGCCGGAAAACTGATAAACACCGCCGGAAGTCGCGACCTGCTTTTGTCCGCCCTTTTCGGCGCGACGCAGGACCACCTTGATCCGCGCGACCAGCTCGCGCGGGCTGAACGGCTTGGTGATATAATCGTCGGCCCCCAGTTCCAGACCAATGATACGCTCGGTTTCCTCGGTCTTGGCGCTGATGAAAATGACGGGAATATCGGTCTTGTCGGTGACGAAGCGGCACAGGCTGAGGCCGTCTTCGCCCGGCATCATGATATCGAGCAGGATGATGTCGAAATCATAGGCGTTGAGCAATGATCGCGCGATGCTGGCATCGCTCGCCTGCTGCACCTTGTAGCCCTGCCTGATCAGATAGTCCGCCAGCGGCTCGCGCAGCGAGGACTCGTCATCGACCAGCAGAATATGAATCTTGTGCGCCATCGCATTGCCCTATCACAGGAAAACAAAAAAGAAACGGACCGCCGGCCAATTTGAGAAGGGGGAATTGGCCGACGATCCGCTCGCAAAAGAGTGGTTCAGGGATTAACCGCCTCTTTTGTTCCATTCACCGCGGCGGGCCTGCCAAGCAGCCTGCCGCTCTTCCCTGGTCAGCTTGCCATCCTTGTTGGCATCTGCCTTGTCAAAGCGGGCGATAGCGGCAGCGGTGAATTCCGCCTTGCTGATCTTCTGGTCGCCATTGGTATCGGCCTGGGCCATCATGGCCATGCCGCCGCCGCCGTGATGGCCGCGCTTGCCGTCATGCAAGCCCTTGCCGCCGGCCATGCCCTTGCCACCGCGCTTGCCGTGCATCGCCTGCGCTTCTTCCTGGCTCAGCTTGCCATTGCCGTCCTTGTCCATGCGGGCAAAGCGGCTCGCCTTGCGGGCGGCGCGAGCGGCCTCGATTTCAGCCGGCGAAAGCTCGCCGTCACCATTGGTGTCGGTTTTGGCGAAGCGTTCCGCCTGCCGGGCTTCCCGGTCCTCGCGCGAAAGCTGGCCATCGCCGTTCACATCCATTCTGGCGAAACGCTTTTCCAGCGACGTCATCATTTCGGCGCGGCTGATAACGCCGTCGCCATCGGTATCGGCGCGCATCCCACTATCACCGGGAGCGGCCATGGCGATACCGCCGGCCATCAGCATTGCGGTTGCGCTCGAGATCAAGATTGCTTTTTTCATGTCTGTTGTCCTCATCATTCCATTCAGGGAGACGGCTGGTTCTTTCCGTCATGAGAATTGTTCTAATAGCCAGTTGTCGCTGAACTTTGTCAGAACGGCAGAAAATTGTCGCAAATTGTATCAGGCATGGTGCGCCGTTCATTCCGGTGACAGGAAGCGGCGGGCGCCAACAGCATATTTCCTTCGACCGCCACCGATATTATATTTATTGGCGGCAGGGATAGAGAATCGTGCGGAAAGACCACCCTATGTCTATATTGCAGGACAGTGATACGAAAGCGGGTGGCGAGACCGACCCCCTGATTTTCAAGGAATTCGCCAACAACATGCCGGTATTGTGCTGGATGGCCGATGCGAGCGGCTATATTACATGGTACAATAACCGCTGGCACGAATATTGTGGCACGACCCCCGCCGAGATTGAAGGCTGGGGATGGCAGTCGGTGCACGATCCGGCAAAGCTTCCGGAAGTCCTGGAAGCATGGACCGCCTCTATCGCCTCGGGAAAGGCGTTCGACATGACCTTTCCCCTGCGCCGCGCTGATGGCCACTTTCATCCGTTTCTGACCCGGATCACGCCTTATCGTGGTCAGAACGGCCAGATTACGCACTGGTTCGGCATCAATATCGACGTTTCCGAACAGGAAGAGACGGCAAAGCGGCTCAAGGAGAAAAGCTACGCGCTGGAGCGCGTGCTGGCGGAACGGCAGGCGATTCTCGACCAGCTCGGCGAAGGCGTGATCATCACCGATGCCGGCGGCGAGATCGTCTATATGAACGAACGGGCCCACTTCCTCCATGGCCAGAAACAGCTGGGCGTGTCGCCGGAAGAATATACGTCGACATTCCAGCTTCTGACCGCTGACAGGGAGCCGTTTCCGGTTGCCGATCTGCCGCTGACTCGGGCGGTGCGGGACAATATCACCACGGCCGACAGCGAATGGATCATTCGCCGCGCCGACGATTCGGAAATACTGGCAAAGGGCAGCGCCAAGCCGGTCTATGATGAACAGGGGAAGAAGATTGGCGCGGTCCTGACCATTCGCGACGTGACCAAGACGCGGGCCAACGAACGGGCGCTCAAAGAGGCGCTCGATGCCAAGGAAATGCTGCTCTACGAAGTGAACCACCGGGTCAAGAACAGCCTGCAGCTGGTCAATTCGCTGCTGTCGCTGCAGGCCGGCCAGGGATCGGACGAGCTCCGCCGCAATCTGGAGGATGCGCGCGCGCGCATCGGAGTCGTGGCGCGACTGCATGGCCAGCTCTATCTTTCCAGCATGCACGACCGGATCGAGGCGGGTGCCTTTCTGAAGGGTCTGGTTGCCGACACGGTCGAAGCCCTGAAACCGAGCGACGCCGTGACCTCCGATTCGGAATGTGACGAAGACGTCATGCTGCTGCTCGATCAGGCGATACCGCTGGCAATCGTGGTCAGCGAACTGGTCACCAACGCGCTTAAATATGCCTTCGATGACGATGGCGAAGGAACGGTTTCCCTTGCCGTGCGTAGACGCGATGATGGAAAGATCGAAATCGAGATCAAGGACAATGGCACGGGGCTACCCGACGGGTTTGATCCGTCGGCTTCTTCCGGCTTGGGGATGCGCGTCTCTCATGCGCTCGTCCAGCAGTTGAGGGGGGAATTGACATTCTCCACCTCAGATCAGGGAACGGTCTTTACGATCAAGTTCGAGCCGTCACCGATGGGGGCGGCAAAATAGTGTGAGTTGGTATGAACCTATGCGCGTTCTGATTGTGGAAGATGAGTTGTTGGTGGCGATGGAGATGGAATCCATCCTGAAAAGCAATGGTATTGCCGTATCGGGCTGTGCCAGCAATATTTCCGAAGCCCAGAAAATAGTTCGTCAGCAGGAATGCAATTTCGCGCTGGTCGATATCAATCTGGCAGATGGTGACAGCGGCCTGTCGCTGGCCGGATGGCTGGCAGAACAGAATATCCCGTCGCTGCATGTCAGCGGCAACTGCCCGGCGGACCGCAGTTCGACATCGGCGGTAGGTTGCCTGCAGAAGCCTTTCAGCCCCCGTGACCTCATTGGTTCTCTCAAGGCCGTAAAGGCGGCGCTGGGCGATACGCCACCACAGTCCCTGCCTTCCGGTCTCGACCTGTTCTGAACGGCCCGCGGACCGAGGGCCGCCTTTGAAGAACAGACCTTGCGCCTCAGATCAAGTATTCATGACGGTGTAACGGCCGGGTCTCGGCAGCTTGCACATGGCCTTGGATGTTCTGAGTTCCTCGCCGTCGGCAATCACGATGGCGGCAAGGACCACAGGCGGCATCCCGTCGGCCAGCTGTTTTTTTGACGACAGGTTGAGTTTCCGGAAATATTCTCGCGAACCGTGCCCTGCCATTCGACGGCCTTGCTTTTTTCACCGCTCTGGCTAGCGGCCTCGGTCGCTTCTGCAGCTTCCCGACCCGGGACCGCTGGTCCCATTGTATTAACGATTGTGCACAACCTGTTTTGCATTATGTTAAAGGGCGTTAATCGGGGGCGAGCATTTGGAGTCTTTTGCGGGACAGGACAAGGCCGAGTCAGCACGGTGCGCGAGGGCGCATCTATTCGGTCCTTTTCAACTCGTTGCGCCAGATGGCACGGAAATCATCATCTCCAATCGGCGCGCCCGCGCCCTGCTGGCCATGCTCTGCCTGGCACCCGACGAACCGATTGACCGCGATCACTTGAGCAAGCTTTTGTGGCCGGGTCGCTTCGAGGCACAAGCTCGAGCAAGTTTGAGGCAATGTCTGCTGGATTTGGGGAAGCTGCTGGCTGCATCTCGGTGCGACCTGCTTCAAGTTTCGCGGAGCCGGATAAGCCTGAACGCTTCGGCGATACAGTCTGACCTGAATGAACTGGAAAAGACGTTTGCTGGTGGCAAGTGGGTGCAAGCAACGGCTTCCATCCTGGCCATTGGCGGCAGGCATATTCTGGAGCAGCTGAATTTTGGAGAGGCGTTCGACGGCTGGCTTGCCGAGCGGAGGCAGGCG
>CAXIBD010000074.1:0-15014 GCA_964022135.1 uncultured Sphingomonadales bacterium | reverse complement strand
TAATTTAATAATTATCGGACGGTGAATTATACCGTTGATACCTGCCGGGACACCAATCAAATATGCGCTAGCGCACAAAAGTTGCTATCGCCGTGGCTAGTGGTTTCTCTGATTCATGAAAACAGGTGGCGCGGACAAAGCTCGCGGCTTTGCCTTCACGTTCAAAACAGCTGTGCGTGAATAGATCGCGCGAACCTACGGCTGGACGCAAATAACGAATGTCAATTGACTCTAGCTGCTGGCCGATCGAACTTTCACCGCCTGCCACTCGGCCCTGGCATGCAGCCATCAGCGCCGCAGCAACGGCGCCGCCATGGACAATATTTCCGCTCTCCCAGCCCAAAACGGCCCGGTTTCCTGCAGCAATTTGTGGCGAGCCTGGTGCGCCCGATAAGCCCAAACTGGTGCTCATCGGTCCGGGCATTGCTTGAGGATCGAAATCACCGACCAAATTATAGTCGGCCGGAGCACCCCCCGGAAAGCTCCCCAAACGAAACAGGCCTGTTGCTGTTCCGACGATATCTTGGGACGAGTTGGTTACACTGCCTGTTACAGTGGCAGATGCTTTACCAACCATCACCGCTTCGGCGGTCAACGTCAATTCATCTCCCATCGAAGATCCTGATAAAAGTCCGATCCGCAAATCAAAAGTTGAAATCCCGATTTCTGTCCCAATCAAACCTTGCAACGATTGGGACAATCCTTGGTCCATAAAGCCCATGAGTGCTAGCGGATCAAGGTTTGGATTTCCCGGAGCTTTGGCAATCCGCCTATTGGCTTTCATTCGACTGATCGAACGCCCGCTGCTGCATTCCAGCAATTCCATACCGAGCGTCAATTGGTAAGGGGTTACAAGTCGAACCCGCATTTTCTCACCCGTCTGTTCATCTGGCTTAGATTGCGCAGTCATCCATTTATCTTCCAACAAGGCATACTCAACAAGGCATACTCAAAATTCCTTAGTTAGGCGTAAACTGCAAACAAAGGGCTCCGTTCGCCGGCGACGCGAAAACTGATGTCCGCAAAAACCCGAACGGTGCAAGGTAATTATGATCTAAGGGGATGAGGTCCAATGATTGCGTTTACAATCCTGAACAACATCCCCTTTGTCATTTGGTCATGTTAAATTACCAAGACCACAATCGGAGGTCGACGCAGCGCCGGTTCGCCTTGCCGAAAGTTTCTTAGCGTTGAGCACGCCGCACGTTAGAACTTCACCGTTGCCTCGATGCCATATGTGCGCGGTGTTCCCCGGTTAAGATAATCGAGTCCGAAGATGTCTATGTTCAACCCGTAGCTATAATAGACCTTGTTGGTCAGGTTCTTGGCCCACAGGCTCGCTGAAAAATTATCCTTCTGATATGTCAACCGGCTATTGACGAGCCAGTAGCCCGGGTTTCCGCAAGTGATTGCCGGGCCTGCAGGACGGACGCTACCAGGTGCACCTGGGCGATCACAGGGTGTTTGGCCGTAGTCGCCAAACGGATCGAAGAAATATTTTCCCGTATACGCAGCATCACCGCGCAGACTTAGCTTGCCTGAATCAGTGTCAAAAACGTCCCAGTCGAACCCTGCAGAAAACGTCTCGCGTGGAGCGTTGGGGAACGGATTTCCGTTTACATTGCGTGTGGGGCTTCGAGGATCAGTAGGATCGACAACATTTCCTTGATATTTACTGCGCAACAAGCTGACCGATGCGTCAAAGCGCAGGTTATCGGTAGCAATGATTGCGAGTTCCGCCTCACCGCCGTAGAGTTTGCCATTGGCGCTGCGAACAAACGTCGTCGCTCCAATCACCTGAGTGACCTGATGGTTGCTGTAGTCGTAGTAAAAGCCAGCTAAATTAAGCTGGACGCGCCGATCAAACAGGAGCGTTTTCAGACCGCCTTCATATGCGTTTATCTGCTCCGGCTCAACATAATAGACCTGATCGGTTCCCTGATACGCTAACCCATTAAAACTGCCGCTGCGATATCCTCGGCTGAAATTGACATATCCCAACACATCGTCGGTGAAAT
The DNA here is from genome assembly GCA_964022135.1 of uncultured Sphingomonadales bacterium. Taxonomy (GTDB): domain Bacteria; phylum Pseudomonadota; class Alphaproteobacteria; order Sphingomonadales; family Sphingomonadaceae; genus Parasphingorhabdus. Next base: position 12,996 of record CAXIBD010000074.1, on the reverse strand, counting down.
CATAACTGACATTGATCCGCCCCGTGACTCGGCTTTCTTTTTCGCGTTGCTCAAGCGGAGGTTGGTTTGGGTTGAAGGGGAAGGTATAGGGAATCGTACTTGCTCGCTCTGTTCCCCCCAAATCAACCAGCACTGTTCGCCCGTTGAGGTAGTTCACTTTGTCTTTGGTGTAACGCAAGCCGACACTGACCGTCAGTTCGTTGGTCACATCATAACTGGCATCAGCATAAATGGCAGCGGAAGGACGTTCGACGGTGAAATTCTGTTCACCGGTTATTGGTCCAAATGGGGGAGCGCCAGCTGCCCGACACGCAGCAGAAAGGGCTCCACCGAAGCCGCCGCCAGCCGAATTATCAATCTGGATATCGGTGAGGAGGGCAACAAGGGATCTCGCATCAAGGAACCCGTTGGGATTCCCGGTTGCAACCGGTGCACAGCTCGATGCAAGAGTGGGGTCAAGGGCTGGATTGACCAAAAATGCCGGGACAATCGCAGCAGCCTGAGGTGCAGAAACAGGTGCGTTAAAAAACGAGTCGCCAATGCCGAAACTGCGCAACACTGGATCCAGAACACCAAAGAAATCGATCCCGTTCCGCGTTTTGATTTTATCTACACCATAATAAAGTCCAGCGATCAGATTGAAACGGTCGTCCTTGTAAGCAAAGCGCAGATCCTGATTGAAATTTTTGCTCGTTGAATTGAAACGGATCGCGCAAACGTCATTCGGTGAACCGTCACAGTCAAACGGAGAAATGCTGTAATTCCCAGTATCATAACCGGTAATCGATGTAACCGAGAGGCTGTCACTAATCTCGTAGGCGACGTTTAGCGCCAGACCCTTCGACAGAGTGTAGTAGTTTCCGCCCGTATCGGCAGATACCTCGTCGCGGTTTAGCGCGCGCCCCCCGTTCTGGGCGGGATCGAAACGTGAATAACCCAAAACATCACGGCCCTCTGCATATTGACCGAACGCATACGGGTTGGGTGCAACCGGATTGTCCCGGGAAATATATCCCTTCAAGTTGATATCAAGTGTATCAGTTGGTTTGAAACGGACCGACAGGCGGCCAGCAATCGAATTTGTCGTGCCGGTATCGCGGTTCTGAACGGGATTGAATTGCCAGCCATCGCCCTTGGCAAAGGTTCCCGCAAAGCGGATACCAAGCACATCAGGAACCAGAGTTGTTTCTATCGCACCTTGGATTGTCTTTGTGTCGTAATTACCGTAGCCAACCGAAAGCGTTCCAGTTGTATCAACAAGTTCGGGTTTGTTTGAAAAAAAGCTGATGGCACCGCCGGTTGTGTTCCGCCCATAAAGCGTTCCTTGCGGCCCACGCAACACCTCAACGCGTTCCAGATCGTAAAGCTGCTGACCGTGGCTGGCACGGAAGCTCTGGTAAACTTCGTCAACATACACACCGACAGGCGAAGCGGTTGAAGCATTAAATTCATTAGCCACTGAAACGCCGCGCAGTGCGAAGTTCGGTTGGGTGCGGCCATAAGGCGTGGTGATCTGAAGACTTGGTACAAATCCTTGCAAATCTGATGTTTCATCTACGCCGCGAGATTCCAGTTCCTTTGCCGTCAATGCGGACACAGCGACGGGAACATCTTGAAGCGCTTGTGACCGCTTTTGCGCAGTCACAACAATTACCTCAAAACCACTGGTATCTTGTTCTTTGGTTTGGGCCAAGGCAGTTCCTGATAGAGCTATTTGCAATACAAATAACGCGCAACCTCCAGCCAAATATGTTTTGTTCATGTTCTTCCTCCCTATTTTTCGGACTTTTTTTATTTTTGGTTTTCCAGAATAAACTCTGCAGCGCGCTCGGCGATCATCGCTACCGGGGCATTGGTGTTGCCGGATATTAGATTGGGCATAACGGAGGCATCGGCGATCCAGATATTTTGAATGCCGCGAACCTTTAATTTTTCGTCACACACAGCGGTTTCATCATTCCCCATCCGGCATGTCCCAACCGGGTGATAGACTGTATCTGCGCGCGCCCTTATCGCATCAATGAGTTCTGAATCTCCGCTCATGCCCTTTGTAAAAAGCTCAGTGCCGCGAATGGACTTAAGCGCGTCTGATTCCATAATATCGCGCACCAGCTTGAAGCCGGACAACAGGGTTTTAATATCACCATCTGTTGCGAGAAAATTTGGATCGATGACAGGAGCGGCAAGAGGGTCGGCCGAACCGAGTGTCACGGAACCCCTGCTCTCGGGTCGCAGCACGCAAACATGGCAGCTCATCCCTCCGCCCAAATGGATCTTGCGAGAATGATCATCAATAATGCCGTGGACGAAGTGCATCTGGACATCTGGTCGATTGCCACGACCTTTGGTGGATAGAAAAGCACCGCCTTCCGCCGCGTTGCTGGTAAGCGGACCACGACCATTACGGATATAGTCGGGAATCGACGCACCAATACGCGCGACACCGCCAGGGCTGACAGCAAATAAATCAGGACTTTTGGCGCGATATACCGTGACATGATCAGGATGGTCCTGAAGATTCTGGCCAATTCCCGGTATGTTCAACCGGACGGGTATAGAATGGCGTCGCAGTTCGGACTCCGGCCCAACGCCCGATACCATCAGAAGGTGCGGCGTACCGAACGCACCGCTCGTCAGCACAACGCCGGCATCAGCGCCAAGTGTCATAGACCGTTTGTTGCAAAGCACCTCCAGGCCCGTCGCTCGTTCACCATCCAATATAATGCGAAGCGCCTTTGTTCGTGTCATCACCGTAAGGTTCGGTCGATCAAGGATTGGTCGCAGATACCCGCGCGCTACACTCCAACGCCGGCCATCCTTTTGGTTTACCTGATAACGCCCAACGCCTTCTTGTTCAGCTCCGTTAAAATCGTTTGTTGTTTTGTGTTGTTGTTCCGCTGCAGCCTCGATGAAGAGATCGGTAACCGGGTTGGGTGAACGGTGATCTGCTACGTTAAGCGGTCCCGACACGCCGTGATATTGATCTTCACCGCGTTCATTGCATTCCGACATCTTGAAATAAGGCAGCACATCATCATAGGACCAGCCCGGCGCACTGTCTGCCGCCCAAGCGTCATAATCCTCGGCCTGGCCGCGGATATAGCACATCGCATTGATTGAGCTTGATCCACCAAGCACACGGCCACGCGGCTGATAACCTTTTCGGCCATTGAGTCCCGGCTGCGGAACAGTTTGATAGCCGTAATTATTGATTTTGGTCGGCAACATGGCAGCCATGCCGAGCGGCACGTTGACCAGCATCTGATCGTCATCTCCGCCAGCTTCAATCAAGCAGACCTGTATCGCCGGGTTCGCTGAAAGACGGTTAGCCACCACGCATCCGCCTGAACCTGCCCCAACGATTATATAGTCGAAAACATTTTTCCTCATCGAGCCGGTCATTGATATAAAATCAATGCTGCGCGAGAGGCAGGCGAACGATCAGTCCGTCAAGCTCTTCCGTAATCGATATTTGGCAGGCCAGACGGCTATATTCATCGGCTCCTTCCACAAATTCGAGCATATCGCTCTCACTGCCGTCCGAAGCGTGACCGGTTTTTTCAATCCACGCCGCGTCGATATGAACATGGCAGGTGCCGCAAGCTGCACATCCGCCGCAATCGCCATCGATGCCCGGGACTCCGTTGTCTCGGGCTGCCTCCATGACTGATGAATTGGCATTTACATTGACAAGATGGTCGTCACCTTGAGCGGTAATAAACTTTACTAATGGCATTGGTATTCCTTCACTCTTATCGCGCGTGAACGCGGACCATCATTTTGGTGTAACCTCGGACAAAATTCGACTGAACACGTTCGGGCTCACCGATCACTTCAATGCGGTCGAAGCGATTGAGTATTTCCTCCCACAAAATTCGCAGTTGCATTTCGGCAAGCCGATTACCAACGCATCGGTGGATGCCGAACCCGAAGGATAAATGCTGGCGAGGGTTCGGGCGATCGATGATAAACGCGTCAGGCCGATCAATGACTTCATCATCACGATTTCCCGAAAAATACCACATGACGACTTTGTCACCTTTGCGGATGGTTTTACCGCCAACAACCGAATCTTCCTTTGCTGTACGCCGCATGTGCGCCAAGGGTGTCTGCCAGCGGATAATTTCCGGCACCATGCTTTCAATTAGCGCTGGAGAGGCCCTCAATTTGGCCATCTGGTCCGGGTTCTGATGCAGCGCAAGAACCCCACCCGTCATCGAATTTCGCGTTGTGTCATTGCCGCCCACAATCAGCAGCAGCACGTTGCCGAGATATTCTTCCGGTGTCATGTTTCGGGTCGCCGGGGAATGGGCCAACATTGAAATAAGGTCATTGCCTGGATCCTCGTTTACCCGTTCATTCCAAAGCGTCTGAAAACATTGCGCACATTCCATTAATTCATCTTTGCGCTGCGCCCATGAATCAACGACGCCCCCGCCAGGTGCAGCTGTGGTCACATCCGACCAGCGAGTCAGCTTACGACGATCTTCAAACGGAAAATCAAAGAGAGTGGCCAGCATCTGGGTGGTAATTTCGATCGAGACCCGATCAACCCAGTCAAATTCTTCATCTATTGGCAGGCTATCCAATACGGCCCCGACACGCTCGCGAATGGTGCTTTCCAGAAGAGCAAGGTTACCGGGAGCTACGATGGGGCTGACGGCTTTTCGCTGTTCGTCATGGCGCGGTCGGTCCATCGCAATGAAATTAGGAAGGTCAAGCCCCTCTTCACCACCACCTTTTTGAATATTGTCATCGATGATGATGCCGCCGAAGCCTGCCGCCGACGAAAAGATGTCATGATGGGTATCAACATGCATGATGTCTTTATATTTGGTGATCGACCAATAGGGCCCGTAAGCACTCTCAGCGCAATAGTGGACAGGGTCTTCTTTGCGCAGACGTTCAAAATAGGTGCCAGCCGAATCGTCCTTGAAAAGCGCTGGTGAGCTTACGTCGATTTTATCAAGTGGTATCGCATACGCAGCTTCAGTGCCGGTTCGTGTCATGCTGGCCATCCTCTCTGGTGATATATGATTTTTATTGAGTATAGTATCAGTTATAAGTGAGCATAATGTCAACAAGGAAAATCTGTTGCGATTTTTTTTGATGACCGGCACACAAGCGGTCTTGGATTTAAGCGGTGATCTCGGCCATCAATCAGGAGCCTAATATATTGAAATACAAACACGACTTGGTGAAAAGGCGCCTGAAGCCGGACGAGAGGCGCAAACAATTGACACTCTGCGCGCTCCAAGCCTTTGCGGAGAACGGTGTCGCTCGTGCCACTCATTCTCACGTCGCGAAGCTGGCCGGAGTTGCGATACCAACCGTGCACTCCTATTTTAGATCACGGGAGGATCTGGAGTCAGCGGTGCTCGACGAAGTAGAAAACTACCTGATCAAACTCGTCACTGATTCGCTTGGTGGGAAAAAATCCGTGGAAGAAGCGCTTACGACGCTAGCAACCCGATTTGCCAACGACGCGACCACGAAATCTGATATCATTAAAGTTTGGCTAGACTGGAGCACCGGTGTTCGCGCTGGCGTATGGCCCCGATATCTTACTTTGTTGGACAAGCTACACTCGATTGCTCGACCGGTTTTTTCGCGTGGCAAACGTGAAGGTATACTGAGCGAAAATCTCAATGTGAAAGCAGCGGCCAGATTGTTCATAGGCGGCGGACATACTCTCGCACTAATGCAGTTTGCCAAAGTCCCCAGCCGGGATCTGGCGATTTACATGGATCAATTTATACAGAGCTTGATGAACATCGGAAAGCCTTGATCATAGTTTTGGGATGAAGATGGGCGAATTGAACCGGAAATCGCTTCGCGCTCAGCAAGCGTAAGACCTAATCTGGATCGCTTCTACTTTGGTGGATGAATGCCGTCAGTGCGCGACAAAAAGGGACAAATCGATGAGGAAACCGGTCAACCCCGCGACCACTCGAGCTTATCGACTCCCCGCGCTGCCAACGATCCCATATCTCGTACTTCTGAAAGTCGGTAAATATATCCGCTGACTCTGTTTCATCTTCAACGCCCCATCTTCTTTCAAAAGATTAGATTGTTATGACGATCAGTTGAAATCACCACGCATTTGTGGGCGTTTGCCTACCAAACTATCCTGGTTGAACGCGGACGGCCGAATAACTTCTCGTACTGGGTAACAGTCACTAGGAAGCAGAATATGGAGCCGAATAAGTATTGAAGCGCACAGCCGTCGCAGTAATCGCGCCCCAAAATTAGGATCAAAGCCGCAGAGCTAGATTGCCAAACTAAAAAAATAGGGTCATAACCCTAAACATGGAGAGTCGCAGCAGCGATTGAGGAGGAGAAAGTAAATGGCAACAACACTGGCACCTGAAAAAACTGTATTTGATCCAATCGACGTTTCGCTGGCTGAACTTTACACAGAGGACCGCTGGCAGGAGCCGTTCCGCAAACTGCGCGCAAATGCACCTATCCAATATGTCCCAGATTCAAAATTCGGTCCCTATTGGTCGGTCTCCACCTACAAGCCTATTGTCCACATCGAGGCGCTGCCGAAAATTTTCTCTTCTTCGTTTGAATATGGCGGTATTTCGATAGCATTTTATCCGGATCGCCTTCTGCCGGACGAGTTTCGCCAGCCGCAATTTATAGCTATGGACCCGCCACAGCATACAGCCCAGCGCCGGACAATTGCTCCAGCCTTTGGCCCCAGCGAGGTCAAGACAATGCAGGACGAAGTGCGCCAACGCACAGCAGAAGTTCTGGATTCTCTTCCCATTGGAGAACCGTTTGACTGGGTTGAGAAGCTATCTATCGAACTGACCACCGGCATGCTTGCGAAGCTGTTTGATTTTCCTTGGGAAGAACGCGACAAACTGACCTATTGGTCAAACATGCTGGGCGATGTCGAGCTGGTCCATCAGGAGGGCGGGATTGCGCGGCGCAATAAGATTGCGATGGAAATGGCAGGTGCCTTCGCCGAACTCTGGCAACGCAAGGCAGCCGGTGAACCGGGCAAAGACCTGATCTCGGTAATGATGCAATCGGACGCGATGAGCGAGATGAGCCAGGAAGAGTTTATCGGTAATCTCATTCTGCTGATCGTTGGCGGCAATGACACTACGCGCAATTCGATGAGCGCCTATGCTTATGGTCTAAGCCAGTTCCCGGAAGAACGTGCCAAGCTGGAAGTTGATCCGTCTCTTATCCCCAATGCGGTGAGTGAGCTGATCCGCTGGCAGACACCGCTCTCCCATATGCGCCGGACGGTGATGGAAGACACCGAGTTCGAAGGCGTGCAGATGAAAAAGGGCGACAAAGTTGTGCTCTGGTATATCTCTGCCAATCGCGATGAGAGCGTGTTTGACGATCCCGACAGCATCCGCGTTGATCGCGAAAACGCGCGGCGACACTTGTCCTTTGGCTATGGTATCCACCGCTGCGTTGGCGCGCGGGTTGCTGAGTTGCAACTGCACGTGTTGCTGGAGGAAATGGCTAAGCGGCGACTACGGGTGGATGTGCTTGAAGAGCCAGAGCGCGTCCCGGCCTGTTTTGTGCACGGATACAAGAAGATGATGGTCAAGCTGGAGAATTACTGAATTGAAAACCCGCGACCGGATCGTGATGGAGGCGAGGCGGCTATACAACCGAAACGGTTATGGCAATGTTTCCAGTGCGACGCTCGCGTATCATCTCGGCATTTCGGAGGGCAATCTCTGGTATCATTTCAAAGCCAAGCGTGCGATCCTCCGCGCTATCAGCGAGAAGTTCGCGCAGGATATCGAAAAGCGCCTGTCGCGCGCGCCGACCGGCGAAGCGGATATCGTTGATGAATATACCGCCCTGTTACAGGCTATTATTGACGAGCTTCACGAATATCGTTTTCTTTACCGCGACCAAGCGGATTACGGCGAGCATGATGAGATCGTGCAGCAGGGCGTGCGCGGCTGGACCGAGCGGACCCATCGGCAGTTTCAAACCTATCTAGCAGGATTTGTCGCGGCCGGCCTGCTCGACTGGCCCAAGGACCGATTGGCCGACCTCGCTATCAACGTGACCATCATCCTGCGCTACGGTCTTGAATATTTCCGTGAGATGGGCGATCCAATTCAGGAGGGCGGCGGCGCGATACGCAATACATTGCTCCGGCATCTGACTTTGTTCGAATATCGCCTGCTGCCAGAAACGGTGCTCCGGCTACGACGGTTCATTGACCGGATGGAAGTTGAGAGAGAAGCGATGGGCAAGACCATTGGAAAAGTTTTGGAATAGCTGCGCTAGCAAAACGGGACCATCACAGCGGTCACAAACTTGAGGCCACCTCGAAAATTACCCTTTCGTGTGCGCCGATTTTCTGATTCAGTAGATTTGAACTGAGGAAGGATTTCACACCATGGGTCAGCCAGGATTTTTTGATTTGAGCCGCCGTTATGAAGGTCTGGACGCGGCGGGTGATCCGTTGGTGGCGATAGCAGCGGCAGTACCCTTTGAGTTGTTCCGGGGGAAGCTTCAGCGTGCGCTTGTCAAAGGCGGTTTGCGCAAGGCGGATGGGGACCGCAAAAGTGCCGCAGGGCGCAAACCCTGGGAGGAGGTTCTGATTTTCAAGATATTGGTGCTTCAGGCGCTCTATAATCTGTCGGATGATGCGATGGAATATCAGCTTCGCGACCGGCTTTCATTCATGCGTTTTGCCGGGCTCGGCCTGGAGGATGCGGTGCCCGATGCCAAGACATTATGGCTTTACCGCGAGGCGCTGACCCAAGCGAAGGCGGTGGACAAGCTGTTTCACTTGTTTGACAACTATCTCAAGGACCAAGGCTATCTGGCTATGGGCGGTCAGATTATTGATGCCGCCATCGTGCCTGCCCCGCATCAGCGGGGCTCGCGTGACGATAATGCGAAGATCAAAGCGGGCGGGACCCCGGCGGGATGGGAGGCGCACCCCGCCAAGAACCGCCAGAAGGACAAGGATGCGCGCAGGACCAGGAAGCATGGCAAGTCGCATTTTGGATACAAGAACCACATCAACGTTGATCGCCGCCACAAGCTGGTGCGGCGCTACGCCGTCAGCAGCGCCTCGGTGCATGACAGTCAGAAGCTGGATGATGTGCTTGATCGTGCAAACACTGCCAGCGGGGTCTGGGCCGATAGCGCTTACCGCAGCGAGGCTAGTGAAGCGGTGCTCGCCGAGCGCGGCCTGACCAGCCACATCCATCGGCGCGGATCACGGGGCAAACCGCTCACCAGCGCCCAAGAAGCCGCCAACAAGACCCGCTCAAAAGTGCGTGTGCGGGTCGAACATGTGTTCGGATGCCAGCACAGCATGGGTGGCAAGTTCGTGCGCACCATCGGCATCCTGCGGGCGACTACGAAGATCGGGATGCAAAATCTGGCTTACAACATGCGCCGTCTGGTCGTGCTCGAACGGACGGCAATCCTCGCTACCTGAGGCCAAAAGCCAGAAAGACAGGCTGCATCAACCCAAAACAGGCTGGGGGAAATCCAAAAATGATCCGACTTCTGGCCCAGTGAGGATATCAAATCGCTATATCAGCCGGAAATCGGTATTGTTCGAGGTGGCCCACAATCAGGTTGGCGTTGGCGCCTCTGTTACCTTATTCCATTGTTGTTCCAATCGATTTTTCTTGTCTGACAAGATATTGACTTTACTGAGGTCGCCGTCGGCCCATTCCATTACTTTGGGGTCCATCACTCTGAAGAATAGAGGCGGGATCGCTGCCAGTAAAAACATTCCGGGATAGCCACTCGGCAAACGAGGCAAATCGGCAAAATCTCGCAACGTTTGATAAGGGCGCATCGGATTAGCATGATGGTCAGAATGCCGTTGTAAATGAAAGGTCATTAAATTGGAAAAGATATGATTGGTATTCCAGGAATGATGTGGCTGACATGTTTCATAGCGACCATTTTCGTGTTTCTGGCGCAGTAAACCATAATGCTCTACATAGTTGGCTTGAGTTAGCCCGTACCATCCAAATATATGGTGGACAAGAATGAATGGAGCAATCATCCAACCCAGATGTGCGGTTAGGATCACCGTTGCCGCTAGAGTGATCATCCAGCCCTGCAAGATCTCATTGTCCAGTGAAAAAGACGACTTTCCTTTTTTATTGAGGCGCGTTGCTTCCGTTGACCAACCATTTTTCAAGGCACCAGGAATTTCGCGCAGGACGAAGCGATAAATCGATTCACCCATACGTGAACTGGCAGGATCTTCAGGAGTTGACACCAGCATATGATGCCCATGATTATGTTCCACGCGAAAATGGGCATAACCGATAACTGCGTTGGCCCACATGGCGAGCTTTTGATCGAGTTTGTTGCTTTTATGTCCAAGCTCATGACCAATAGTGATCGAATTACCGCTTACCGAACCGACGCCGACAACCAAAGCTATTATGGACCACCAAGGGAGCTCCTGTGTGCCAACCAGCATAGCGGTTGCGATAAAGCTGAGCCACAAAAATGGAACGGTAGCTCTAACCATCCAACTATAAAAACGATCAGCTGCCATCGCCGAGATGACTTCGTCCGGCGGATTGTGACCATCTTCACCAATGATCGCATCCACTATCGGAACAAAAACATATAGGTATATCAGCGGGATAAAAGTGGACCACACTCCGATCTGGGTAAAATAGAGAGCCGCAGCTATCGCCGGAACAAGGGGGAAAAACATGGACCAAAGATAAAGGAAACGTTTTCCATCCTTGTATCGAATTTCAGACCCATCTTTCGCAGTGGCTATAAACATATTCATGGCTCGTCCCTTTTTCCCCAATTGAGTTTTGCAAATAGAAGAGCGTCGCAGACGAATATAGTTCCCATTGCGCCAAATTCGTGGCATTTTGCGCCAACCATGTCAGCAGGTGCCCATCTTCGTATCCCAGCAACTTACGTCAATGCGTTGATTCGGCAATATAGGGACGTGCTAGACGATGATGCTATTTCGCTGGATCTGGCAAAACTAGAAACAAATTCCGGCATTGCCCAAACCGACATTCAGTCGTTATTTGCGTTGATTGAAGCTCTCAATAAGCAGGTGGGTCCAGAATGGCCGATTGAAGCATCATTTGCATGGCGAAGTCAAATGCATGGAACCATCGATGTTGCGGCGCGTAGTGCTAGGACATTGGGGGATGCGCTTAATGTCTTTGCGCGTTTTGGCCGAGTAAGGGCACCGTTCGCGGTTATAAATAAAAACGTATGGTCCAAAACCACCGCGTTAAAAATTCAGCCCTCCGTTTCAATGGAAGATTCAGTCTGGCAGGCACTAGCCGAGTTCATTATGCTGAGCACCACCGCAATCCTTAATCAAATCACCGACGATAGGCTGAGTGGTGTTACTTTCGAAATGCCAAATCGAACGTTTCAGCACAAACAGTCATTGGAAGATGCGTTCGGTGTCCCAACTCAATTTGGCGGCACCCAATTCACCATGACCTTCACAAACGAAACTTGCTCCTTGGTACTGCCCTTTCATGACCCTTTGCTTTTCAAGAACACTGTCGAACAACTGCAATCCGAAACCGAGCAATTGTCACATCACAACTGGATTGTTGAGGATGTAAGACGTCTGCTCTCTAGTCAAAACCACATAAGACCCAGCGCACAATTTGTCGCAGATGAACTCGGTCTCTCGCGGCGCTCTCTCGTCAGGAAGCTCACGGCAAATCAAACTTCATTTCGAACGATGTTGGATGATCATCTGAAAGAACGAGCAACAAAAATGTTGGGGCAAGATAAAATGTCGAAAGAGGCCATATCGGAAGCATTGGGCTATACCGACCGGACCAGTTTTAGCCGTGCGTGCAGACGGTGGTTCGACATTTGATGGCCACGTCGAGAAATGGGCCCTTCCCTTGGGGATTGAAATCCGGTTCAAGGATGCTGATGCAGCGAGGGAACTTGGATCATGGGCCAGCCGGGATTTTTTGATTTGCAGCAGCGGCATTAAGGTCTGGACGCAAAGTCTGATCCTTTGGTGGCGATATTGGTAGCGGTGCCGTTTGAGCTGTTCCGCGTGAATCTGAAGGCGGCCCTGGTGAAAAGCGGTCTGCGCAAAATGGCGGATGATCGCAAGAATGCGGCGGGCCGCAAGCCTTGGGATGAAGTGCTGATCTTCAAGGCCTTGGTGTTGCAGGCGCTCTACAATTTGTCGGACGATGCGATGGAATATCAGCTGCGGGACCGGCTCTCCTTCATACGGTTTGTTGGCCTTGGCCTTGAGGACGCGGTGCCCAATGCCAAGACGCTATGGCTGTACCGCAAGGCGCTGGTCAAAGCGGGAGCGATTGAAGGCCTGTTCCATCAGTTTGACAGCACGCGTCACTGCTATGAATGGCAGCGTGCTCAAAACATGTTATAGCAACTGTATCGTTCACGCTGTTTGCTCCATCCAGTTTATTTGTGAGCGACACAACGCGTTTAGTATCCGACGGAAAAAAATTTGTGGAATTCCGAAAGTTCTAGCTTGTAGCGTCGAGCGATGTCTTTGAGGTGATCCATCCGTTAATATCGCTTTCTAGCCACCTGACGCTGTAACCGCCTATTGAATGAGGCCTAGGAAATTTCCCATCGTCCATCCAGCGATAGATGGTTGATCGTCCTAGTCCGACACGGTGCTGGACTTCTTTCAGACGGAGCAAACGTGCCGCAGGCGGATCTGGCAGTTTATTTGGCTCAATATCAAGCATATCCGCCTCCATGTGCGCGATCGAAGCCATCGCCCAGAAGCGTATCCTTCCGGGCGAGGTCGTCCATGTGCTCAGCGAGCAGTCGCGCGACGCGTTGAGCAGTCCCCTTCGCCCAATGCGGTTTGACACCGTGGAGGTGATCACCAAGCTGGGTTTCTAGGACATCTGGCAAATGGCGAACCAGTTCTTCAAAAAACAAGGCTAGATCCGTTTGCATCCAGCGTGATGCCTTGTCCTGATCTGAAGCTAGATAAAGAAGCAAATGGGCATGCGGCGATGCGCC
>CAXIBD010000073.1:0-15044 GCA_964022135.1 uncultured Sphingomonadales bacterium | reverse complement strand
TGCTGCTGGTGGTCCGCAAGCCGGGCAGCGAAATTTCCCAGGCCGACGTGATATCCTATCTGTCCGACAAGGTCGCCAAATGGTGGCTGCCGGATGAGGTGAAATTCGTCGATGAACTGCCGCATACCGCTACCGGCAAGATCCTGAAACGGGCCCTGCGCGACGAATATAAGGACTATCAGCTGAAAAGCCTGGTCGAGGCCTAGAACAGCTCCATCTGGCTGCCGCGGATCTGCGGACGCCGGAAGAGATCGGTTCTGAGCTTGAGCTTGGCCTTTTTCAGGCCGGCCTTGCGCGAGGCGATGGCAAGCCGGGTGCGGATCAGGTCTGCCCACGGACCCTGGCCGCGCATGCGGCTGTGGAATGCGGGGTCGTTGCGCCGACCGCCGCGCATCTGCCGGACGATGCTCATCACCTTCGCCTTGCGGTCCGGATAATGGTTTTCCAGCCATTGCTCGAACAGCGGTGCGACTTCATGCGGCAGGCGCATCGGTATGAAGGAGATGCTGCTGGCTCCCTGCTGGGCGGCCGCGGCCACAATCGCCTCGATCTCGTGATCCGTGATGCCGGGGACGACCGGAGCGATATTGACATGCACATAGATGCCGGCTTCGCTCAATTTCTGCACCGCTTCCAGGCGCCGGGCAGGGGTCGGCGCACGGGGCTCCAGCAGACGCGCGGTCTGCGGGTCGAGCGAGGTGACCGAAATCGCCACCGCGGTTAGTTGCAGCGCCGCCAGCTGCGCCAGCAAATCGATATCCTCGACCACCCGGTTGGATTTGGTGGTAATCACGACCGGATGCCGCGCTTCCAGCATTACTTCCAGTATCTGCCGGGTGATCCGGTAATCCTTCTCGATCGGCTGATAGGGATCGGTATTGGTCCCGATGGCGAGACTGGCCGGCTGGTAGTTGGGTTTTGCAAAGGTCTGGCGGAGCAGCTCGGCGGCATCGGGCTTGGCGAACAGCTTGCTTTCGAAGTCCAGCCCCGGCGACAGGTCATGATAGGCGTGGGTGGGCCGCGCATAGCAATAGACGCAGCCATGCTCGCAGCCGCGATAGGCGTTGATCGAGCGGTCGAAGGGCAGGTCGGGAGAGCTGTTGTAAGTGATGATCGACTTGGGAAATTCGATCGTGACCTCGGTCCTCAGTCTTGCGGCCGCATCGTCGATCCGCTCGCGTTCGTCGAGCCAGTCGCCGTCGATCTCGCGATCCTGCAGGTTGAATCGCTGTGGCACCGCATTGGACGGCGCACCCCGACCGTTTCGAGCCTCGGGAAATAGTTCGTTTCTGGAACGCATTTGCGCATCATACTATGAGAACATATAAAGAACAAATGTTTTGAATCGCTATTTTTCAAGCAGTCTCGGGATCAGTTCGACAAAATTGCAGGGGCGGTGGCGGCTGTCGAGCTGGGTATCGAGGATGCCGTCCCAACCGTCCTTCACCGCGCCATTGGAGCCGGGCAAAGCGAATATATAGGTGCCGCGCGCGACCACCGCGCAAGCGCGCGACTGAACCGTGGAGGTCCCGATCTTGGCGATGCTGAGATAGCGGAACAGTTCGCCGAAACCGGGGATGTCCTTGTCCTTGACGGCGTTCAGCGCTTCCGGCGTGATATCGCGACCGGTCAGCCCGGTGCCGCCGGTGGTGATGATGACGTCGACCTGCTCGTCGTCGATCCACTGATGGAGTTGCGCCACCAGGACCGATTTGTCGTCGCGCAGCAAATTGCGATAGAGCAATTTGTGGCCTTTCTGCTCGATCCGCTCGGCCAGGATGTCGCCCGACGTATCTTCCTTCCGGCTGCGCGTGTCGGACACCGTCAGCAGCGCGATATTGATGGGTTTGAAGGTTCGGGTCTCGTCGATCGGCATCATGGCTCTCCGCTTTGTCGCGACCCTTGGAATAGCCTGACATCCAGTGCTTTTCCAACTCATAAAGAATAGGGGTTTTCGTAGGTTAACTATCGGTCTAATCGCAATAGTCAATGTCGAACGTCCCGGATCTCACTGCCGTCATATTGGGCCTCATTCTTGCGGCATGGCTCGGTGCGGCCACCTGGGCGATCTGGACCGGGCTGGCCATGAAGAGCAAGGCGGCAACCGTCCTGCGGCAATCCGGACGACTGGGCCGCCTGCTCGAAACCTCTCCCGCCTTGCCCTTGCTGGTGCGATCCGACGGGAAGCTGGAAGCCTCGCAGCGCTTGATGCACTGGCTCGGTTTCGACCATCTGCCCGCGCATATTTCGGAACTGCACGAGGAATCCCGTGGCATGATCCAGTCGGATCTGGACGCGCTGATGCAGGATGTCACGCTGGCGCAGAAAACCGGCAGCAGTTTTGTGCGCGCGATAAAGGTCGGCGGTTCGGACAAGGCGCTGCTGATCCGCGGCGGGCTCGCGGATCAGAAGATCGCCCCCAACGGCAGCGCGCTCCTCTGGGTCTTCGACGCGACCGACAGCGAGGGGCAGATCGCCAGATTGCGCGATGAGAATGAAGCGGCGCGCGCGGCCTTTGATGCGCTCTCGGCGTTGATCGAGGCAGCGCCGGTGCCGATGTGGCACCGCTCGCCGGACCTGCGCCTGACCCTGGTCAACAGCGCCTATGTCGCCGCCGTCGACGCCGACGACGGCGAACAGGTGATTGCCGACGGGATCGAACTGGTGGAAACGATCGACGGCTTCAGCCCGGTCGATGCTGCGTCCCGGGCAAGGGACAGGGGCGAGCCGTTCGAACGGGTGGTTGCGACCACGGTGGGCGGCGAACGGCGCATGACGCAGGTCGTCGATGTGCCGCTCGGCAAGTCCGGCATTGCCGGCTATGCGATCGACATTCAGGAACTGGAAGACGCGCGGCGGGAGCAGCGCCGTTTCGGGGAATCGCAGCGCGACATGCTCGACAGGATCTCCGCCGGCGTCGCCCAGTTTGATGCCGACAGATCTCTCAAGTTCTGCAACCTGCCGTTCCAGCGGATCTTTTCCCTGCGGCAGCAATGGATAGCGGACCGGCCCGAATTTCCGCGGGTGCTCGACCGGATGCGCGAGATGAACCGGATCCCCGAGGTCCGCGACTTTCCGGAATGGCGCGAGGAACGCACCGCATGGTTCAAGGCTACCAAGGCGAGCGAGGAGAACTGGCTGCTGGCCGACGGGACCCATCTCAGGGTGCTGGCCAACCCGACTCCGGACGGCGGCCTGCTGGTGATCTTCGAAGACCGGACCGAACAGGTCCAGCTGGCAAGCGCGCGCGACACATTGCTCAGGGTCCGGACCGCGACCTTCGACAATCTGTTTGAATCGCTTGCGGTTTTTGCCGCCGACGGCAAACTGAATATCTGGAACCATCAATTTGCCAAGAACTGGGGTCTGGACGAAGAGGAGCTGGGCAAGCATCCGCGGGTGGATTCGCTGATGCAGAAAATGGCCATTCAGCTGAAACAGCCCGCTCGCATCTCGGAAGTGCGCGAAATGGTGCGCAGCGCGACGACCGAGCGCGAGCAGCGCGGCGGGCGGCTCAACTTCGCCGACGGCCGGCGCTATGAATTTGCCGCGATTCCGCTGCCCGATGGTAATGCGTTGTTTACCATGCTCGATATTTCCGACAGCTACCGGATCGAGCAGGCGCTGCGCGAACGCAACGAGGCGCTGGTCGAGGCGGACTCGATCAAGGGCCGCTTCCTGTCCAACATGAGCTATGAATTCCGCACCCCGCTGACCTCGATCGGCGGCTTTGCCGAGCTGCTCGACCAGGGCATTGCCGGGCCGCTGACCGACCGCGGTCATGAATATGTCCGCGCCATCCTGCAGTCGGTGAAACGCCTCGGCAACCAGATCGAGAATGTTCTCGACTTGAGCCAGAGCGAAGCCGGTGCGCTGCCGATTGCCAAGGAAAAGGTCAATCTGAACAAGATGATCGCGGACATTGCCGGGCATTTTGCCGATGACGCCCGGGAAAAATCGATCGAGGTCGAGTTGCAGCTGGACGAAAAGCTCGGATCGGCCATGGCCGACAGGAAACGGCTCAGCCAGGCCATTTCCCAGATCTTCGACAACGCGATCCAATATACCGGCAAAGGCGGCCGGGTGCTCATCCATGGGTCCGGCAATGTGAAGCAGGCGCTGATCCATATTTCCGACAACGGCCCGGGGATGACCGCCGGCGAGCAGTCCAAGGTGTTCGACAGCTTTGCCCGGTCGCGCGACCAGAAGGCCAACGAGAAATCCGGGGGCCTGGGCCTGCCGCTGGCGCGCCAGCTGGTTCGCGCCCACGGCGGCGACCTGACGCTGACCTCGGAACCGGGGCAGGGCACGCTGGTGACCCTCACGCTGCCCAGGCAATGATGCGATGATGATTCTGGAGAATGAGGCCGCGACCCTCGATATCGGACGCAAGCTGGGTGCTGTGCTGCGCCCGGGAGACAAGATTGCGCTGACAGGGACGCTCGGGGCCGGCAAGACGACCCTGGCGAGAGGCCTGCTGGAAGGACTGGGCTATGGCGGCGAGGTACCCAGCCCGACTTTCGCGATCGTCCAGCCGTACGAGCCGCCGGAGACCCGGATTCCGGTTGCCCATATCGATCTCTACCGGATCGAGGATCCGGAGGAAATTCCCGAACTCGGTCTGGAAGACATGCTGATCGACGGGGCGATGGTCGTCGAATGGCCGGACCGGATGCCGGACGCTTTCTGGCAGGATGCGCTCAGCCTGGCGCTGGAAATAACGGGCGAGGGCAATCGCCGGTTGACTTGGCACGCGGGGGACGCTTGGAACGATCGATGGCCACTGACATGAAACCGCCCGCCGCCGCGGCAGAATTTTTGCACCAGCATGGATGGGGAGACGCCGAATTGTCGCCGGTCGCTGGCGATGCCTCGTTCCGCCGCTATTTCCGGGTCCGCGACGGCGATCGCCGCGCCATCCTGATGGACGCGCCGCCGCCGCACGAAGATCCGCGCCCCTTTATTTTTATCGCCGAATATCTGAAAAATTCCGGCTTTGCCGCGCCCGAGATTTTCGCGCGCAATCTGGATCACGGCCTGGTCCTGCTCGAGGATTTCGGCGATCAGCGGATGCGCGAGCATCTCGACCAGCATCCCGAGGATGAGGACGCGATCTATCGGCAGACGGTCGATCTGCTGCGGGACCTGCACAAGGTTCCGGCCCCGTCGATTGCAGCCTATGACGAAACCCAATATCTGCGGGAGGCGAAGCTTCTGACCGAATGGTATTGCCCGGCCCAGCAACTGGACGTGGATGCCGAAAGTTTCGATGCGATCTGGCGGACGATCCTGGAACCGGTCATCGCGGCGCAAAATCCGCCGGTCACCGTGATGCGCGACTATCATGCCGAAAATATCATGCTGCTCGAAGACGGCGGCTTCGGCCTGCTCGATTTCCAGGACGCGCTGGTCGGCCACCCTGGCTATGATCTGGTATCGATGCTGCAGGATGCGCGCCGCGACGTTTCGGATGAGCTGGAGCAGCGCATGCTGACCTATTATCTGGCCGATCACGACGCCGCCGCCGCAGAGATATTTCGCAGCCATTATGCCATTTTGGGTGCCCAGCGGAACACCAAGATCATCGGTATCTTCACCCGCCTTTCGGTGCGCGACGGCAAGCAGCGCTATCTCGATTTCCTGCCCCGGATGTGGCGGCTGCTGGAAAAGGACCTGCGGCATCCGGCACTGGCGCCGATGGCCGAATGGTTCGACCGGAATATCCCCGCTGACGTACGCCACCGGCCGATTCCGGCGACGAAGACCGCCCCATGACGCGGATCAAGACTGCGATGATCATGGCGGCCGGACTCGGCAATCGCATGCGCCCGCTGACCGACACCCGGCCCAAGCCTCTGGTAGAGGTGGCCGGTAAGGCGATGATCGACCATTGTTTCGACAAGCTCGTCGAAGCGGAAATAACCCGGGCCGTGGTCAACGTGCATTATATGGCGGACATGCTGGAAGCGCATCTCGCCGCCTTGTCCTGCCCGATCGCGATCCGCATTTCCGACGAGCGAGCCCAGCTGATGGAAACCGGCGGCGGGCTGGTCCAGGCCGAACCGCTGATCCCGGACGACAATTTCTACTGCATCAACAGCGACAATCTGTGGACCGATGGTCCGACCAACAGCCTGCAGCAACTGGCCGAGGCCTGGGACGAGGACCGGATGGACGCGCTGCTGCTGCTTGTCCCGCGGATCACCGCGCATAATTACAAGGGTTCGGGCGACTTTCATCTCGACGAGGAGAAGCGTATTTCGCGCAAGCGTGAAGGACAAAAGGCACCGCTGATCTATTCCGGCATCCAGCTGCTTTCCAAGCGGCTGCTGCGCGACCCGCCCGCCGGGCCCTTCTCGACCAATATCCTGTGGGAGCGAGCGATCGGCGAAGGGCGGCTGTTCGGCGCGATTCACCGCGGCGAATGGTTCGAGGTCGGCTCGCCGGAAGCGATCGCGCCGACCGAAGCCGCGCTGGCGGATGCCTGACCGCCGCCGGCCATCGATCTACAATATCGCCGCGCATGGCGGCTTTGCCGATGCGCTGGCGCAGGGGCTGATCGACCGCTTTGCCAGAGACGCATTCGGGCTGGCGCGCGGGCTGGTCATCTTGCCCAACAACCGCGCCCAGCGCGCGCTGCAGGAAGCCTTTGTCCGGCTCAGCGAGAACGGACTGCTGTTGCCGCAAATGGCGGTGATCGGCGATCTCGATCTGGATGAATCGATCGGCGTCGCGCTCGATTCCGGAGAACTCGCGCTCGATATCCCGCCGGCGGTCGACCCGATGGACCGGCTGCTCACCCTGGCACAGATGATCCAGAAGGAATTCGGCTTGCGCGACAATCCCATCCTCGCCAAGGATGCTCTGCGCCTGGCCCGCGAATTCGCCCGGACGCTCGACCAGCTGACGATCGAGGAAATCTCGCTCGCCGACCTGATGACGACGGAGCCGGACAGTCTCGACCTGTCCAGCCACTGGCAGGATTCCTATCGCTTCTTCCTGATCATCGCCGAAAAATGGTTGCAGCAGCTGGAACAATGGCAGCGGGTGGACCAGGCGGTGCGCCGCAACGCCCTGTTCGACCATATTGCGCAAAGCTGGAAAATATCGCCACCCGACCATTTCGTGGTCGCCGCCGGTGTCACCACCTCCGCCCCGGCCATCGCCCGCTTTCTTCAGACCATATCCTTCATGCCCTCCGGCATGGTAGTGCTGCCCGATCTCGACCTGATCATGCCCGACGAGGAATGGGACCTGCTGGGTCCGTTCAAGCCCGATCCGGAAACCGGCCATATCGGCCGTGCGCAGGAAACCCATCCGCAATATCATATGAAATTGCTGCTCGACCGCATGTCGATCGCGCGCGGCGAAGTGATGCGCTGGCCGCGCACCGGCGAAAGCGGTGCTGCCGCCAAACGGAGCCGGGCGCTCAGCAATGCCTTCGCGATCCCGAAGCTGACCGTGCGCTGGCAGACGCTGGAAAGCCAGGAACGCAGCCTCGCCGGTGTACAGACGGTGGAGGCGAGCAACAGCGCCGAGGAAGCGCAAATCATCGCTCTGCTGGCCCGCGAGGCGCTGGAAGACCCGGACCAGCGGGTGGCAATCGTAACCCCGGACCGATCGCTGGCGACGCGCATCTCCGCCCATCTCAAGCGCTGGGAAATCCAGGTCGACGACACCGCCGGCCAGCCGCTGGCGAAACTGCCGGAAGGGGTGTTTTTCCTCAATCTGCTGGCAGCAGTCGCCGACGGCTTTCCCCCGGCCGAATTTCTGGCGCTGCTCAAGCATCCGCTGGTGCAGCGGGGAGAAGGGCGGCTGGCATGGCTCGACCAGGTCCGCAAGCTTGACCTGCTGCTCCGCGGCCCGCGTCCGGCACCGGGGCTTGCCGGTATTGATGCGCTGTTGAAGGCCGACAATCACCGAACGAAAAAACTGCGCGCATCCGTCACGCCCTGGTGGCAATCGGTGCGTGCACTGTTCGCGGACAGCGAAAATCTGTTCGCGCCGCCGCTGAACTGGTCCCGCCTGCTCGACCAGCTGCGGCAGCTGGCGGAGACGCTGACCGACGGCGCCATCTGGGCCGGTCCGGGCGGGCGCGAACTGGCCGAACTGCTGACCAAGCTCGAGATCCGCGCCAAAATGGGTCCGCTCCGCATCGCGGGCAACGAACTGGCCGGCTATTTCGAGACGCTGATGAGCGAGATATCGGTGCGCCCGGCTTATGGCGGCCACCCACGCATCGCGCTCTACGGCCTGCTGGAAGCCCGCCTGCAACAGTCCGAGCTGGTTATCTGCTGCGGCCTCAACGAGGGCAGCTGGCCGCAGGCGATCACCCCAGACCCCTGGCTGGCGCCGATGATCCGCAAGTCGCTCGGCCTGCCGGCGCAGGAACGGCAGATCGGCCTGTCCGCGCATGATCTGGTCGGGGCGATGGGGGCGAAAAGGGTGATTCTTTCCCGCGCCCGCCGCGACGATTCCGGCCCCGCGATCGCCTCGCGCTTCCTGCTCCGGTTGAAGGGCATGTGCGGCGACAATCTGAAGGACCATCCGCAGGCGCGCGCCTGGCTGGCGGCGCTCGACCGGCCCGAAACCGAGCCGGTTCCTTATGCCCGCCCGGCGCCGATGCCGAGCCCGGAACAGCGCCATATCCCGATCTCCGTGACCCAGGTCGACCGGCTGGTCGCCGATCCCTATGCCTTTTACGCCAACAAGATCATGGGCCTTGCCGCGCTCGACCGGATCGACGAGGACCCCAGCGCGGCCTGGCGCGGCACGATCATCCATGACATTCTGGACCAATGGGCGAAGCAGGACGATTATGCCCCCGGTGCCCTGCGCGAAAGGGCGCAGGCGTTTCTGCAGGACCCCGGCCTGCATCCGCTGATGCGCAGCCTGTGGGCGCCGCGTCTGCTGGAGGGACTGGACTGGATAGCCGGGACCGTCGCCGAAAACCGCAAGGCCGGCCGCGAACCGCTCGCGTCGGAAATCTATGGCAAGACAGAGATCGCCGGGGTCGAACTTTCCGGGATCGCCGACCGCATCGACCGGATGCCGGACGGCGGGCTTGCCGTGGTCGACTACAAGACCGGCGCCGCGCCGAGCAACCGGGCGGTGATCGAGGGCTATAACCTGCAACTAGGCCTGCTCGCCGCGATCGCCGAACTCGGCGGCTTCCCGGACATCGCAGGCGAGGCGGTCGCCTTCGAATATTGGTCGCTGGCGAAAAAGGGCGGCACCGACAGTTTCGGCCATGTCCGCTCACCCACCCAGGGGCGCGGTGACAATGTCATCGCCGCCGATGCGATGGTCGACCATGCCGTCGCCCGGTTCAACGACGCGGCCGACCGTTATCTCAAGGGCAGCGAGCCGATGACCGCCAAGCTGCATCCGGAATATGCCCGCTATGCCGATTATGACCAGCTGATGCGGCTCGAGGAATGGTACGGGCGCTCCCCGGTGGAGGCAGCGGATCATGAGTAGCGGCAGGCCAAAAATCTTCCCGCTCAAGGACCGGCAGATCGATGCCGTCGAGCCCGAGGCGCATATCTGGCTCAGCGCCTCCGCCGGCACCGGCAAGACGCAGGTGCTGACCGCCCGGGTCTTTCGCCTGCTGCTGACTGAGAAGGTCGATCCCGAGCATATTCTCTGCCTGACCTTCACCAAGGCCGGCGCCGCCGAAATGGCGGAACGGATCAACCGGCAGCTGGCGGCCTGGGTGCGGATGGACGATATGCTGCTGGCGGACGATCTGCGCGCCATTGGTGCTTCGACCAGGCCGGAAACTCGTGCCCGCGCGCGCACGTTATTTGCCCAGGTCCTCGATGCGCAGGGCGGGGGCCTGCGGATCATGACCATCCACGGCTTCTGCCAGTCTTTGCTCGCTTCCTTCCCGGAAGAAGCCGGTATCGCCTCGATGTTCAAGCCGATCGAGCAGCGCGACCAGAAGATTCTGGTGCGCGAGGCGCTCGGCGACCTGCTGCTCGAGGAGGAGCGGAGCGGCCGTCCCGAGATCATCCGCGCGATCCAGCAGCTGAGCGTGCGGATGGGCGAGGAAGCCACCGAACAATTCCTGATGGACTGCGCCGCCAAGGCCGATGCGATGGAAGGGCTGCCAAGCGGCGTGCTGCCGTTTGTGCGCCAGTTGCTGGGACTGCCGATCGACGGCGATGCGATGTCCTGGCTGGCGGATCGCTGCACCGACGAAGCGATAGACTTGCGCGCGATCAAGCTGCTGCGCGATGCGATGGCGGAATTCGGCGGCAAGAAGGAACAGGAACGGCAGCTGGCGATCCGCCTCTGGCTGAACCTGAAACCCGAGGAGCGGGCCGCTGCCCTGCCGGACGTCCATCTCGCCTGGGCGACCAAGACCACCGGCGCGCCGCCGAAGGCGACCAAGGGCCTGTTGAAGGCTCTGCCGGACTATGATTTCATCGCCGGATCGCTGTTCGAATGGAGCAACAGCCTGCTCGAAAAGGCGGCGCTTTTCGAATATGCCGACCTTTTTGCCGGTGCCCTGGAAGCTGGCCGCGCCTTCTACTATCGCTACCGCGACGCCAAGAGGCTGCACGGCGTGGTCGACTTTGACGACATGATCCGGATGACCGCCCGGCTGCTGCAGAAAAGCGATATGGCGGCCTGGATTCGCTACAAGCTCGACCAGCGCACTGATCACATCCTGATCGACGAGGCGCAGGATACCAATCTCGCGCAATGGGACATTGTCCGCGCGCTGGCCGGCGAGTTTTTTGCCGGGCTCGGCGCCGATCCCGATCGCCACCGGACCCTGTTCACCGTCGGCGACTTCAAGCAGGCGATCTTCGGCTTCCAGGGCACCAGCCCGTACAATTACGCCAATGCCCGGACCGAATTCTTCGCCCTGGCAGAGGCATCGGAACAGGCCTTCGGCGACCTGTCGCTGGACCGCAGCTTCCGCTCGACCCCGCCGATCCTCGATGTTGTCGATGCAACGCTCGAGCAACTTGGCCACGAGCAACTCGGACTGGATCACCGCGTCCCCGAACATCGCAGCAATTATGAGGGCGCCAGCGGCAGCGTCACCCTATGGAAGCCGATTGCGAACAGCAGCGAAGCCGATGATGAGGACGAGGAATCCTGGGCCAGCGAGGAGAAACGGGTCTTTGCCCAGCAGCTGGCGCTGCAGATCAAGCAATGGCTGTCGCCAGACAATCCGCTGTGGCTGGACCGGGAAAACCGGGCGCTGGAACCCAAGGACATTTTGATTCTGGTGAGCAAGCGCGACGATCTCAGCGCGCTGATTGTCGCGCGATTGTTTGCGGAACAGGTGCCGGTGGCGGGCATCGACCGGATCCGGCTCAACCAGCCGCTGGTGGTGCAGGACCTGCTGGCGGCGATCCGCTTCGTGCTGCAGCCGCATGACGATCTCAATCTCGCCAGTCTGCTGGTGTCGCCGCTGCTCGGCTGGACGCAGGAGGATCTGCTCGCGCGCGGCTATCGCGGCAAGGATCATGCGGACAAGAGCCTCTGGGAATATTTGCGCCGGCAGGACGGACTCGCCGGTGAAATCAAGCCGCTGCAGCAATTGCTGGCGATGGCCGACTTCAACACGCCCTACCAGTTTCTCGAAACGATCCTCTCGGGACCGATGCAGGGCCGCAGCAAATTGCTGGCCCGGCTCAGCCATGCGGCGGTCGATCCGCTCGACGAGCTGCTGGCCACGGCGCTGGCCTTCGAGCGTGACCATATCCCGACGTTGCAGGGCTTTCTCGACTGGTTCGACCGCGGCGATGTCGAGATCAAGCGCGAACAGGTCGAGGGCGGCAACGAAGTCCGGCTGATGACCGTGCACGGCGCCAAGGGGCTGCAGGCACCGCTGGTGATCCTGGCCAATGCGACCTTCGATCCGGCGAGCAAGAAAAGCGGCGGCTTCACGATCAAGCTGGCCGAGGGAACCGACCGCGAACTCGAATATCCGGTAGTCCCGGTGCGCAAGGCGGAGCGGGTCGGCATATTGGCGGAACATGCGGCGCATGCCGACAAGGTCGCCATGGAAGAGCATTGGCGGCTGCTCTATGTCGCGATGACCCGGGCAGAGGAACATCTGGTGGTGGCTGGCGTACTCGGCCCCAGAGCGCGCGGCGAGGTGCCCGAACTGAGCTGGTATGGCGCGATCGAGCGCGGTCTGATCGCTCTCGGTTCGGACTGGCAGGAAGACCCGGACTGGTCTGCGATCCGCCAATATCGGATAGACCAGAAAAACGGGCCCGGCGCTTTGCCCGCCTCGGATGGCGACAAGGACCGGGCGGAAGCGGATAAGCCGATGCCGGACTGGCTGTTCCGGCCGGCACCGGAAGAATCGCGGCCACCGCGTCCGCTCACGCCTTCGCATCTCGGCCCCGACGATGCCAGCAACCCGCCACCCGACCTGACCATGCGCGACGCCGCCGAGCGCGGGATATTGCTGCACAGCCTGTTCCAGCGATTGCCGGATATCGCCCCCGAACGCCGCGCGGATGTCGCGGATCGCTGGCTGGCAAAGCAGAAGCAGGTAGCTGACCCGGCGCGCCGCGCGGAGATTGTCGAGACCGTGCTGGTGGTCATGGACAATCCGCAATGGTCGGCGCTGTTTGCGCCGGGCAGCCTCGCAGAAGCACCGATTGCCGCAGTGGTCGGGGAACATGTCATTTCTGGTACGGTCGACCGGCTGCTGATCGAAGAAGACGCGATTTACGTTGTCGATTTCAAGACCGGGCGCCGCGTTCCCGACAGCGCCGCAGATGCGCCCGTCGCCTATTTGCGGCAGATGGCCGCCTATGTCGCCGCGCTGGAGAAAATCTTTCCGGGACGCCCGATCCGGGCCGGGCTGCTCTACTCGCAGGGCCCGCAGATGCTGGAGATCTCCGGCGAGCTGATCGCACGGAACAAGCCCGGCTTTGAGCCGGGATGAAAATCCTTTTGGCCAAGGCGCTTGAGCGCAGACCCTCGCATACCTAAATAGAGATCAATCAATTGGAGATTCGTTATGGCTACCAAAGCAGTTACCGACGCAAGTTTTGAAGGCGACGTCCTGAAGGCCGATGGCCCGGTTCTGGTCGACTTCTGGGCAGAATGGTGCGGTCCGTGCAAGATGATCGGCCCCGCACTGGAAGAGATCAGCAATGAGATGGTTGGCAAGGTGACCATCGCCAAGCTCAATATCGACGACAGTCCGGATGCGCCGGCGAAATATGGCGTGCGCGGCATTCCGACCATGATCCTGTTCAACAACGGCGTTCCGGTCGAAACCAAGGTCGGTGCGGCCCCGAAAAGCCAGCTGAAATCCTGGCTCGAGTCCAGCCTGCCTGCCTAGACCCTGAATATATCCCCAAGACGCTCGGCGGCCTCGTCCCACAATCTCGGTGACGAGGCCCCGAGCAATCCCTTGCGCCGGTCCGCAGGCCGATAGGCCGAGCCGTCCCAGCGCGCACATTTGCCGCCCGCTTCGTTGAGAAACAGTATTCCTGCCGCATGGTCCCAGGGCAAAGTGCGCTCGAACACCGAAATATGGTTGGTTCCCAGCACCAGCCGCGGATATTGTTCGGCGGCACAGCGCGGGATGTCGACGATCTGATAATGAGGGCTGGCGGCCGCCAGCAGGGTATCGCGCTGTTCGTCCGTCATGAACCCGGTCGCCAAGGCGGCCACCGGCCGGTCCGGATGTTCCTCCGGCACGACGACCCGCTTCCCGTTTACAAAGGCGCCGCCGTTCCTGACCGCATGGCAGATACGCCCGGTAAGCGGGTCGTAAAGCCAGCCCGCCACGGTTTCATTCTGTTCGGCCAGCGCAATCAGTATCCCGAATGGCGGCCTCCCCGCGGCATAATTGCCGGTGCCGTCGATCGGATCGATGATCCACACCTGACCCTCGGCCAGCTTGTCGAGAACCGACGGATCGGCGGCAAAGGCCTCCTCGCCGACAATCTTGGCGTCCGGTAGCAAGGCGGCGAGGGCCGCTGCCAGATATTCCTCGCTCAGATGGTCGGCGACGGTTACCAGATCGCCCGGCGTCTTCTCGTCAATCTGGTGCGCTTGCAGGTTCTGGTAATAGGGCAGCACGATATCGCGCGACGATGCCTCCAGTATTTCCAGAACGGGCTGGTAGAGCCGGTGCAACCGCTCAGCTCCGGTAGTCGGCGTTGATATCGATATAGCCGTGCGTCAGATCGCAGGTCCACACCTTGGCCTTGCCATCGCCGAGCCCGATATCGACGGTAATGTCGATCTCGCTGCCCTTGAGATGCGCCGCAACCGGCGCTTCGTCATAATCCGGCACGACCAGCCCGTTGCGGGCCACGGTCACGCCGCCAAAGCCGATCGCAAGCCGGTCGCGATCTGCCGGCTCGCCGGCCTTGCCGACGGCCATGACAACGCGCCCCCAGTTGGCGTCTTCGCCGGCAATGGCGGTCTTGACCAGCGGGGAATTGGCGATCGACAGGGCAATCCGCTTGGCGCTGTCATCGCTTTCCGCGCCGGTCACCGCGATTTCGATGAACTTGCTCGCGCCTTCGCCGTCGCGGACAACCAGATGCGCCAGCTGCATGCACAGGTCGGCCAGCGCCGCCTGAAAGGCATCGGCGCCAGCGTCGTCGAACGAGCTCAGGGCAGGGGCGTCGCTCTTCCCGGTGGCAAAGGCGAGCACCGTGTCGCTGGTCGAGGTGTCGCTGTCGACGGTGATGCAGTTGAAGCTCTTGGCCGTCGCCGCGGTCAGCATTTCCTGCAGAAAACTCGCTTCCACCGTCGCATCGGTGAAAATATAGCCGAGCATAGTCGCCATGTCGGGCGCGATCATGCCCGAACCCTTGATGATGCCGTCGAGTTGGACTGTCTGTCCGCCGACCACGGCGCTGCTGGTGGCCATTTTCGGGAAGGTATCGGTGGTCATGATCGTGGCAGCGG
Organism: uncultured Sphingomonadales bacterium; assembly: GCA_964022135.1. Lineage (GTDB taxonomy): Bacteria > Pseudomonadota > Alphaproteobacteria > Sphingomonadales > Sphingomonadaceae > Parasphingorhabdus. The sequence continues at coordinate 131 of CAXIBD010000073.1, read as the reverse complement.
CTGTTTCCCAGTCGCAGGGTTCGGCCTCAAAGGCAGCCTGCAGCCCCGCTTCCGCCTTGTCTTCCGGCAGCGGCACGCCGATCACCCCGGTCGAGGAGACAAATATTTCCTGCTCCGCGCAGCCCAGCCGG
>CAXIBD010000072.1:0-15385 GCA_964022135.1 uncultured Sphingomonadales bacterium | reverse complement strand
CTTTTAATCAGTAGGTCGCTGGTTCGAACCCAGCAGGGCTCACCATTCTATTCAGTCACCCCCCTCCTTTTCGGCCAAGTCTTGCGGCCGCGTTATCGCTCATCGCGGTCAGTCGACATGCCGATATCCAGCGGAGCGACTCACATCTCTGGTTTTGCCGACCGCCGAACATTGAACGGACGCAGCGGCACTTGCTGACTTGCCTGCCGCACGTGAAAGGGATTGCCAAAGGCAAAACGGCTGCCGCGCGTATCGGTGATATTTTCCGCTTCGATACTGACCTCCCAACCGGGATTGCGCCAGGTCAGGGATAGATGTGAGCTGGCGAAATTGCGGGCGATGACAAAGCCGATATTGTCAACAACGTCGGTCTGCGCATCGCGCCATTTCATGTATCTCGCCGCCGGTTGAACCGGATATCCCAACCGACAACGCTGCTCGATTGGCGGTCTGGGCCCGAAGATCGGTGTGCAGGACCAAGCCGGTTTTCTCGACAGGCCCCGGAGATTGGCCTTTGCGCCAATCTCCTTTTTGTGGGAAGAGCGCCCTGATCAGGGGATTTCAGCGGGGAGCCGGGCGTGGACAAGCAGAGCGAACAGCCAGAGCGGGTCGCCGAGCAAATAAGCCCGGAAAACACAAATCTCCCGACCCAGGCATCGTCCGCCACCCAGCCGGAAGCCGCCGCGACCGACATCAATTTTTCGCAGGGGCTGGCGAGCTTTCTGGCAAGCAACAATATCTCGATCGGTTTCACCTCTTACCAGACCGGCCGGCTCTACCTGATCGGCGAGGGTCAGGACGGCAAAATGGCCTTGCACGAAGCGCTCTATCCGCAAGCCATGGGCGTGACCGGGGATGCCGATCGCATCTATCTCGGCACATTGACGCAAATCGTGCGGATGGAGAATGTCCTCGCCCCCGGCCAGCGCGCCAACGAGGTGCATGACAGGGTCTATGTCCCGCGCAATATGCAGACCACCGGGAATATCGACATCCACGAGCTCGGTATCCGCAAAAACGGCACGATCGTCTTCGTCAACACGCGTTACAGCTGCCTGTGCGAGCCCAGCGTGACGCACAGTTTCAAGCCGGTCTGGAAACCGGATTTCATCAGCAAGCTGGCTGCGGAAGATCGCTGCCATCTCAATGGCCTGGCAATGGTCGACGGCGAGCCCAAATATGTCACCGCCGTGTGCCGGTCCGACGTGGTCGACGGCTGGCGGGACCGGCGTCACGATGGCGGCGTCATCATCGATGTCGACAGCAACGAAATCATGGCCGAAGGCCTGTCGATGCCCCACAGTCCGCGGTTCCACGACGGCAGGCTTTGGGTGTTGAATTCCGGTTCCGGCGAACTGGGCTGGATCGATCCGGCGAACAGGGCGTTCACGCCGGTCGCCTTTTTCCCCGGCTTCCTTCGCGGCCTGGCGTTTCACGATGATCATGCCTTCGTGACGCTTTCGAAGCCCCGAAACGGCCGGTTCGAAGGGCTGGCGCTGGACGACAGGCTCGAGGAAAAGGACGCGGACGCGTGGTGCGGCATCCAGATCGTGTCGCTGGCCAGCGGCGACGTCGCGCACTGGCTTCGTTTCGATGGCGCGATCACCGAACTGTTCGACATCTGCGTCCTGCCCGGCGTCCACAACCCGATCACCCTGGGCCCGCAATCGGCCGAGATCAGGGATTTTGTCACGATCGAGAATCCGCAATGGTGAATGAGCGAATGTGTAAGGCCGGTGCATAAGGTTAACCACCGGGAATGCGGCAGCACGCCTGGTGGAAGGGTTCGCTGACCGCGCTTGCCGATCTCGCCACGTCGACATCGAATGTTGCAAATTTCGCGCAATAGCGCCAAGTGTTCGCAACTTTCTGTGGGCTGAAGGGGGTAACAGAAGCCGTGAAATTGCGAAAATTCCCGGCGTTGATTCTGGTCGCGCTGCTGGCAGAGACGGCGTTTGCGTCTGTTGCAGCAGCCCAGCTTCTCAAGCGAACCACCCCGGTCTCGGGAACCATTGCCGGAACCAAGGGCGGCGAACAGGCGACCTTGATTCCCCGGAACAGCTGGCAACGCGCGGTGGCGCAGCAGGATCTCAAGGCGGGCGACGTCCTGCGCACCAATGCGGCCGGCACGCTGGCGATCGTTTTTGCCGATGGCACCCAGGTCCGGCTGGGCCGAAACAGCCTCATGGTGGTCCGGCTGGTCAGCAAGAGCGGACCGTCCACCCTGTCGCTGCAGCGAGGCCGGGCGTGGGGCCGCAGCCCGCGCAAGCGCACCAACCTGTCGATCGAGACGCCCTCGGCAACGGCTGCGATCCGGGGCACCGAATGGGCGATCAGCGCGGATGCGGACTCCAGCCAGCTGCAGGTATTCTCCGGCACCGTCGAACTGTCGAACGAAGCCGGTTCGCTGACCGTGGAAGCAGGCCAGGCCGCTTCGGTTCTGCGTGGCCAGGCTCCGACCCGAACCGTGCTGGTCAATCCGACCGGGCGCGAGCAGATGCTCTATTTCGTCAATCTGGCCAGCGGGCTGGATCTGCTCGGCAACCGCAGCGAAGCCTTCCTGCAGGCCCGCCGGTCGGGTGCGGAAGGCGACTGGCAGACCGCACGCCAGCTGTTTGGCGAACTCGCGGCGACAGATAGTCCGGCGGACCGCGCAGCGGGCGCCTATGGCCGCTATGTCGCTGCGGTGCAACTGGGCGAGATGCCGTCGCCGCCGGACCCGGAGCAGACAGCGGAAAGCTATCTCGCTCGCACCCTCATCGCCGCCTATGACGGGGACCTGCAAGCCGCCAAACAGATCGCGACCGAGGGGCTGGCGGCCTTCCCGCAATCGGCACCGCTCTATCAGGCCAGGGCGGATGTGGAAGCCTTGCTGGGTGACGCCGATGGCGCCATTGCGACCATCGCCAAGGGCCGCACAATCGCGCCCGCGGACGTCACTCTGGCGATCGGAGAGGCCGACTTGCTGCGCGATTATCGCGGTAGCCCCAAAGCGGCCCGCGACCTGCTGCAACCGGTATTGGCAGCCAACCCGGACAATTTCCCTGCCCAGAAAGCGCAGGCAAAAAACTGGATGGCGATTGGCGGGCTGAAAGAGGCCGACCGGCTTGTGTCGCAGGCCTTGCTGGCGCGGCCCTATGATGCCGAACTGATCAGCATGCGGGCGCAGATATTGCTCGAACAGAACCGATTGGCCTCAGCCAAGGTCGAAATCGACAAGGCGCTGGCAATGGACCCCGGCAATGCGCTGGCGGGCAACGCGCTGGCGCAATATTGGCGGCGCAAGGACCGGCAGCAGGACGCGCTCGCCGCATCGCTGGCGGCGTCGGCCCACAATCCCGACTATGGGCTCGGCTTCCTTGGTCTGGCGCAGGTGCAGCACGAGCTCGGCGAACCCGACCTTGCCGAACAACAGCTCGACACCGCCGACCGCCTCGATCCCCATAGCCCGGCCATTGCGCTTGCCCGCACCGGGGTCGCGCTGCACGATTTCGCCGCCGATGCCGCGATACAAAATGCCCGCGCGGCGCTCGATCGCCACCGCGCGCGTGGCGGCGAATATGTCAATCTGTCGGAAAACCGGGAAACCGGCAGCCTCGTTTCGCAGGCCTTTCGCTTCCTCGATCTGGAAGGCTGGGGCCGCTATTATGCCGATCGCGTGTTCGACAGTTTCACCCCGTCCAGCTATTTCGACCAGGCGATCAACCAGACCCCAGGCCCGTTCCTGATCCGCAATCCGGACGGCAGCTACAATGCCCAGCAGGCGGAAAATTTCGACCGGCTGTCCAGCTTCCTTCAGGGTGTCGCTCTCGATCCCCTGAGCGTCGCCAGTTCCAGGCGCCGCCTCCGCTTCGATAACGGCAATTTTGTCGAGCCCAATCTGGGCGTTTCGATACTGGACGAAAATCTGCGCAACCAGAAGAGCGTCAGTGCCGGGCTCGACACGATCCTTGACGCGCCCCTGCCCACGGCGATCTGGCTGCGTGGCAATTATAGCGACATCAGCGATCATCGACGGCGTCCCGATATCAGTCCATTCTCGCGGCGACGCGGCGGCGACAACTGGTCTTTGAGAAGCTACGTCGGGCTGGAGCTGACCCCGTCGGACAGTCTGGTGCTGAACGGCGAACTCAACCACGACAAGAGCCTGTCGGAATCCAATATCCTCGCCGGTCCCGACAATGATTTTGCGCTGGAAGAAGACCGCCAGTCGGACCGGAATTTCCTGTTCGGACTCTATAACCACGAATTTGGCTATCGCGATCAGCTCACCGTCGCAGCCGGCTTCGGCAGTTCACGGCTGGACGTGGCCACCCTCAACCTGTCCAGCACCCTTCCCTTCGCCGACCGGTTCGAGGCAGAGCGCAACAGCTTCACCTATCTCAGCGCCAATTATGCGAAGGGCCTTGGTGCGCTCGACCTGCGGATCGGCGCCGAATGGAGCGATGTTCGGACGAGGTCGATCAGCGCGGATTATGATTTTACCCGAGGCATCATCGACCCCGCCACCCCAGCGTTCAGCTATCGTTACCGTACGAAGGAAGCGCGCGCCTATCTCGATCTGCGCTACCATCCCACAGAATCGCTGGTCGTGCAGGGACAGATCGAAGGCGTCGCGCGCGATTTTGGCGATTATTCGGATGAACTGCTCAACTGGCGTCTCGGTGCATCCTACGAACCGGTCGAAGGTCAGTGGCTGCGTTCCGCCTTCATCCGCCAGAGCCGTGGCCTGTTCGACTTCAGCTTTCGCCCGGTCGCGATCGTCGGCCTGCAACCCAATTCGGTGCCCAGCTTCCGGCAAAGCCGGGGCGACAGTTTCATCGTCCGCTGGGACGCGGAATGGTCCGATCGCCTGTTCACGGCGGTGGAATATCAGGACCAGCAGCTGGAGGCCGTGGGATATGCCGTGCCCGACCTGCCGGTGAACATCGCCGGCTTCCCGGTATCTGTCAAACGGATCAGCGCCCAGGCCAATCTGTGGCTCGGCGGCAATGTCGGGCTACGTGCCGCCTATGCCTATACCGACAGCGCAATCGAAGGCGAGTTCATATCCGGCGACAATGTCAGCCAGGCCATCGGCCCGACCTTCGGCTGCGCGACTGCCGGCTTCGGCCCGGGCTTTATCTGCACTTATGAACCGGGTGACCAGCTGCCATTCGTGCCCGGGCATTTTGCCCGCGCTTCGCTGGTGTGGACGGTACCGGCACCGATGCGGCTGAAGGCCACGGTCTCCGGCAGCTATATTGGCGGGCAGACCGACGATCTGCGCAAGCCGACCGAAGATGTCACCCTGTTTGATGCAAAGATCGAATGGGAACCACTGGACCGCCGCCTGGCGTTGAACCTTGCACTGCTGAACCTGCTCGACAAAAAATATGATTCCGCAACCAGCGTCGCAGCGCCGCGACTGACCGTGGTTGCCGGTATCAGGGTTCGTTTCTGAGTGGCGAGACAGGGAATCAGCAACCGGATTTCAGCCGATCACCGGCTTTCGGGCGCAATGCTGGCCATTCTGGCCGCGCTGCTGATCGGATTGCTGAGCCTGACCACGATGATGCGCGATCTGGAGGGGCGCAGCTTTGACTATCTGTCCACCATCGATCCGGTGCTGCCCGACCAGCCCGGAGTCACGCTGATCGCGATCGACGAACCGAGCATGGGCGCGATCGGCCAGCAATGGCCCTGGCCCCGCGCGCAGCATGCGGAGCTGATCCGCCAGCTCCGCGAGGCCGGCACCAGGGCGATCGCTTTCGACGTTGTCTTCGCCGAACCGACCGATCCCGGGCAGGACCGGGCGCTGGCCGATGCGATGGGGGCCGACATCGTTCTCGCCGCCGACGAAAGCCTGATCGACCGGCCCTATGGCAGGAGCCTGGTCAGGACCGAACCAATGGCAGAACTGGTCGAGGCCGGGGCGCGTTCTGGCATTGCCAGCCTGTCGATGGACGGCGATGGCGTGTTGCGCAACATGCCCCGCTATCCGGATGGCTTCATGGCCACCCTGCTTGCCATGACCACTGGCAAGGCGCTTCCCGAGGACCAGGACCTGCGCCGGATCCAGTATTTTGGTCCGGCCGGCAGCTACCCGACGGTCTCTTACTATCAGGCGCTTGACCCTGCGAACTATCTGCCTCCGGATTATCTCAGGGACCAGATTGTGGTGATCGGCTTTGCCCTGCAGGCCAATGCCGATGTCGAGGCGGGCGGAATTGACGCGTTCGAGACGGCCTATACCTTGCGCTCGCGCCAGCTGACTCCCGGAATCGAGGTTCAGGCGACGATTTTCGACAATCTCCGCACGGGGCTGTCGATCACGCCCGCGCCGCGCTGGCTCTCGCTTGTTCTCGTCGCGCTTGCCGCAGCCCTGGCCTTGCTGGTGTCGCGCCCGCGATCACCGGTCAGGAAAGGGCTGCTGCTGGCCGCCGCCTTGCTGACGATGGTCGGCGGTTGCTGGCTGTTGCTGCAATATGGGCGCTTCTGGGTCGGGCCCGTTGCCCCGTCGGCTGCGCTGGCCCTTGGCGTCGTCGCCATCGCCACCCGCGATTTTGCCGGGGAGCAGAGACGGCGGCGCGAGGTGCAGAATGCCTTCGGGCAATATCTGGCTCCCGAAATGGTCAGGAAAATTTCCGAAGACCCCGGTCTACTCAACCTCGGCGGAGAAAGCCGCGAACTGACCATCCTGTTCTCCGACATCCGCGGTTTCACTTCCATCTCGGAAGCCATGCAGGACGATCCGCAGGGCCTTACCCGCATGATCAATGCGATCCTCACGCCGCTGTCCAACATCATCCTGCAGCATGGCGGAACGATCGACAAATATATGGGCGATTGCGTGATGGCCTTCTGGAACGCGCCGCTGGACGATCCCGACCATGCCCTGCACGCGCTCGAGGCGGCGCGCGACATGCTGGCGGCGATGGACCAGATCAACCGCGATATCCAGGCCATGCTTCCGGCCGGTGCGAACGTGCCGGTGATCCGGATGGGCATCGGCATCAATACCGGCACCTGTGTGGTCGGCAATATGGGCTCGGACCGCCGGTTCGACTATTCGGTTCTCGGCGATGCCGTCAACCTGGCCTCGCGCCTCGAGGGCCAGTGCAAGGAACAGGCCGTCGATATCCTGATCGGACAGGCCACTATTGATGCCGCGCCGTCTGTCGCGGTCAGGAAAGTGGCGGACATACAGGTCAAGGGTCGATCCGTAACCGAGCCGACATACAGTTTTGATGACCATGACTGATCCGGACGGGGCAATGACGGAGTGGAAGGTTTGAAGCGCGTATTTCTGTTGGGTGCGACCGGCACGATCGGCCGGGCAACGCTGCGGGCGCTGCTCGAATGCGGGCATGAAGTCGTCTGTTTCCTGCGGCAGCCACCAGCCGGACCTCGCTCCGACAGTACCGCTGATCCGTTTGCCCGGGCAGAGATCCGCCATGGCGATGTCACCAGCACCCGTTCCCTCGCCGAGGACGGGTTTCGCGGCGAACGGTTTGATGCCGTCATTTCCTGCATGGCTTCGCGCAGCGGGTCGCCTGAGGATGCGTGGGCGATTGATTACGAGGCTCACAAACTGACCCTGGCAGCCGCCAAATCGGCCGGCGTACCGCATTTCATATTGCTGTCTGCAATCTGCGTCCAGAAGCCGCGCCTCGCCTTTCAGCATGCGAAGCTTGCCTTCGAGAAGACGCTGGTCGAATCCGGCCTCACCTATTCGATTGTCAGGCCGACGGCCTATTTCAAATCCCTGTCGGGACAGGTGGAACGGGTCCGCAAGGGCAAGTCCTTTCTGCTGTTTGGTGACGGTACATTGACCGCCTGCAAGCCGATCAGCGATGATAATCTGGGTCGCTATCTGGCAGAATGCCTGACCGACGCACAAAGGCATGACCGGATATTGCCGATTGGTGGCCCCGGCAACCCGATCACGCCGAAGCAGCAAGGCGAACGGCTTTTCGCGCTGACCGGCCGGGAGCCGAAATATACCCATGTTCCGGTCGGGTTTCTCGACGCAATCATAGCGTTGCTGGCCGCGGCCGGCTGGCTCATTCCGGCGGCTCGGCGGAAAGCCGAACTGGCCCGCATCGGTCGCTATTATGCGACGGAATCGATGCTGGTCTGGGATGCGGACAAGGGACGCTATGATGCCGCGGCAACACCCTCCGCGGGAACCGAAACATTGTTCGACTATTATGTGGCCTTGATCAGCGGCGAAACCGGGCCGGAGCGCGGCGATCATGCGGTCTTTTGAGACCTGTCCGGCCCTTTGAAAATTTGCTTTTCCGAATAGACAAACCCCTGCAGAACATGGATAAAGCACCATAATGCCGATCACCAACCATCCGCTGCGGCAATGGGCCGTAGATGAAATGCACTTGCGGCGTTTTGCCCCGGTGTCGGATGACTGCCAGATTTATCAATCGGTGCTTTTGATCGGCGAAGACCAGCGACAATCGGAGGATCAGCATCTTATTGCCGAGAAGCCCCCGTTCGACGACTGGCATCTTGCCCCGCGCAGCGCCTCGGCCCACACCCAGTCGGGGATTTACTTCCTCTGGGAACGCCATACCGAGGCCAGCACGATAACCCTGATCCTGCCGTCCGCGCTGACCACAGCGCAGACCGACCCCTATCTCCACTGGCTGGAGAAATGGCCGGGCGCCGTCATTCGCGCGACCCGGATCAAGACCGTCCCCGACCCATCCCTGGTCGAGGAAAATCTCGCCGCGATGGGCATCGTGATGGAGGACCTGGTGTCCTGCGAAGTGAACAATGGCCTGCGGATCTGGTCCGACTTCGGCATCCACAAGGACGGCTATGGACGGTTGCTGGTCCAGGGCGGTGACATGTCCGATTCCGAACGCGGTCGGATCATCCAGCGGGTTCAGGAACTGGGCAATTATCGCAACCTGGCGCTGATGGGATTTCCGACGGTCCAGCGATATGGTCCGCAGGTTGATGAGCTGGAGCAACGGCTGTCCGATCATGCCGAGCGCGTCGCCAGCGCCATCGAGGAAGATAGCGACGATATTTTGCTGCAGGAACTCGCGGAAATATCCGCGCAGCTGGAACTGATACGATCGGCGACGGGATTTCGGCTGAGCGCGACCACCGCCTATGCCGAAGTGGCCGCCGACCGCCTGAATTCTCTCGACGTCAAGCCCGTGGCGAATTTCCAGAGCCTCAGGGAATTTACCGAGCGCCGGCTGATACCGGCGCAGCGCACCTGCGCGGTGTTCCTGACGCGTCTGGACAGGATTGCCGAACGGGTCTCGCGCATCATGCACACATTGGATGTCCGTATCGACACCCGGATCAAGGCCCAGAATCTGCGGCTGATGGAATCGATGGAACGGTCGACCCAGCTGCAATTGCGTCTGCAGACGCTGGTCGAGGGATTGTCGGTCATCGCCGCCGCTTATTATCTGGTCGGGCTGATCGCCTATGTGACCAAGGGCGCCGCGGCATTTCCGTCCGGATCGCAGACCGAGCTCCTGATCGGGATTGTGACGATTCCCGTGATTTTGGCCATCTATCTTCTGGTCCACCGGTTGCGCGGCAAGGTCCTCAAGGAAACGGATGTAAAAAAAGACCGCATTTCATAGATTTGGGCCATTGCGCGGCAAAAGCTCCTTTCCTTCCACTGTCAACCAAACTATACAGTTAAGTTGTTGATATGCGTCAACACAACCCAATAGGAGAGTATATGGTCAGGATGAAAACAGTAGCTGCTGTAATCGCTTTGTCCGCTTTGACTGCAGCCTGTTCCGGCGGCGGTTCTGAATCAAGTGAAACAGCACCAAGCACAACCGAAGCAGAGGCACCCGCGCCTGCAGCCGAAACGGAAATGGCAGCAGCGCCCGCCGACACCGGTCCTCCGGCTGCCGACGATGTCAGCACCAAGGATGGTGTTGAATATGCGAGCCTGACCGGCGATCCCGCTGCCGGCAAAATGGTATTTGCGCAATGCCGCACCTGCCATGTGACCGATCCGGGCGTGAACAAGACCGGGCCTTCGCTGGCCGGCATTGTCGGTCGCCCTGCAGGTTCGATTGAAGGTTTCAACTATTCCGAAGCGAACAAGAACAGCGGTATCGTCTGGACCGAAGAAAAGCTCTTCCAGTATCTCGAAAATCCGCAGCGGGTCATTCCGAAGACGAAGATGATTTTCGCTGGCCTGCCCGACGCGCAAAAGCGCGCGGACGTGATTGCCTATCTCAAAAATCCAACCTGAGCCCTCGCTCAGCTGGATTAGAAAAGGCCGGGATCTTCCCGGCCTTTTTCTTTTTGGTGCTGTGCGAAAATTCAGGCGGCCATTTCTCTCCGGGCCAGTTCGCACTGCGACCAGATTTCGCTGAGCGCCGTGATCAGCCGGTCGATATCCCCGTCGCTGTGGACCGGTGACGGCGTGATCCGCAGCCGCTCGGTGCCCCGCGGCACGGTCGGATAGTTGATCGGCTGCACATAAATGCCGTGATTGTCCATCAGCCAGTCGCTGATGAACTTGCACTTGTGCGGATCGCCGACCATCACCGGGATGATATGGCTGGGGTTCGGCAGATGCGGAATGCCGAGCCGGTCGAGCGCGCCGCGCACCTTCTCGACGCGATCCTTCTGCATGTCGCGCTCGACATTGCTGTCCTTCAGATGCCGGATGCTGGCGCAGGCGCCGGCGGCCACCGCGGGCGGAATGGCGGTGGTGAAGATGAAGCCGCTGGCAAAGGTGCGGACATAGTCGCACAGATCCCTGGACGCCGCGATATAGCCGCCCATAACGCCAAAGGCCTTGCCCAGCGTGCCCTCGATCACCGTGATCCGGTCCATCAGCCCCTCGCGCTCGGCGACCCCGCCGCCGCGCGGACCGTAGAGGCCGACCGCATGGACTTCGTCGATATAGCTCATCGCATTATGCTTCTCGCAGACGTCGAGAATTTCGGCGATCGGAGCGATATCGCCATCCATCGAATAGACGCTCTCGAACGCGACCAGCTTGGGCTGGTCGGGGTCGAGCTCGCTCAGCTTGCGGTCCAGGTCCTCGGGGGAATTATGTTCCCAGACGATGCACTTGGCGCGGCTGTGCCGGATGCCCTCGATCATCGAGGCATGGTTGAGCGCATCGGACAGGACCACGCAGTTCGGGATGCGGGCCGCCAGCGTTCCGAGCGCCGCCCAGTTGGACACATAGCCGGAGGTGAAGATCAGCGCGTCTTCCTTGCCGTGCAAATCGGCCAGTTCGTTTTCCAGCAGGACATGATGATGGTTGGTGCCCGAGATATTGCGCGTGCCCCCTGCCCCGGCGCCGCATTCGTCGATCACCCGGTGCATGGCCTCGGCCACCTTGGGATGCTGGCCCATGCCGAGATAATCGTTCGAGCACCACACCGTGACCTCGGTCGTGCCGTCCTCGACATAGCGGGTCGCATGGGGATAGGAGCCAGCCTTGCGTTCAATCTCGGTGAACACGCGGTAACGGCCCTCTTCCCGGACCGCATCCAGTTCGCTGCTAAAAAATGCTTCATAATCCATGCCCAAACTCCCTCTTCAAATTTCTTTTTGCTCTTTTGGTTCGCCCAGGGCCCACTGCCAAAGACGGGAATCGCGAAACGGGATCGCGAAGAAAAAATGCTCCAGTGCTGCCAGCAGCGAGAGGCCGCAAAGCAGCCCTGCACTGACGGTTTCATGAGCCGTGCCGGCCTGCACTGCGGCAAATCCGAAATACAAGGCTATAGCCAATATTGCCACAATCGAAAGCAGAAGTGTCGACCGCAACTGCCGGGGACCGAAATAGCTCTTCAGATAGTCCAGATGCGCGGGCAGCAGCTCGTCGCTCATGTTGGGAACGCCGCGATAGATATTGAGCTTTGACGAAAGCCGGAAAATGGCGAGCAGGGCGAAGGCATAGGCGCCCGTCGGATTTGCGGTCATCGCCGCCAGCGACAGCAGCAGCGCTGCGGTCATCGCTATGGCGATTTCATGATGAATCAGCGCCATGGTCGCCATCGAAAACCGCTGCCAGCCCCTCGCCCCTTCCGGGCAGGGATCCCGATGCGATCCGGCAACAGCACCGGTCAGGAAACTGATCTCGTGCCAGGCCCAGATCAGCAGGCCGCCAAGAAAGGAGGCATAGACCGTCCATATTTCGGTCGAGTGGCTGGTCAGCACGAGCAAGGCCAGACCCCCGAATGCGCAGACACCGGCGATGATCAGCGCCCGGCCAAAGGTTTGCCGCAACCGGTGGTTGAGCATGGCGACCAGCCCGGTGCTGACGAACCAGAGAATGACCACCACCGCGAAGGGCAATATCAAGGCCGCGCTGCTTACCACGCGGGCGACAGCCTCACTTGCTGCGGAAGCTCGTTGGCTTTCGGTTTCATGAAATACATCTTGGCGAAGGCCGAACCTGCCTTGGCCATATGGCGGGCCCGCGCCAATTTGCTCAGGATGCCGCTGCGGCGTTTCGCTTCCTCGATCCCGACCGATGCCAGCCGCAGGTCTTCCATCGCCTTGCGGAAGCGCGGATCATCGGTATCGAGCTCGACAGGGAAAACCTGCTTGCTGATTTCGGTGCAGATCGAGAAGACCTTGTAGCCATATTCGGCCGGATGCACGCCGAGCGCCTTGTGGAACACCGGCCGGTTGTGGTCCCGCACATACATGGTGGCATAGACCGACAGCAGGAAGAAGCGGATCCACAGCTTGTTCATGCCCTGCAGCAACTTGGGATCGGAGCGGAGCAGCAGCGCAAAGGCCTCGCCATGGCGGAACTCGTCGTTGCACCATTCCTCGAACCAGTCGAATATCGGATGGAACTTGTTCTCCGGATTGTTTGCAAGTTCCCGGAAGATCGTGATGTAGCGCGCATAGCCGATCTTCTCGGACAGATAGACCGCGTAGAAAATGAACTTCGGTTTGAAGAATGTATATTTCTTGGTCTTGGTCAGGAAGCTGAGGTCCACCCCGATGCCCGAACCCTTGAGCGTCTCGTTGATAAAGCCGGCATGGCGGCTTTCATCGCGGGCGAGAAGCTTGAACAGCCGCTTCACGTCGGGATTTTTCGTGCGCTTGGCGATTTCCGCATAGAGGATGCAGCCGGAAAATTCGGAGGTCAGCGAGCTGGCCAGAAAATCGATGAATTCCTTCTGCAGCTCGGGTTCCAGGCTCTCGATGACGCCATCGAACCGGTCGGTCTTCTTGAAATGCCTCTTGTTCGGGTCGCCTTCCATTTCGTGCATCAGGCCTTCCCACTCGCCGCGCACGGCAGAGACGTCGATCCTGTCCATGGCCTCGAAATCGGTGGTATAGAAGCGCGGCGCCAGGACTGTGTCCTGCGTCGCGATCGCCATCGTGTCGGGCACATCCAGCATCGACGGCCCGCGCTTTTCCTTGGGCGATCCGGCCTCGGATATCTTGCTGTGGGCGTTCATTATAGCCTCCCTGGGGTAAAGCTGACTTCATAGAGTTCGGCCATCTCGAGATAGCCGGTGGCTTTGGTCCAGGCACGGCGGAGGATACCCGCTCGCTGGACCGTGGCGATGCGGTCAAAGGAGACCTTCTCGCCAAAGGCGACCATGATCGGTTCGCCGTGAATGCGGACGCTGTCGCCTGGGTAGATCGGGACATTACCCTCCAGTTCGACATGCGCATGAAAATGTTCGGGGCTTTGCTCGATCTCGACCCGGCAAGGGGTGTCGAACTTCTTGGAGGAAAACAGACCGGTCATGACCGTGGCTCCTTCAACATGCTGACGAAGGTGGCGGTGTGATCGGGGCCAAATCCCTGGATTTCCGCTTCTTTCCCGGTTTGCGGATCGCTGAGCGTCAGCGCTCCGTTTTCCCAGAGGGTGAGTTTGAACGGGGGTTCGGCGCCGATATTGCGAGCCGCCCGGACTTTGGCCATGCGCCGCAGGGTCGCGCGGACAAAGCCGCCCTCGCCAAAGCCGATTTCCATGACCGTCTTGCCCGTCGCCGCGTCGGTCACCACAACCGCGCCGTCCGTGCGATCGGTGAAGCGCAATTCGCGTTGCTGCGCCGCTTCGATATGTTGCGCGGCTCGCGAACCGTCGGGGTCGCCGGACTGCGGAAACAATCCCAGACGCACCGCGCCGGTCAGCGCCAGGGTGAACAGCAGCAATATCGCGACCGCAATCAGGGCGCCGGGGGGAACGGTCGGGTTATGGTCGTGCGCGTGGCTCATACCGGCAGTCCTTCCAGAGCGATATCGTTGCTCCGCTCGGGCCTTGCTTCCTGGCGCGGCGCAACGGGCTGCACGGCCTGCGTGGCCTTGAACAGCAGCGCCGACACTTTCTGCGCTTCCGGAATCGCGCGCAGCATCGGCTGCGGGCGGACGAAGCGGAGCGAGCGGGCATGTGGCCAGAGCATCAGATAGCCGAGCCGCGGCATGCCTTTCAGGGTCAGCACGATATTGCCTGAAGAATGGGAAACCTGTTTCAGATTGGCGGATTCAAGCTCGGTCAGCGGCAGGTTGATGCATTTGTTGAGCGCAACGCCGATCCGCAGCACCACCCGCTTGTTGGTCAGCGTATAGACGGTGGTCCGCGAGACGCCCCAGGCGAACAGGACGAACATGCCGATGGTGACCGCCCCCAGCACCGTCACCGCCATTGCCGTGCTCCAGTCACCCCGGAACAGTGCGGTGGCGACGATCACCAGGAAATAGACAAAGGCCAGACGGATATGGAGCGCGGACAGCGCCATGCTTTTCCAGTCCGGTGCACCCTGCCAGATGATATGTTCATCATCCGGCAGTTCCCCCGGCAGGCCGCGCGTCGGTTCATGGTCATATTCGCTCATATGATCGGCTCCTGCCGTTCGCGATTGGCATAGAGATAGCCGCCGCCGAAATAGGCGACGATCCGCTCTTCCTCGTAGAAGGTGATCTCGTCCGCCTTGGCCGGTACCGGTACCGCAGCGAACTGTTCGGCATTCAGGGCGTCAATCACCACCTGGCGTGTCCTGCCCTTCACCTTGGCCATCGCCATCGGCGCCAGGATGGCCTTGCCGCCGGCATCGATCTGGAGATAGCGGATGACATGTTCGGCATTGTCGACCCACAGGTCGGTGACCGTGCCGGCGACCTTGCCGTCGGCTCCGATCACGGTCATGCCGCGCGGATCTGCATCATTCTTGTGCACGCCAATATGCGCAACCAGACCGATGGGAACGATGCGGTTATGGCCTTCTGCGTTCAGATCTGGATGCTTGGCGCGTTCCGCCCAGGCGGCAGGGCCGATGCCATCTTCCAACGGATTGCCGGTCGGATAATAAGGCGCTCCCGGTGAGCGGAAGGTGCGCTGTCCGGCCACATCAACCTTTTCCCGGCCCTTGGTCGGCGTCGTCACCGTTCCACGACCGAATGGCATCAGGAA
>CAXIBD010000071.1:0-15460 GCA_964022135.1 uncultured Sphingomonadales bacterium | reverse complement strand
CTGGTCGGGCCAAATACCTCTAGTGTCGTAAACATATTTTTCTGTCCGCTCGTCGAGCGGTATTGATTTGAAAATATCATGATCGGTCAACGTGATCATGATGGGGCACTTCTCCAGCGCCTGATCGATGTCAATCAGCTCAGCGCCGGTCCCGTCGAATGCTGCCGGCAACGCGCTGATGTACGGCTCGACGATTTTTATGCGCGCACCGTAGCGCCGCGCCAGCTTCGCGGCTATTTTAAGGGCGGGGCTCTCTCTAAAATCATCGATATTGGCTTTGAACGCAAGGCCGAAGCACGCCACGGGTCGGTGCGGCAATTCATCGATCATCAGCGATGCCCTCTCCAGCACATGGTCTATCTTGCTGTCATTCACCTCGCGGGCGATGCGGATCAGCGGTGTATGATCAGGGGCGCTATGGATGATGAACCAGGGGTCCACGGCGATACAATGGCCACCAACGCCTGGCCCCGGTTGCAGGATATTAACCCTCGGATGTCTGTTCGCCAGACGAATGACCTCCCAGACATCCAGATTCATGTGATCTGCCACAATGGAAAGTTCATTGGCAAAAGCAATGTTTACATCGCGGTAGCTATTTTCGACCAACTTGGTCATTTCGGCCGCGCGGGCAGTCGTGGTCGTCAATTCCCCACGCACGAACCTGCGATAGAATCCCAGAGCTTTGCGAGCGCAACGAGGCGTAATGCCGCCGATGCTTCGATCATTCTGGACTAGTTCTTCCAGAATTTTCCCCGGCAAGACCCGTTCAGGGCAATAGGCGATGGAAACATCGGGAATCTCCTCAGAGAGACCTGGTATCTTAAGATCGGGTCGAAGCGTGGCGATCAGATCCCGCATTTTCTCGGTGGTGCCGACGGGGGAAGTTGATTCCAATATAATTGTATCACCGGCCTTGAGTGCGGCAGCCACATTGGTCGCTGCGTGCATCACATAGCTGGTGTCGGGAACGTGATCGTCGGCAAATGGGGTTGGGACAGCGATGACAAATATGTCCGCCGGTTCCACATGCAACGAAGCCCGCAAGGTACCCCTTGCCACCACGCCTTGGACGAGGCCATCCAGATCCACTTCTTCGATATGAATCTTGCCGTTGTTGATGGTCTCGACCACATGGTCGGCAACATCGACGCCCAACACCCGACAGCCAGAGCGTGCGATGACTGCTGCGGTCGGCAGACCGATATAGCCCAGACCCAAGACGCAAACGGACGGCTTTTCTTCAGACAACATCGTGACCGTATCTCCCTGAGCACCATTGATGGCGCAGAAAACTTCGGTCTCCTTTTACCGGGATAATGTAAATATTTCGGTAACTTCAATGGGGTTTGTCGGAGCTTTCGATCATCAGGCTTTTCGCAATGATGCGGCTGATCCGTTCGCTCGCCCTGCCATCACCGAAAGGATTATGGGCCTTGGCCATATCCTCGTAATATTCTTGATCATCCAGCAGCTTGAAGGCCTCTGAGATTATGGCCTGCTTGTTGGTGCCTACCAGCTTCGCTGTGCCTGCCTCGACACCCTCCGGTCGTTCGGTGGTATCTCGCATCACCAATACCGGCTTGCCAAGGGCGGGGGCTTCTTCCTGGACGCCACCGCTATCCGTAAGCATGAATGCGCAGGCATTAAGCAAACCGACAAAATTGGGATAGTCCAGCGGCTCAATCATCGCGACATTATCCATGTCGAGCCCACTGAGCTCACCGTTCATAACTGCCCGGACGTTCGGATTGAGATGCACGGGAAAGATCAGCGCTACATCATCGCTTCCTGCCAATGCTTTGAGAGCGGCCGCAATGTTTCTCAAACCGTCACCAAAATTTTCGCGCCGGTGGGTCGTAACGCCGATGATTTTCTTTCCGGCGAACCGTTCCAGAAGTCCCTTGATTTCGGGATTTAGCTGAGCATTCGATTGGGTTGCCTCTGCCGTCATGAGCAACGCATCGATGACCGTGTTGCCGGTCACCGAGATTTGCTCTTCCGGAATATTTTCCTGGCGCAGCGCGCGCGCAGCGGTTTCGGTCGGAGCAAAATGCTGATCCGCAATCGTGCCAATTATCTTCCGGTTCACTTCTTCCGGCCAGGGGTGGTAAATATTGTGGCTGCGCAAACCGGCTTCGACATGGCTGACCGGGATCTTTCGATAATAAGCCGCCAGCGCCCCGCACATCGCCGTTGCCGTGTCGCCTTGCACGACAATTCGGTCAGGCCTTACTTGGTCCAGAACGCCTCCTATTCCGGACAGAAGCCGACCGGTCAGCTCATCCAGGCCTTGGTCTGCTCGCATGAGATCGAGATCAAAATCGGGCTTGATCGCAGCAATATCCAGGACCTGATTCAGCATTTCACGGTGCTGCGCCGTGACACAGGTCAGGGTGCCAAATTCTGTATGTTCACCAAGACAGCGGATGACGGGAAATAACTTGATCGCTTCCGGGCGCGTGCCGAACACGACCAGAATCTTTGGCGGGGATGCAGATCTTATTTTCATTTTTCCGAGCTATAGGCCTTTTTCTAAAATTTTGATAATTCTCGAAACAGCTTGCCAAATTTACCAGAGCCTGCCGCAGTAAAATAGCTATGATAACCAAAATGAACGGATATTTGGATGGGTCTGATCCGCCACGTTTTTCTGATGCCCTATATTTCGCCGACGGAATGGAAACGCTACTGGTCAGGGGCTTGCATCCGGAGCATATTCGCCAACTGATATGGAAGAGATGATAACCGCCAGCGAACGGATTGCCACCCTCGCCTCGTTTTTTTCCTGCTCGCCGGAAGAAGCGGGCAAGGTCGACGCCGCGACCCGGCTGGTGCATTATCGGCACAAGGATATTCTCGCTCATCAGGGGGATCTCGGGTCCACGCTGTGGATCGTGCTCGCCGGCCGGGCGCAGTTGCAAATCATCGGCATCGATGGCCAGATCAAATTGCTCGCCTCGCACGGTCCGGGAGAATTGTTCGGCGCATTCCCGAACGAACGGATCGTGATTTCCGATGTGGTGGTGCAGAACCGGCTCTCGGTCCTCGAAATCCCGACCGCCAACATGACCCGCCTGTTGAAAGAGGAAGCCCGGATCGGCAGCGGTCTGTCGAAAATATTGGGGCGACAATATAATGCGATGCTCGACCGGATGGCGGCGCGGATCACCCTGACCGCCAATGGCCGGGTCTATGCCGAATTGCTGCACGAAGCGGGGGAGGAAGGCACGATATCGCCACCGCCGGTGATATCGGCCCTGGCGCTCTCCGCCCAGACCACCCGCGAAACCGGCTCGCGGGCGATCAATGCCCTGGAACGGCGGGGCATCATCCGCCGCGACGATGAACAGCTGGAAATCCTGTCGCGAACCCTGCTCGAGGAACTGGTAATCTGATCCGCGGCGCTCAGGCGATCGACCAGAGCGGCAGCCGTCCCGAGGCGGTTTGCAGCTCTCCGATCTCCTCGATCGTTCCACCGCCTGATTGCAGCAGCATTACCATCGCCGACTTGAAGTCGGTCAGAACCGCGCCCCCGCTCGACGCGCGCGCGATATCGCTGGCCTGGTCGAGCAAGGAGATGCCGGGGGCATGCGGATCCATGATATCGATGACCAGACTTGCCCGGACATTGTCGTCATGCCGGGACAGCGCGCGACTGGTCGCGATCAAGTCGATGGGATTGGTTGCTATCCGGTAATGGCCATCCCCGCTTGGCCGAAAGTCGCTGGCATCATCAAAAAGCGCCGCCAACATATCGAGGTCAGCATTGTCGACCCAGAGAATTGCAGCGATTTCCTTGCAGTCCGGTCCGGAAATCGCGGCCACCGAATGATGATCCGGCGGGCGGACAACGGGAATCGCATATTGGTCATGTCCGGTGTCGGACCAGACCTGATACGGGCGGCGCGGCTGATCGCCCCTGCCCGTGATCGTCAGCGCCTTCGGCCGGCTCTGGAGCACTCCGGCATTGCGCAGGCATTGTCCCATCGCGACCAGATCCGCCAGTTCCACGGCCAGCTCCAGCGACCGCTCTTCCTCGTCAGGCAATTCGGTCAGCACCTCCAGCCGGGCCGCGGCTTCGACCAGCGCATCAAAGCGGGGTCCCCAGGACTCGCCGTAAGGCGCAACCGACAATTCGCGAAAGCGTGCCACCGGATAGGGCAGGGTGATATGCAGCTCCGCACCCGCCCGGCGCAGCGCCTCGGCGATCAGGATATCCGCACCGGCTGCCAGCGCACCAAAGCCGAAACCCGGTCGTTCGCGCTGGATGATCGCGTCGATATCGTGCCGGATGGCCGGGTCTGCCTCATCCAGCCGGATAATGCCGCTGAAATAGAGGCCGGGCGGCGGACGATGCCGGTCGAGCCAGGCCGCATCCCTGCCCTGCTCGGCAAGGATCAGCTCGAACTGGCCAATGGTGGCGGCATGATCTTCCCAGGCAAAGGGCAGTTGCGCAATCCCCTCGGCCAGCGCCGCCCGGGCTTCGGCTTGAGCGCCCAGCAGCAGCAGCGCCTCGGCCCGCGTCGCTGCCCGCCAATAGGCATTTTCACCCTGCTTCGGGTCGCCGTCGATCAGCGCCAGCGTCTCCTTCGCCAGCGCGGCAGACCGCTCCGGCTTGCCGCCCAGCAGCGCCAGCGCAGCGGCGTTGATCAGCGGATAGCTGTCCCGTTCGAGCTCGGCAGCAGCCGCATAGGCATCCGCCGCCAGCCCATAAAGCCGCACCCGCTCGGTGCCCTCGGCAGCCTTCGCCTGATCCTTGAGCAGACGGCCCTTCAGGGTCAGCGCCTTCGGATCATCCGCTCGCGCATCCCAGCCCGACGAATCAAACAGGGCCCATGCCCGCGCCGGATTGCCGGCACGGGCGATGGAGAGGATCTGGGCGAGAGGGGTCAAGACCAACGCTCTCAGGGAAGATCAGGCGGGGGTACGGGCGGCCCGTTATTGTCTCCGCCGGGGTCGAAGATCAATATCGCGGGCGCCTGCGCGCCGAAATCGAATTTGGTGTAGAGATCATATTTATAGGATTCCTTGAAATTCGGGCGATCCGGTTTCGGAGGCCATTTTCCGTGTTCGTTGCGGAAATGATTGATGCAGTAGAAAAACGTGCGATCCTCGCCACCAACGGAAATGGTTTCAACGGCCCCGTCAAAAAAGCTCATATTCTTGCCGGTAGGCTGGCTCCCGACATATCGGCGAAAAACGGCCGGCGGAAGATTGCGATCATATTCCGGATCACAAAATGACCATTTTGGATGATCGATGACAAAGGCAAGATAGCATAGCCGGTTCCAGTGTTTGCCCTTGTGCTCGAAATTGGCCCCGAGGTCGTTTGACGGGTTCTGGGATGCCAGCGTTCCGGCGAGCAGTCCCTGGACAATAGAGGGAACGTCGCCATGCGCTATGCGGGGGCGTTCTTCGGGTTTCCCGGACGGCGCTTCTTCATAATATAGCATATGATCGACACGCAGCTCGCCATCTGGGCCAAATTTGATCCGGTATAGATAGACATAAGCGGGCAGCTCGGGGAAGGCGGGCGTGCCGCGTTTTACATCCATGATGTCTCGGGAAGGGTTGAGCAACGCGGATTGAAGCGATTCGCCCGATATATGGGCCTCAACCTCTTCCGGTGAAAAAATGGCTTTCAACGGCAAACTTGTCACAGCTCGATCTCCCTTTTCCTTGTTTGGTGATATTCAATCTTGCGGGCCATGTCAGCCCAGTCCCGGTTGGCCGGATCCATGGCGACCAGCCTGGACAGTATCCTGTTCGCCTCATCGAGAAGCTGTCTTGCCGCTTTTTCATGGCCCAGTTTCCTCTGACCTATGGCAATTGCAAATTTGGCCTTGCCGACGGCATATTGCGCCGCCGTGCTCTTGCCGTCGATATTCAGCCAATATTGTTTCGCTTCCAGTTCTTTCTGCCGGGCGTTCAAATAGCGGCTCATGTCATCCTTCAGGAAATATCCATCGGCAAGCCAGGCATAGCTATTGCCGATCTCCTTGCGGATGGCGGGGTCATCTGGTCGCTTGTCCGCCGCCTTCTCCATCCAGGCGACCGCCTGTTCAAAATTGCGCCGCCCATGGCTTCCCTGATCATCGTCCGGGCGGGATTTGAACTCCAGAATGCCCAGATTCAAATGGCCCCAGCCTCTTTCCATCAGGAAATCGGGATTGTCGGGTTCCATGGCGACCAGTCTTTCCGCTGCCTCCGCATAGGCCCGGTATCGCGGCAAGGCCGCCGCCCACTGGCCGCGCAATTCATGGATTCTGCCGACCCAATATTCGCTCTGCGCATGCCCGAAAATCCGGTCCGGATTGCCCGGATCCCGCGCCCGCAACGCCTCTGTCACCCGGTGTGCCTCGGTGAATTTCGCCAGCGCCTTGTCCAGGTCGCCCCGCTTTTCGTCATCCTCGCCCATCGCGTGCAAGATCCGCGCCCGCCGCTCAAGACTTTCCGCCGGCATGGCGGACAGGTCCGCCTGATCATCATAATAATCCATCGCCCGCTCGTTGACCTTGGTCATCACGTCGAGCCGGCCGACGCCCTTCAGCTCGGCGCGCAAATCGGTCAGCATATATTCGACCAGCCCTTCGGCTTCGGCCTGCTGGCGCTGCGCCTCGTTGCGCGACTGGATTGCGAATATCGTCATCCCGATCATCGCTAGCAGCGCGACCAGGGCGCCGCCCGTGACCGCCATCACGCGGCGGATGCGGCGAGCGGCATCGCGCTGAACCAGCGCGTCGAGGGGGACGCCGGCGATACCGGCGACAATCTTCAGAAAGCCGAGCCGCCAGCCATCGCCCTCTTTGCGCAGGTCCGCCGCCAGCGGTTCCGCGCCGCCCAGCAAGGCTGCGGGAAAGGCCTCCTCCGGCTCTCCGCGCACCAGCGCCGCCAGCACCGGCCGGTCCGGATGCAGCGCCCGGAACAGCTCTATTTCCTTCGCCACCCAGAGCGATTGCCTGGCGTCGGGCGAGCAGATCACCACCAGTACCTGCGACCCCGCCAGCGCCCGTTTCACCGATTCCGAGAGATCCTCGGCCGCCGGCAGGTCCTCCCGGTCCCGGAAGATGCGGCCCAGGCGACCGTTATTCTCGTCTACGACGAGGTCGGGCCGCAAATGGCGCGGCAGCCGGTAGGTCTCGATTTTGCGGTGCAGCCTTTGCGCGACGGCGGCATCGGCATGGCTGTAGCTCACGAAAGCGCGAAAACGCGCCGGGTGCGGATCTGATTTCTCCGTTTCTGCCAAATTTGCCCCCGCAAACGAATATACGGACCGCCCGAGCCCGACAGCTTCAGCGAAAAATGTATCGAGATTGGAGATGAGTGTCACGAGTTAAGTGTTCGAGCGCCAGATCACCTTTCCGCTAACCCATCTGGCTTCCATAAAAGTGAATCTTCACTGTTCGATAAATTCGCTAATCCCCAGATATCAAAAAGCGATAATTATTGGCATGGGCCTATGCTCGGTGATCGACGTGGATTTCGGAAATTGCCGATTGCAATACGATTTATGGCCCTATATTGACGCCCTGCACGACATACAATTTTGTTTTTTAATGATTTTCTATTGCGAGAAAATCAGAAGCTATTGATAATAATGGAAGACAATCGACCAATGTCCAAGCTACCCGATTCGGTCCTCATTACTGGTGGCACAGGTAGCTTTGGTAAGAACATGTTGACCAGTCTTCTTGCTGATGGTGTATCGGAGATTCGTGTCTTTAGCCGCGATGAAGAGAAGCAGGATGCTTTGCGCAATCAGCTGAACGATAGCCGAGTTCGGTTTTTCTTGGGCGATGTGAGAGAGAGGTCTAGCGTTGACCGCGCGACCGAAGGCGTCGATGCCATATTCCATGCCGCGGCACTGAAGCAGGTTCCGAGCTGTGAATTTTTCCCGTTGGAGGCCGTACGGACAAACATCTTAGGTAGCGAGAACGTTATTCGCGCGGCCATAGAGCATGAGGTAAAGTCGCTAGTCTGTCTTTCTACCGATAAAGCGGTCTTGCCGATCAATGCGATGGGCATGTCAAAAGCCATGATGGAAAAATTGGCTCAATCGGCGGCTCGCGAGATTGGCGATTCTGCTAAAACAACGATCAGTAGCGTGCGTTATGGCAACGTAATGTGTTCCCGAGGCTCGGTTATCCCTCTTTTCATTAAGCAGATCATGAACCGCCAACCGATTACAATTACAGAACCAAATATGACCCGGTTTCTTATGCCCTTGCGTGATAGCGTTTCTTTGGTGCGCTTTGCTTTCATGCATGCCAGGCAAGGTGATTTATTCATCAAGAAGGCTGCCGCTTCGACCATTGCTGACCTTGTGACTGCGTTATTGCAATTGTTTGAAGTACCGGACCACGATGTGCAGATTATTGGTTGGCGGCATGCAGAAAAATTGTATGAAACTTTGGCCAGTGGGCAAGAATTAGCGACCGCCGAGGATATGGTAGATTACTGGAGACTACAGCTCGACGAACGTGATCTTAATTACAAGAAGTATTTCAGTGAAGGCGATTTGGATATTTCGCATCATGAGGACTATCATTCACATAATACTGATCGTTTAAATATAGAAGAAGTTAAGCAATTATTATTGACATTGCCGGAAGTCAGCGTGGAATTGGAAACGTGGAGGAAAATCCGTTGAGAATCCTGATAGTCGGAGCCGATGGAATGATCGGTTACTGCATGTGGGCTTATTTTTCTACGCATACCCCCCACCACGTGGTCGGGTCGATACGCAGCCGCCGCAATATAGAGGCATTCAATCCCGAATACCGCAATAGGCTGTTAATTACCGGCGCCATCGATGATGATAAATCTCTGGAAATGCTTTTTGCCAACGCACAACCGGATATCGTGATTAACTGCGCCGGGGCAACGGCCCATATTGATGGTGGGGAATCGCCGCTAATAGCCTTGCCCTCCAACTCCCTCTTGCCGCATCGCCTCCATGCCATCTCGAGGCAGTTCGGTGCGCGGTTTATCCACTTGAGTACTGACTGTGTCTTTGATGGCGAAAATGGAGGGTATTCTGAAAAACACCCTGTAAACGCCAAGACATTTTATGGGCTTAGCAAAGCATTGGGGGAAGTTGTAAATGAAAACGATGCGGTGACAATTCGGACATCTCCAGTCGGTTTCGAAATTTCATCTCGACGGGGACTGCTCGCCTGGTTCCTCGACCAATCTGGAGTCATTAACGGTTTTACTAACGCCTATTTTTCGGGGCTTACGAATTTGCGTCTCGCAAAGATAATCGACTCCTATTTTATTCGTTCGGAAAAAATCTTGCACGGGCTCTATCATGTTACAGGCCCCAAAATATCCAAGTTCGACCTTATCTCGAAGTTTAAGGATCACTTTGGTAGTATCGCAGAAATTATCCCTGATGGACAGCTTGTGCTGGATAGATCCCTAGATGGTCAAAAATTTACCGAAGCTACCGGCTACCGGCAACTATCTTGGGACGAAATGATTTTGGAGCTGATAGATTTTGCCAAATATTATCCTGAAAAAGCCGTTACCACACCCAATCTTGGTACCGTAAATGCTTAAAGTGACAACGATCGTCGGGACGCGACCCGAGATTATCCGCCTTGCTCCCACGATTGCTCGCTTGGATCAGATTTGCGATCATCAATTGGTGCATACGGGACAGAACTATGACTACGAACTTAACGAAATTTTCTTTAAAGATCTTAATATCCGCAAGCCTGATGTTTTTATGAACGTCAATACCGAGAGCCTGGGTGCAGTTCTGGGTGATGTGCTGGTCAAGTCGGAAAGTATTTTCAATGAAAATCGACCAGATGCGGTTCTCATTCTCGGCGACACCAACAGCGCAATTGCGGCTCTCATGGCGCGCAGAATGAAAATACCCGTTTATCATATGGAATCCGGGAACCGCAGCTTTGATCGCAATGTGCCGGAAGAGACCAATCGACGGATGGTCGATCATATAAGCGATTTTAACCTGCCTTATACCGAACACGCGAGGCGCAATCTTTTGGATGAAGGCCTTCATCCGCGTCGGATATATGTTACCGGCTCACCAATGCGCGAAGTTTTGGATAGTTATCGCCGACAAATCGAAGCATCGGATGTGCTGTCCCGGCTCGATATTGAAAAAGGTAAATATTTTCTGGTTTCTATGCATCGCGAAGAAAATGTTGATAACGGCGATCGTCTGCGATCGCTTATCACCACGCTCAATGCATTGGCAGATAAATATGACTTTCCTATAATCTTTTCGACTCACCCGCGGACCCGTTTACGCCTGAACAAGATCAAAAATATTACAATGGACCCACGCATCCGCGAAATGAAACCGTTTGGCTTCCACGACTATAATCATCTGCAAATGCACTCTTTTTGCGTGCTTTCAGACAGCGGTACAATCGCAGAGGAAAGTGCAATTCTCGACTTTGCAGCTATCTCGCCGCGCGATGCAATAGAGCGACCGGAGGCGATCGATACAGGCAACATAGTCCATACAGGGCTGAAGCAGGAAACCATTCTTAACGCGATTAGGGTCGTAACGCTGATGCGCGCTGAGAGGTTGGAAAGCAGAATGCCCCATATTGTCCCGGAAGACTATAAAATCACCAACACGTCTGAACGGGTGGTAAAGTTAATTGTTGGTACGGCAAAGCTTTCAAACGACTGGGATGGGGTCAGGATACATGATTATATCTGACACCAACGAACACTATCAAGGCGTTCAAAAGTCAGATGCAGAGTCCCAAGATACTCCGGCGGATGAAAACGCTAACACGATCGTGTATATCGGAGGGTTTGAACTACCTGACAAAAACGCTGCAGCCCAGCGGGTCGTGGCCAATGCTCAAATTTTTAAACAACTCGGCTACCGGGTGTTACTTGTGGGACTTAGCAAGGACCGCCCTGCAGACGGTAACTTGTATCCCGCCGATTCCGGGAAAGCGGGTATCGAAGCTTGGGAAATGGGCTATCCGGATAATTCCTGGGAATGGTTGCGGCAGATAATTTCTGTCGCCGCTCTTCGCAAGCTATTGCTGGAAACCAAGGTCCGAAAGCTTGATGCAGTGATCTGCTATAACCATCCCGCTATATCGCAGTGGCGGATTGCAAAACTGGCGCAAAAACATCAAGCCGTCGCGGTTGCCGACTGCACCGAATGGTACGCCAAGCGTCGCTGGAGGAGCTTAACCGGCGCAATGAAAAACTTGGATGTTGCGCTGAGAATGCATTTTATCAATCCGCGGATGGATGGGTTGATCACCACATCGCCCTTCATCTCCGACTTTTATCGCCCGCATGGAATACCCATTGTCGAAATTCCAACGCTGATGGCGCCCCCCGAAACGCTGCCAGTTCCCGCAATTGATCGTTCAGATGGAAGAACCAAGTTGTTTTTCGCTGGAACAGGATTCGACAAGGCCACGGTTGCCGAATCGTCCGATGGAATGAAAGATCGGCTCGACTGGGTTTTTGCAATATTGCACCGCGCCAAATTGCTCGGCGCAAGATTTCATATGGACCTGTTTGGTGTTGACCAAGCACAGTATATGGAACTCGTGCCGGAGCAAAAGGAGATTCTGAAAGCAATGGAAAACGACATCACGTTCCATGGCAGGCAGCCCCGCGAAATACTTCTGCAAGTGCTCCCAAGAGCCGCCTTCTCAATTTTTTTTCGGAAATCGACGCGGACAAACTTAGCTGGATTCCCAGGTAAGCTGTCCGAATCTATTAGCTATGGCACCCCCGTTATAACCAACCCAATGCCGAGCAGTTCCCAGTTCATGAATGACGGCCAAACTGGGTACCTGCTTGACGCTTCGGATATTGACCAAGTTGCTAAAAAACTCGTCGCAGTTTTTGACCAGCCAGACGCCGTCATCAACTCAATGAAGTCCGATTGCTACAGCTCAGATATTTTTCATTATCGATCGTTCATCTCGCCGGTCGCCGAATGGCTCTCAAGCTTGAACAGCGATGTCACTGATGTTGGCCAGTCAACTGACTAACGGATAGCTCGATAAATAGCCCTCACAATTGGTCCGACAATTGGGACGGCAGAAATTCTCTGCTTTAAAGATAATATCCTTGCTTCATTTTTAGGCAATTTCCGGAGCTCGGGCGGGTTGGTGTCAAATTCTTTAAAACGGTCATGAACTTCCTTGATCGCAGTGTCTGACATCCGGTCTTTTTCACCCTGCACTGCGGTGACTATCATTACTTGCTGATTGGCAGTGTTGGATCCGATCGTAGTGGTTTCCAGATGGGTGCGGTCGGTTTTCCAGTCATCCCAAGCTTTATGCTCCCCCCATGTGCCGTCATGCTCATCGCGCGGATCTCTCCAGTCATCCCAATAAAGAATGACGCCTGGCCGTAGCATGGGCTCAATAAAGTCCAGCAGTTCGATGGTGGAGCTATAAATATCAACATCGATATTGACAAAAATCAGCGGATCGAATGTTTCGCGAAGTTCCGGCCGGAGACTGTCGGAGTAAAAACCGTCGATCAGACGAAACTTCTTTTCATCAGGCTCCAATCCAATCATACTAAGTTTCCTGAGTACCTCGTCTTTTGGGGCCGCATACTCTCCTTTAGCGTGCCGTTCAGGGATCCAAACCCCGCTGGTTTCTTCAGGAAGGCCCTGCCACGAATCAAATCCGACGATTGAGGAAGATGGATAGTATTTTTTTATCTGCTCCGCCTGATAAGCATAAGAACTACCTCTAAAAACGCCAAACTCAAAGCAAGCCCCTCCTTCTGGAAAAACTTGATGAGCTAGATGAAATGCGCGTTCTAATAATGACATATGATGCCAACTCTCTTTTCTTTGTGTTCAGGGCTTTTGATGTTTCTAGGTGTACTCGCGACCAATATTGCCGCGCTTATCCTTTAACTCGCGTTTTACCCAAAGGGCGCTATGGGGCTGTCCAACTCTGGTTTGATGTTCAGGTCGCGGGGCCTGAGTGTAATAATACAGAATTATAGATCGCCGTGGATGGTCGTCGGGAAAATTTATCGCATCAGGAAAGCCGTGAAAGCTATAATCATGGGTATCAAAAATCACAATTCTATTGTGTAGGGGAGCAATTTTTTTCACGCAATTCTGGCCAGTAGAATCGTATATGCCGAATTCGCCACCCCAGTCAGGCTTCCACTCTGGATTAAGATAGATCAAAGCATTCAGGCGTCGATTCAGTCCCGTAGGATCATGATAGTTGCCGTCGACATGGGCATCCAGAAGCCCGCCTTTCACCGATACGTTCAGACCTCCCCCAGCGAAATAGGGGTCCGGAATAATTTTCGGGATACCGAATTTCGCCCCCATTGCCAAAAGGAAGGGTGCGGAATTCATCAAGCGCACAACGTCAATAATATTCTCTGGGACATCAAATTCAGATTGCCATTTTGACCGATACTTTATCTCAATGTCTTCATCATTTGAGTGATCCCATTCGCCGTCCACTACGCTGGGAAAGCTCGCGAGGCATTGATCGGCTAATTCAGAAGGAAGAAAATTGTCCATCACAAGGTGCTTGAATGGCTCTTCAAAAAAATCGACGCCTGGTCTTGCCCCAGCAATTTTTTCCACGCATTGCTTCGCCATAATTTTGAGATTCATCTGGTTGGGGCCCAACATAGCATGTCCTTCTCGAGGGTTTTCAACTCCCAGTCCTTTATGTATTTGAATGTCCTAATGCAAGCGAGGGGTAAATTCCTGATAGTGATTTCTTGCATTTTGGCGATTTGCCGCCTGGGCTTGATTAGACTTGGACCTTTTGATGGAAGGCTCGACATTTCGGAGGCGTCACACACGCAACTGACGGGCCCTAACGCATTCCATTGGTTCAATGGCTATTGCGTAAAATATCGACAGCTTTGATTGGTCCTTCTAAGAAAGGAAGTGCAAATCTGAACCACTTCCTCTAACTTTAGGAAGCTAAAGGCGATTACATCGCTGGTCATATGCGTAAAATTTTCGGAAGGCCCTTCAGTTTGTTTTATCGACTTAAACGGATCATTGCTTTTCCAGTTTCAATCATACACGCAAAATTTTCGCCCGTCAGTTATGCGAAGAAAATGGGCGTCAGGATGAAAGGGAAAGTCACGATTTACGGCTCAAGCTATGAAATGTTTAGCTCTGAACCCTTTCTGGTTACCCTGCACGACAACATATTCATCAGCGTCGGCGCGAAGTTTATCTGTCATGATGGTGGCGTATTGCCGTTCCGGAAAGATAATCCGACTCTCGATCTGGCTGCCCCAATCATCGTCAAAAGCAACTGCTTCATTGGTGCCGGCGCGGTCGTCATGAAAGGTGTGACCATCGGTGAAAATTGCATAATAGCGGCGCATGCCGTTGTCACGAAAAATGTCCCGGACGGCAGCATCGTGGGCGGGAATCCAGCAAA
Organism: uncultured Sphingomonadales bacterium; assembly: GCA_964022135.1. Classification (GTDB taxonomy): domain Bacteria; phylum Pseudomonadota; class Alphaproteobacteria; order Sphingomonadales; family Sphingomonadaceae; genus Parasphingorhabdus. The sequence goes on along the minus strand of CAXIBD010000071.1, from coordinate 1,046 downwards.
ACTGATCAAGACGACGGCTGAATATATAGAGCAGGCAAAAAGGGACTCTCTCGGAATCGGCCATATTCTTGGTGATGCGAAATTGCGCGAATATAAGCGCATCTTTGACATTCGGGCCGATAGGAAGTGAGCAATACCCCTCCTATTGTGCCAGTTTTGGCCTACACACCGCTCAAGTTATTACTCGCGTATCTGATTGGAACTTTGCTGATCGCTCTTTTCGGGCCCACAATCTATTTCGGCTTTCCAACATTTGACGTGGTGCTCTTCATGTCCATAACCATGGTAGTGATGACCTTCGGCTATATAAACGGCGTCCGAGTGCCCATCAAAACTGCGAAGAGCGGGACCAAGATGGATCGAAAATTTGTCATTTATCTGTTCCGGACATCGCTCATTGCCGCATTGCTAACGTTGACAGTCTCAGTTGGAGCCTCCATTTGGGCAGGCACATTCAATATCGATGTGGATGCCATCGGTACAACGTATATGGACGGATATGAAGGCTATGAGCGCAATAGCGGTTCATATGGCCTGGTGTTTCTTATCTATTCATTCAGCCTTCCATTCACCTTTATCGCAATGATATGGGGAATGTACTATTTTCGGTCCTTGACCAAACTTGAAAAAGCAGCGGTAATTTTTTTGTTGTTTGGCTCTCTCATATTCTATGTTCTTGGGTCCGGTAAGCAGAAACAACTTGGCGACACTCTGATATATTTCATAGCGATTTTCGGCATTCATCTTGGTGTACGAAACAAAGTCATAGCGACTCGCACAATTGTACTATCCGTTTTGGGAAGCGTTATTTCACTATTTTCGTTTATGTTTATATTATCGCAGCGATACGCCGCCATTGCTGTGGATGCATTCAATTATAACCAAAAATCGCTGAATAGCATCTCCATGAATGTTGATCACCCGATTTTTACGATATTCGGGCCAGATATGGGGCTCTCAATGGCTATTTTTCTGGGCTATCTTTCTCAGGGATATTACGGTCTCGGTTTGGCGATGACTGTAAATCACTCCTGGACTTATTTCTT
>CAXIBD010000070.1:0-15721 GCA_964022135.1 uncultured Sphingomonadales bacterium | reverse complement strand
GGTCTTCTGGCTGAAGCGGCTTGCCTTTTTAAGGCAAGCCGCTTCTTTTCATCAAAATCATGGCAGTAGGCGGTTACCGGATCGCGGCCAGTTGACCGGCAACTTCCGGGAGTGATGCAATTTCAATGTCCTCAGAATGGGGATAGCTTTCGGAACCTGGATATATCACAAGCTTCCGGTCCGGCTGTATGTCATCGCAGGCATTATAAAAGCCTCTTTCCAATTTTGGCGTCAAGCTTCGCTTGATCTCAATCGCCCACCGTTTGCCTGTGGGCAGCGTCAGAAGGAGATCGATTTCTGCTCCTGCCGATGTCCTGTAAAAATTAGCCAGCGTAGCTTCAGGTGCGGCAGCGATCAGGCTTTCGATGACAAATCCTTCCCAGCTGGCTCCGGCGACCGGATGGCCAAGCAGGGCTTCGAGATTGTCTATGCCCAGTAGCGCGTGAACAATGCCGCTATCACGTACATAAACACGCGGAGATTTGACCAGTCTTTTGCCGGTATTATTGTGCCAGGGTTCAAGACGACGAACGAGCAACAGATCAACCATCAAGTCAAGATAGGAGGCAACCGTCTTTCCATCGACCCCCAGTGATCTTGCGAAATCGGCAGCGTTTAATAGGCCGGACTGATGATGTGCGAGCATGACCCAGAAACGTCTGAGTGTTTCAGCGGCAATTCTCGGCCCCAATTGCGGGATGTCCCGCTCCAGATAGCTGCGGATAAAATCCCTGCGCCAGCGCATGCTCGTCTGATTGCTTTTGGCAAGGTAACTGTCCGGGAATCCACCCCTTACCCAAAGTTCATTCAAGTCACCTGAATCGATTTCAAGAGGGTCAAGTGGCCGCATTTCCAGATAGGAGATGCGGCCCGCCAGACTTTCGCCCGACTGGCGCATCAGGTCCAGAGATGCTGATCCTAACAGGAGGAACCGGCCCGTTCTCCTTCCCTTTTTACGACCTTTGTCAATCAATCCGCGCAAGTTCTGGAAAAGGTCCGGAACACGGTGAACTTCATCGAGGATTACAAGCTTGTCTTCATGGTTACCAAGATAAAGCTCCGGTTCTCTAATTCGGGATCGGTCAGCATCCGATTCCAGATCGAGATAGAGGGAAGGACCGCTTTCACCAATTTCCTGCGCTAGAGTCGTTTTACCCACCTGACGCGGCCCCAGCAAGGCAACTGCGGGGCTTTCAGCCAGTCTTTCAAGCAAAATATCGTGAATTCGGCGGTCAATCATCCTTGTATTTATGGAGTAGAGTTCCAGAATTGCAAGATATATTGAGAGCCTGACTTCCGAATGAGAGAGGATAGGGGGCTTGGGCCTGTCTGATCCAGTAATTTCGCTGGAGATATTCAGGAGAAAACACATGCCCCGGAAACAAAGCCAATCCCCCAAAATATCGCCCGCAGCGCGAATTACAGCAACCATCATTGAAAAACTGGAAGTTGGAACAAAACCCTGGATACAGCCTTGGAGAGGACTTCCAGTCTCACGGCCCTTGCGCAGTTGCGGTACGCCCTATCGCGGAATGAATGTATTCTGGCTCTGGATGATGGCTCAGGAAAGTGGCTTTAATTCTCCTTACTGGATGACTTACCGGCAATGCGCATCGCTTGGCGGTCAGGTTCGCAAGGGCGAAAAATCGTCCATCGCCATATTCTACAAAAGCTATACCAAAGAAATCGAAGCTGCGGATCATGGTGAAGCGCAGGAGGAAACCCGTCGCGTGCTCAAATCCTATGCTATATTCAATGCCGATCAATGCGACGGTCTGCCCGAACGCTACCATCCCACGGCTGAAGTATTGGATATCGAACCGGAGGGACGAGCGGAAAAGCTCGACCAGTTCTTTGGGGATATCGGTGCCAATATCCGCGAGCATGGCAGCAGCGCCTACTATGAACCGGTAGCTGACCGTATTACGATGCCGCCCATCAGTCTGTTTGATGGCTATGACCAATTTTGTGCGACCCTTTCTCATGAACTTGGTCACTGGTCAGGCCATAAGTCGCGCCTGAATCGTGATCTCAAGAACCGTTTTGGCAGTGCTGCTTATGCCGCCGAGGAGCTGGTCGCAGAGCTTTCCAGTGCCATATTGGGCGCGGAGCTTGGCCTTCCGGTCGGACATCTGGATAATCATGCAAGCTATATCGCCAGTTGGCTAAAGCTGCTCAAAACAGATGATCGCGCTATACTAACAGCGGCGGCGCGCGCGGAAGAGGCGTCAAATCTGCTGTTGAGCCTTGGCGGTTATGTGCAACAAGAGCCTGGTGAATTATCCGATGCCGCATGATTGAGCAAAAAACTTGCAATCTTGCAAATGAAAGATTATTGTAAAATACATTCATTAGAAAGAAATGAAAATGACTGAACGGGCACTCAAAATAGAACGAAGCGATGATAGGTTGCTAAGTTCTGCAATTGGTAGAATTGCAGAATTCTGGAGCCTGAGCAATGTCAAATTAAGTGCGGTACTAGGTCTATCGGAAGCAACTATTTCCCGGCTTCGTTCGGGAAAAACATTTCTTGATCCTGCCTCCAAATCTTTTGAAGCCGGACAGTTTCTCCTGCGGCTGTTCCGCAGTCTGGACGCGCTCATGGGCAGTGACGATGATGCAGCCACATCCTGGCTGACATCGCATAATCTTGATCTTGAAGCGCGGCCGATTGATCTCATCGACAGTTTCAAGGGACTTTTGACGGTATGTGACTATGTGGACGCCCACCGCGCTCGCGTCTGAATTTCGCCGCTACCGCAAAACCGTTTGGCGGGTGGTTGAAGCGCAGCACCGTATATCGACCAATCGTCTAGCAGAAAACTTCGAAGATCAGGCACGCCTTGAAGAGCTTGCCGAAGTAGCAAAACCTGACCTTCCGAAGTCTGCACAAGGTCTGCACTATCTTCTCGCTTCACCCTTTCGATACGGTCATAAAAGCCCAAGCCGGTTCCGGCGCGCGAATGAGCGTCCTGGTATTTTCTACGCCAGTGAGGCCGAAGCCACAGCGATTGCAGAGACTGCCTATTGGCGATTGCGCTTTTTCAGCCGGTCGCCGGGTTTTGTTCCTGGGAACCGGACCAGCGAGCATCTGAGTTTTTCCGTTGCCGTTTCGACCTCACGCGCGGTTGATCTTTCCAGGCCGCCATTTGACGCGCAAGCATCAGACTGGACGCATCTGGATGACTATAAAGCCTGTCAGGATTTCGCTGATGTGGCTCGCAAAGCAGATGCGCAGCTTATCCGCACAGTCTCGGTGCGTGATCCGGATGCTGGATATAATAGCGCCATATTTGATCCATCCATATTCGCCGGGAAGACACCGGATTATCGCCAGACTTGGCATTTTCGGTTCGAGCAGGGGCGACTAAACGCCATTGCGGCTTTTCCGGGCGGAGGAAGTCATGCCTTTGAACCGGAGATTTTCGGCCTACCAAACATGCCCCAACACTGATTCCATAATCTCCTAATTGTAGACGTAACTACTGACCGCTTTTTCTCCCCGCAAGAGAGGCCCTGGCCCATCAGGGCTGCGGCGCAACCCCGCGAGGACTGCGGCCCGTGTGGCCCGCGCCAGCCTTGTCTCGCGAGGTTCCCCGCCTGTCGGCGGTGCGCCATGCACCCTGACGGTCCTTTCGGGCTCTTGCGGGATAAAGCGGCAAGGTGCCGAACATCTCCCGCATATCAGGAGAACATCATGGACAATTTATTCAAACAGCAACTTGCTGGTCTTGACCTTTCCGGTCTCACAATCAGCAATTCCCCATTTATATCATCGGATTTTCCAGCCCAGGATGCTATTTCGCAGACACTTGCAGCTGTTTGGTCGGATTTATTCGCTGTCTTTACCGATACCGCGCTTGAAGCCGACGCTGAAGATCTTGCATGGGGCTTCGTCAATCTCTTCCACCGCGCTGCGCAGCGTAAATCAAAGCAGCTTGACCGTGCATCGGATGAGGTCCGGGCACTCATCGCATCTGCTGATGGATCAGAAGTGCATACCAGTAACCTGGAAGAGCAGATTGAACGCGCGCAAGCGGCAGAAGCCTCTATGGTCGCCTTTGAAGAAATGCGCGAAGTTGCAGCAGCGCTCTACCTCGATGAAACACATAGCTCCTGGAAGCCGGTTTCCAGTTCGCGTGCCAATCATGGGGCGATGCTGACCTCTGCCGTCATTCAGGGCCGCGATTTTCTGCAAGCACGCAGCCAGTCCAGACGCAAAGCGCTCATGCCCGAAGGTACGCCAATCATCTTTGCAGGTGGCCGCACCAAGCAGAATTGCACCGAAGATGCGAAGGCCTTTGCAAACAACGTCTGGGCCACGCTCGACAAAGTGCATAATTCCGTTGGTGACATGGTGCTGGTCCACGGAGGCGATGGCAAGGGTGCCGACCGTCTAGCTGCATCTTGGGCCGAGCGTCGCGGCGTTGCTCAACTTACCTTTTCACTGGATCGCCATCTGGGTGCAAGAGCTGGGTTCAAACGCAACGAACAGATGCTAGGCCTCGCACCTCGCTATGTCATTGCCTTTCCAGGGAGCGGCGTATTGGAACGTCTCGTCATCGAAGCCAAGAGACGGCGTATCACGGTCGTTGATCGGCGCGGGCCTCTTGGCGTCAGCCCCAAGACAAAGCCAACCGATACAGGCAGCTAGGCTGTCCGAGCCAGCGCCGCAGCCGCGGTGCTGGCTTTCTTCAGTAAGAGGAAAGGAGGCTCGGGTTTCCCTGAACCGGACACACGGTGTGATCGGCTAAAACAGAACCGGAGGTATTTATCATGGAACCGAGTGAATGGATGACGGACTATTTTGACAAACAGAAGAGCCGCAGCGCGCGTTTGATCCAGTCTTTTCAGCGCAACAAGCCAGCTATTCTTGATGCGCTGCGAGAGGCAAATATCGCGAGTGTTGAACTCAACTATGATGGCATGGGTGACAGCGGTTGTCTGGAAGCTGCTACGTACTATTCGAACGATAACAAGCCAGTCGATTGGTCCGATGCCAAAGTCGCAATTGAAACATTTGAGATCGGCTCAACAATGATCATGCGTAAATCCATGCCTCTGTCGGAAGCACTTGAAACCGTCGCTTATGATGCTCTGGAAGTGCATCATCCGGGATGGGAAATCAATGAAGGGGCCTATGGCCTCTTTAGGATTGAGGTCGAAGAAGGAACAATGGCGCTGTGCTGCAGTCTCCGTGCGACCGAATATTTTGAAACCGAAATTTGGGGAGAGGAATAATGTCGCATTGTCATTATCATGCGCTTTCTTCGGTCCGTAAATGGGGCGGCGAGGCAGGCGATTATCTGCCCCTACATCAATGGTTCGATAAATCGAAAGGAATACTGGCGGACCCGAGGCACCGGGCGCTTCGGCATCATGCCGAAGGCATATTCATGCTGGAATCACTCTTTGGTACGGTCATTGTTAACGCCGATGGCCGCGAGGTTCCAGTCCGCCTGATCGGCGAACAGCATGTCATCGAAGATTTGGGAACTATCCCCTCGTTTGCGGATTGGGCGCGCCTGATCGAACCACAGACCTGGATGATGCGGGAGCAACCCAAACTTGTTGCCATTGACGCGAATATGGCGGCGTAAGCTTCGTTCTCGAGCAGCCTGTTCCGTCCTAGGTATTGCCAATGTTGCGGGCGCGTTCCCAACATATGACCATCAGGCCAGCCGTTAAACATTCTTGCATCAACCGCGATTGACGGATCCAATACGAGGCTTGTCAGTGTCTCCTGAAGTCCAAATCAGCCGCGACCAAATCGGCTTTTTCGCGAACCTTCCTGAACCAGGTCAGCAACATTGCAACCAGCTTTGTTACCGGCCGTGTTGCACCTTTCAGGTGCTGCCCGCACCACCCGGACAAAGCGGGTTTCCCTTCGGCGCTACGCGCCTCCCGGTGCAATGCCGCTTCTCCCTGTTTCTTTCGTCAGTTCGCAAGCCGGAATGGTTCCGGTTTGAAGATTAAATCAGGAGAATAACAATGACAAATATCGTAGTTTTGGTTGGACGTGTCACTCGCGATCCAGAAAGCCGGGAAACAAACGGCGGTACAACGGTTACAAATCTTTCGGTTGTAACCGACCGTCCCGCCCGCAACAGTGAAGGCAAGACCTACAAGGATGAAAAAGGCTTTACGGTCAAAGATGCAGAATTCCACCGCATCACTTGCTTCAACGGTCTGGGCAAAAACGTTGCCCAATATTGCACCAAGGGCCAGATGGTTTCGATCGAGGGGCGCCTGCATTATACGCAGTGGGAAGATGCCGACAAAATCAAACGTTATGGCTGCGAAATCCTTGCCGACAAGGTGGACTTTCTCACCCGTGGTGCGTCTCAGGATAACAAGGATGCACCCGACATCGATGAATGATCCTTGATCTTCATCCTGCAAACAATCAGGCCTCGCCGGTTTCCCGGCGGGGCCTTTTTTATGTTCTTGTACGTGAAGGTTGATGTTAACGCGCTAAACTGGAACCTCCAATTTTGAGTATGGCCAGCGCCTGTTCTTCATTCATTTTTCCAAGCGCAGTTCCTATGCGCTTGAGGCTTTTCGCGCTAAACGCTTCGACGCCGCTTCCCAAAAACATCCGTCCTAGTTCGGCTGCCGCCTTGGCCTCCAGTTCCTGCTGTTTTGTGTCGAGTTTTGCGCGTTCGCTTTCAAGCTTTTTGAGCGCTGCCAGCGCACCTGTTTTTCTGGTCATGAGATTTCCTTTTTCTCAGTGTTGACCCCTTGAAACTCCGTAATTGCATATTGTCCCACCTGTAGGAAAATGATTTTTGCGAATGTAATCTGGATGTGGAATACGAATTTGGGGAGGGGTTGCTCACTTGAAGTCCAAGTATGATGCGCGAAGGGCCACCGCGTAAAGGACGACGGGGCCCCACCATTTTACCGCTCCGGCGGCTGGGCCGCCTTACACGATAAAATCGTTTCCCCCATCGCCGCTTCGCGGCCGCCTGTTCCAGCCGGTCCTGTGACCCGGTAGCCCTCCACGCATCACGAGACTTGTCGTCATTTTGACAAATTTCAGGAGGTAGTATGACACAGGTTATAGATACGGTATTTGATGCACAAAGCTATTTTGCGGCAGTAGAAACAGCGGAACGAAGGGCTCTACACAGCTTCTTTGATCAGCATGTCGTTGAGGACGACGACCAGGGTTATGTAGCACTGGATGAAGGAGATTATAACGCGCTACCGACATGGGCAATGAACCGGGTTGTCCATACTGTCCATGGGGCGCTGCTGGATGAATTCTAAGGACGGCACACAGGGCAGGGGCCGGAAACGGTCTCTGCCTTTATTTTTGTTCGCTTCAGAAAGTGGTAGCGCCGAAAATGTCTTTCAAACCTAGCCTCCCGACCGTCGGCCTGAAAGACATTTTCTGCACTGTCGGTTGGCTTAAACCTAACAGGGAGAAATACAAGGTACTTTGCCGAAAGGCGATTCCATACAATCATTCCGGGAATCGAGTTGCTAACTATCAGGAATAAAGATTATTCAGAATTTCCGTATCGATTCTGGCCATTTGCGACCCGGGCTGGCGTTGATATGGAAAACACCCAAATCGGGTGACATAGGGGCAGCGGAATCCCCATTCTGCTGCCCTTATTTTTTGCTCGTGCTTTAGTTTGAAATTCTAGCCATCGGGTAATTGTGGAGCGCTGATGTCAAGCATCAGCGCGCGTTTTTATCCATGCTATCCACGTGGCATAACGCCACATGATGTAATCGAGAAAATTCCTGGAAATTTACTGCCGAGCTGGGAACAAAAGAGTGCACACCGTACGCAGCTCGCTGCCTTGGTTATCTTCATTGATATCAACTGGTTAAGTCCCAAAATCGCCCGATGTAACAGATAAATCCTCTAAGACTTGGTGGGTTTTTGGCAAGTCTTAGCCCAATCACATCGCCGCAAAGCATTGATAAATAATGAAATATAACCGATTGACTTAGACTTGTTCACGATTTATTCTTATTGGGCTTTTCGAAGGGTGAACCAGGTTCTTGAACGTCAAGGAACCTGAGTATGACCAACCATATTTGTTTACAAACCTATCTTTCTTATCCGCTTGCACAGTGGGTCAGATCGGAAGCTGATGACCACGGCGAATGTGTCAGCGTATTCATTCGCGATCTTGTCATGGCGGCATATATTGCGCAGGATGAAGGTCATAATGATACTCTAAAAGGCCTCGACAAAGCCCGCGAGATTGTATTTTCCTCCGTAGCGCTTGATGCCATTTTAAGCGCCCACCCGGACAGCTCACTTCGGCAAAAAACCCATGATGCATATGGTCGTCGCTTACAGCGATTGGGGCTTGCTCCAGCCTCTTCGAATGGAGGCCGTGATGAAGCGTAATATTGTAAACTTCACGCGCGGTAGCCAGCTTCTCGGACACTTTGGTTTCATGTTCGCAAGTGGGCTTAAAGCTCCTCTGATCATTGCTGCCGTTCTCTTGGTAGGCATCTCCTATTGGATGGTGACATCGGGTCTTACCGACCATCAGCGCTACCTTGCGGGTATGAACCTTTATGCTTTGTTTTATGGGTTCATGGAGTTTGATCCTACCAAGCCGGTTAATCTTGATCTTGCGGGCGGCGCGAGCATGGAAATGGCGATTTCAGCGGTTCAGAACTTCCCTCCGGTCGAGCGTGCAATGGAAGCATTATGGACAGCCCTCCGCACAGCTTTGGCCATTTCTGCATTGCTGTTCCTGCCTGCCTTTATAATATTTTATTGGGTGGCAGAATATTTTGGCGGCCGGTCGAAAGAAAGCAAACATGAACGCGGCGCGCAACTTGCAACATTGCCCGAACTGAAAGCGGAAATAACTCGTCATAATGCTAGCGAGCAGGCACGGGAAATGAAAGCAGAACTGGGCTGGCGCTGGCGTTTAGCGGGGCAAGAACGTCTTGCTGCGGCAGGCTATTACCAGCCCTCCAAACTTGCAGGCGTTCGTTATCCGTGGCGGCTTGAACAGAGCCATGCGATGCTGATCGGAACCACCGGAACCGGTAAAACCGTTGCCCTGCTGGAGATGATAGATGAGGCCCGCAGAAAGGGACAGCGCGCCGTCATATTCGATCTGACCGGCGCTTTTATCGAACATTTCTATGACGCCTCGCGCGATGTCATATTAAACCCGCTTGATGCCCGCTGTCCGCAATGGAGCGTGTTCAATGATTGCAGCACCATTGCCGAATTCCACAGCGCCGCTGAAGCGATAGTACCGCAGGATGGCGGCGGCGAAGATCAGTTCTGGGTTATCGGTGCGCGCTCGCTGTTTGTGCAATCGTGCATGCAGCTGATGAAAGCCGGAACGCCGACCAATGAGGCGCTGGCCGAGAAGCTCATTACTGCTGACCTGACAGATGTGCACAAGCTTTTGAAAGGCACAGTAGCGGAGCAATTAACCGCGCCCAAAGCGGCCCGCATGGCAACTTCGATCCGGGCTGTGTTTAATGCAAACGCCGAGGCCCTAATGCTGCTGCCCAAACATGGTCCGCAGTTTTCAATCCGCGACTGGATAAAAGATGAATCCGCGCGTGGTGGGATCATATTTATATCCGCGCGCTATGTCGACATGAGTATCTGTTCCAAGCTGCTTACCTTGTGGATGGACACCGCGATGAATACCCTTATGTCGATGAGCCGGACATCCGATTTGCGGGTGTGGTTCATGATTGACGAACTGGGCGCATTGCACCGGCTGCCAGCACTGGAAAAAGGTTTGCAAACGGCCCGAAATTTTGGCGGCGCTATCGTCACTGGCATCCACGCATTTGCCAAACTTAAAGAAGTCTACGGTGAAAATATGGCGATGACATTGTCTTCGCTTGCGCGCACCAAATTAATCCTGGCGACGGCTGACCGGGAAACGGCAACATGGTGTTCGGACTTTATCGGTCACCGGCAAATACGCGACATGGAAGAAGGCTATAGTTACGGCTATAACAATGCCCGTGATGCGGTCAGCCTGACCCCAAGAAGGCAGATCGAGCCATTGCTGCTACCCGATCAGTTTATGAACTTGCCGCGCCTCAATGGTTACATAAAATTTCCCGATGGCTTCCCCGCTGCACCGGTTAAACTGATCCCGCAATCCTGGCCCAGTCTAGCCGAAGGATATATTGCGCGGGCATTTGATGAACCCGATGAAACCGGACAATCCTATGTACCTCGTCAAGAACCTCTGCCGTCTTCGAAGCCTGATGGGACAGATAAAAATAGCCACGGCGGGGAGGTAGAACCAGCAGCGGACTCCGATGACAACGAAGAAGGCGTCAAACAATCTGCGGCCGATCAGAAGGAGTTTGCCTTTCGGGAACCCGAAGAAATCACCGACGTCCAGTTGCCCGATGAGCCTCGAGATAAAATACTCAAGGATGGCACGGTGGATCCCGCTACCGATGGTCCAGGTAATTCGCTCGGCAAGGATGAGCAGGCGCCATCACCGTCTCCCGAAGATGACAAACAGCAGCGCTCTGATCTGCCTGATCCATCCGATCCTGCAAACAAGGCCCGGTCGCTGAGCAGTCTGCCGCGTGATGCTGGCCGGGATCTTCGCGAGGGCGCTGTGCGTGATGAGCCGGACCGCGATATCGGCGAATATGACATGTGAAACCTGCGCGGTGGAGGGCGCGTCCAAATGATGGGAATTGACTATGCTCTCTGCCTCAAATGTTCGCTCTGCGGGCGGCGCTGCAACTTATTTTGCGGCGGATAACTATTATACCAAAGCTGATGCCGACCGGTCCGGTCAGTGGATTGGAGAAGGAGCGGAGCGGTTAGGTTTAAAAGGTCAAGTAGATGCGCCAGCCTTTGAAGCTCTGCTGCGCGGTGAATTGCCAAATGGCGAGCGAGTGGGCAGCGATAAACAATATCACCGCGCCGGAACCGATCTTACCTTCTCGCTACCCAAAAGCTGGTCGCTGATCGCTCTGGTTGGCGGCGATAAAAGGATTATCGATGCGTACCGGACAGCGGTCACAGATACGCTGCAATGGGCCGAGAAAAATGTCGCCGAAACGCGGGTTTTTTCCCGAGGCAAGATCAAGCCCATTGGAACGGGCAATCTGACGATTGGACTGTTTCAGCATGACACCAATCGCAATTCTGAACCCAATGTTCATTTTCACGCGGTTGTCGCCAATGTGACGCAAGGCCCGGACGCAAAATGGCGGGCGCTGCATAATGACAAGCTCTGGTCGAACAACACGCTTCTAAATAGCATGACGATGGCGCGCTTTCGTCTTGAAATCGAAAAGCTTGGCTATCAGCCTGCCCATCAGGGCAAGCACGGTAATTTTGAAGCCGCAGGTATATCGCGCGAAGCGGTTATGGCCTTTTCTACGCGCCGACAGGAGGTACTTGATGCGCGCCGGGGACCAGGACTGGAAGCTGGCAAGATTGCCGCTCTGGCAACGCGCGCACCCAAAGAAGCCATAAAGGACAGGGATGCCTTGTCTGCAACATGGCAGGAAGCTGCAAAGGCGATGGAGCTCGATCTTGGCGGATTGATCGACAAAGCCAATATTCGCGCAGCAGGACTGGAGATTGATCAAAACCCCAATCTATCACTGGCGCAAAAAGGAATGATTTTTCTCAGGGCGTTTGCAGAAAAAATTCAAGGATTTGGGCCAAAGCCCTCCGCAGATCCTTTGGTGCCAGCGCATATCCTCAATAAACCCCGCGAAGAGATAGCCGCAGCGCAGGCGGCCGCTTCAGCCATTCGCCATCTGAGCCAGCGCGAAGCAGCATTTGGGGTATATGATGTTTATAAGACTGCTTTGGATTTTGGCCTCCCGACATCCATTGCTCATGTTGAACGCCGCGTCAGGGCACTTGTCAGGGAAGGTGAGCTTGTTCGGGGCAAAGGACGCGACCGGGATTTTGTCACCACGCGCGATGCCTTGCAGATCGAGCAGCGCATAATTGGACAGGTGGAAGCGGGCAGGGGCAAGGTGGAGCCGCTTTTGTCATCAGAATTGGCTGGCGAGCAGTTGCAGGCGGTCGCGGGTCTCAATTTTGGGATGACACTTAACAAAGGCCAGGAATCCGCCGGCCAGATGATATTATCATCGTCCAATCGCATTATCGCGGTGCAGGGCATTGCAGGGGCAGGCAAAAGCAGCCTTCTCAAACCTGTCTCGCAGCTTCTTGGCGAGAATGGCAAAACGGTTCTGGGTCTCGCCGTCCAGAATACGCTCGTCCAGATGCTCGAACGCGATACCGGGATTGCGTCGATGACCTTGGCGCGCTTCATTGGAAGCCACAAAAACCTCCTACAGGAGGGAGCGGATAAAAATGCTCTCACGGAAGCCAAAGCCGCCATGAAAGACCATGTGCTGGTACTCGACGAGGCCTCGATGGTATCCAATGTCGAAAAAGAAAAGCTGGTCCGGCTCGCAAACCTGCTCGAGGTAGACCGTCTGGTGATGATCGGGGACAAGAAGCAGCTTGGCGCTGTCGATGCCGGCAAGCCCTTCGCGCTTGTGCAAGCCTCGGGCATTGATACCGCAAAAATGATCACCAATTTGCGCGCGCGTGATAAAATATTACGCCGCGCGCAATATTCAGCCCAGGCCGGAAATATCGGCGAGGCTATGTCCTATTTGAAAGACCATATTACCGAAACCAAAGAGGGTAGCGCCCTAATCGCCGCCGAACGCTGGTTAGCGCTTTCTCCACAAGACCGGCAATCCACCGCCATCTATGCATCAGGACGAGCGCTGCGCACAGCCGTCAATGAAGCGGTCCAGGCCGGGCTTAAACAAAACGGTGAACTGGGAAAACGAGGGCAAAAACTGGACACCTTCTCCCGCGTCAACAGCACCCGCGAGGAACTGCGCTATATTCACAGCTACAAACCCGGCATGATGATTGAACTTAAAGCTCCGGACAGAAGTCAGCGCCTTGGCAAGGGGCAATATGATGTGGTCTCGGTCGATGAGCGCGCAAAGCAGCTTGTCCTGAAAGATCGTGGGGGCAGGGAGCGGAGCTTTCAGGTGAGCAAGCTTCGCGCAAATGCATCTGAAGACCAGATCGCTCTCTATGAAAAGAAGCAGCTCGATATTTATGCGGGTGATAAAATTCGCTGGACCGACAGCGATCACAAACGCGGGTTGTTCAACGCGGATCAGGCAAATATTACAGCAATTGATGCTGGGCATGTTCACTTGCGAACATCTTCCGGCATCGAGCATCGTCTGCCCCATAGCGATCCCATGCTAAAACGTATTGATCTGGCTTACGCGCTCAATGCGCATATGGCGCAGGGGCTTACTTCTGATCGCGGGATTGCGGTCATGGATAGCCGCGAGCGCAATCTTTCCAACAAGCAGACATTTCTGGTTACGATTACGAGATTGCGGGATGGTTTGACGCTCATCGTTGATAACCGCGAGAAACTGGAAGCAGCAGTCGAGAAAAATGACGGCGCAAAAAGATCGGCGCTTGAAGTGACACAGCGTCTCGGCAAAGCCGCAGCGACTGGGCTTGCGAAAGGAAATGAAATTGCGCCCAAAGAACCGCAAAAGGACCAGCGAGAACTTGAAAAAGAACACAGCAAGCCGTTGGATATGGGGATTTAGATGATCTCAGGGCAAACCTCTGATCAAAGCGCGCGACCAAACCAAAGCACGCGGCCTGCGATATGGACCGTGCTGCGATCAATATCCTCCCAGGTCGGATAGGTCGGGTTGTCGCTGGCAATGGTAATGAACGGGCTATCGGGCCTTAGTGCAATGCGTTTGACCACCAGCGTATCATCGATCCGCATAACATAAACACCATCGCGCAGCCGCGAACCATGGTCAGAGGCATCCACCAGAACGTCATCGCCGTCCGACAGGGTTGGTTCCATGGAATCGCCCATAACGCGGACCACAGAGAGGCTGACGCCCCTAGCCGGAGTCAGTTTGCGCAGCCAGCGTTCATCGAACGAAAAACGCGTTTTCCTATCCTCGCTTGTCGCCAGAGCGCCATGTCCTGCAGAAACATTGACATCGAGTACGGGGACTTCGACCATGCCGTCACTGCCAGTTGGCGGCGGCCCGCCCAATAGTTGTTCGTCAATACCGTAAAAGCTCGCCAGCCTAAGTCTGTCCTCCGGATCCAGCTTGCGCGGAGTGCCGCGTTTTATGAACTGCTGGATATAGGCGGCGTTACGGCCGAGCATTTTTGAGAGCCCGGAATAATCATCCCCGTTTTCGCGGATTAGCCGATCCAGAGTTTCTCGTACGTCATCCATCTTTTGTGCCTTTCGACGCCTGAATAGGAATTATCCTAGACAATATGCAATCTTCCTACTAGGAACATAACGAGAACACAAGAAGTTTATGATTCGAGGAGGACTCATGTGAAATTGTTGGATCGTATCGAAATACACCTGAAAGAGACGCATATGTCACCGACGCGGTTTGGTAGGCGCGCCGTGGGTGATCCGAGGTTTGTATTGGATTTAAGGGACGGGCGTAGGCCGCGGGCTAGGACGTTGAGGAAGGTTGAAGATTATCTGCAGAAACAAACAATGTCACACCTTGAGGATGGATCAGCATAGAGTCGAAAATTGGCCGTTCTGAGACGTTGACATTGTTGAAAATGGGGCCTGCTTTTTCGAAAAAGGGGCATTAAAAGTGGGATTGCAGCGTTTGAAGCAGGCAGAACGACGTTACGTATTCAGGGTTAGGATCATATGTCACGAGCAGCCTGACATCTTCTACTGGGACTCCCAATTTTGCAGACTGTAAAGCATTCTCGTCAATTAAAACAGTGGGTCCGCGCTTGGAATGCAGATCGACTTGAATGTCATCAAACCAGAACCTTTCGACCAAACCGGTACCGAAAGCCTTACCGACGGCTTCTTTTATCGAAAATATACAAATGGCATCGTCGATCAGAGTTCCGCTGTTGGAGAGCGCGTCTAGTTCCTGCTCGTTACAAAACTGCCGCGGGTAGTTTGGACGTTTCTTAATTATGTTCGCAAACGATCTGACTATGCAAATATCTGCACCAATACCCAGAATGGTCATTCCGCTATCTTAGGTTTGCAGTCAGGCATAATTCTTAACATTCCAGTGAGTTGGAAAAACCGGGTCAGGCAATTGAACAGACCTTGGAGTATAACGTTGCTTTATACGTATTCGCCCATCCACTCCCTGAATGCTAGGATGAGCAATCCGCGCATATTTGGAAACTTCGCAAAATAGATTCTGGCAGTCAATTGGTTGTAGTAGTCTCCCTCCCAGACCGTCGAAACGAATTTTACGCGCCGCAAATTCAGCTTCCTGAACTTTATATACAAGCATGATAATATGTTCTGGTGTGTAATCACGCCAGTTCGTGAAGCATTTTGCTATCCCATCACGTGCTCCCGGCCCAGCGACGACAAAGTCGGTTTCTGACACAGCAAATTGGCTCGAATATCCAAGATCAGTTGCAAATTGGAATGCGAGAAACGGACCAAGACCTGGTAACTCTTTCAATACTCGATAGAGATCTTCAAGTGTTTTGCATGTTAGCAGAACGTCTGTGCCGCCGTCCGAAACAAGGTTTTGCAGCAGGCGTAGGTGATTGTCATGCTTACGGTCAAAACCAAGATTAGGCGACGGCATGATGTAAGCTGCGGAATAGATAGGGCTCTTACTCTTCATCCTAGCCGCCAAGACGCGCGATGCAGCTTCAAAGTCGAAAGAGTTTGCGCGA
>CAXIBD010000069.1:0-15734 GCA_964022135.1 uncultured Sphingomonadales bacterium | reverse complement strand
GCGCGCAATCCGAGCGCTCGAAGATGCTGCGTACCCATTGCCAGACATCGGGCGTGTCGCTGACCGAACAGGATCCGTACAACAACGTGATCCGGACCACGATCGAGGCAATGGCCGCAACCCTGGGCGGCACACAGTCGCTGCACACCAATGCGCTCGACGAGGCGATCGCCCTGCCCACCGATTTTTCCGCCCGCATCGCCCGCAACACGCAGATCGTGCTGCAGGAAGAGTCCGGGATCACCAAGGTCGTCGATCCGCTCGGCGGCAGCTATTATATCGAGGCGCTGACCGACGAGCTGGTCGAGAAGGCCTGGGAGATTATCGAAAAGGTCGATGCCGAGGGCGGCATGGCCAAGGCGGTGGCCGATGGCTGGCCCAAGGCGATGATCGAGGAAGCGGCGGCCGGACGGCAGGCCGCGGTCGACAAGGGCGATGCGGTGATCGTCGGCGTCAACAAATATCGCCGCGAAGCCGAAGATCCGATGGAAACGCTGGATATCGACAATGCCAAGGTCCGGCAGGGGCAGATTGCCCGGCTCGAAAAAATGCGCGCCGAGCGCGACGAGGCGGCCTGCCAGGCCGCGCTCAAGGCCTTGACCGAGGGTGCAAGGACCAATGGCAATGTGCTGGCGCTCGCGGTCGACGCCGCGCGCAAGCGGGCGTCGCTCGGCGAGATTTCCGATGCGATGGAAGCGGTCTTCGGTCGCTATGAAACCCGGCCGACGCCGGTCAAGGGCATCTATGGCAAGGCCTATGAGGGCGATGCCCGCTATGCGATGGTAATCGAGGGGGTCGATGCCGTGTCGCAGCGGCTCGGTCGCAAGCCGAAGATCCTGGTCGCGAAAATGGGGCAGGACGGCCATGACCGCGG
The DNA here is from genome assembly GCA_964022135.1 of uncultured Sphingomonadales bacterium. Taxonomy (GTDB): domain Bacteria; phylum Pseudomonadota; class Alphaproteobacteria; order Sphingomonadales; family Sphingomonadaceae; genus Parasphingorhabdus. The sequence goes on along the minus strand of CAXIBD010000069.1, from coordinate 14,860 downwards.
CGCCAATGTCGTCTCGAGCGCCTTTACCGACATGGGCTTTGACGTGATTTCGGGCCCCCTTTTCCAGACGCCGAAGGAAACCGCCGAGCTGGCTCTTGCGGAAGGGGTGGATGCGGTCGGCGCCTCGAGCCTGGCGGCGGGTCACAAGACGCTGATCCCCGAGCTGATCAACCTGCTGAAGGAAGCCGGGCGCAGCGATATCAAGATTTTTGCCGGCGGCGTGATCCCGGCCAAGGACTACGAATTCCTGCGCAACAGCGGCGTGGTCGGAATCTATGGACCGGGCAGCAATATTGTGGAATGTGCGGCCGACATATTGAGACTGCTGGGGCACAATATGCCCCCCGAAGAGGATGCTGCCGAATGAGTTTAGACGAAAATATCAGTTCCCCGCCGCAGGGCGGGGCCCAGACGATCGCTCAGGGCAATTCTGGACCCTGCCCTGCGGCAGGGAACGAAGTGCGCAACGACTGGACGCGCGAGGAAATCGCGGCTTTGTTTGACCTCCCGTTCGACGATCTGGTGTTCCGGGCCGCGACGGTTCACCGCGAACATCACACGCCGGGCGAGGTGCAGCTGTCGACCCTGCTGTCGATCAAGACCGGTGGCTGCCCGGAGGACTGCGGTTATTGCAACCAGTCGGCGGGCGCGAAATCGGGCCTGAAGGCGGAGAAGCTGCTTGACGTCCGCACCGTGCTGCAGACCGCGGCGCAGGCGAAGGACCGCGGTTCCTCGCGCTTCTGCATGGGCGCGGCCTGGCGCAATCCCAAGGACCGCGACATGCCGGCGATCATCGAGATGGTGCAGGGCGTCCGGCAGATGGGCATGGAGACCTGCATGACTTTGGGCATGCTGACCGAGAAACAGTCCAGAATGCTCGCCGAGGCGGGGCTGGACTATTACAACCACAATATCGACACCTCGCCCGAACATTATGAGAAGGTGATTACCACCCGCACCTTCGAGGACCGGCTCGAGACGCTTGAAAATGTCCGCAACAGCGGCATCAATGTCTGTTCCGGCGGCATCGTCGGGATGGGCGAGACCCGCGCCGACAGGGTCGGCTTTGTCCATGCGCTGGCGACCCTGCCGCGGCATCCGGAGAGCGTGCCGGTCAATGCGCTGGTGCCGGTCAAGGGCACGGTGCTCGGCGACATGCTGGCCGACACGCCGCTGGCCAAGATCGACGATATCGAATTTGTCCGCACGATCGCGGTGGCGCGGATCACAATGCCGGCCTCGATGGTACGCCTGTCCGCCGGCCGCGAAAGCATGAGCGAAAGCACCCAGGCCTTGTGCTTCCTGGCGGGTGCCAACAGCATCTTCACCGGGGACAAGCTGCTGACCACCGGCAATGCGGGTGATGATGCGGACGAGGCGATGTTCGAAAAACTGGGACTGGTGCCGATGGCGGCAGAACCGAGAGAAAATCAACTAGAGGCTGCCGAATAAGTTATGTTCAAGAAAATCCTGATCGCCAACCGCGGCGAAATCGCCTGCCGTGTCATTCGCACCGCCCAGAAAATGGGGATCAAGACGGTCGCCGTCTATTCCGACGCGGATGCGCGCAGCCCCCATGTCAAGATGGCGGACGAGGCCGTGCATATCGGTCCGTCGCCCGCCGGGGAATCCTATCTGGTCGCCGAGAAAATCATCGCCGCCTGCAAGGAAACCGGCGCGGAAGCGGTGCATCCGGGCTATGGTTTCCTGTCCGAGCGGACCAGCTTCGCACAGGAACTGGACGACAACGACATTGCCTTCATCGGCCCGCCGATCAACGCGATCGCCGCGATGGGTGACAAGATCGAGTCGAAGAAGCTGGCCGAAAAGGCCGGCGTCAGCGTGGTTCCCGGCCATATCGGCGAGATCGACGATACCGAACATGCGGTGAAGATCGCGGGCGAGATCGGCTATCCGGTGATGATGAAGGCCAGCGCCGGCGGCGGCGGCAAGGGCATGCGGCTGGCGTGGAACGAAAAAGATGTCCGCGAAGGCTTTGAAGCGACCAAGCGCGAAGGCCTTGCCAGCTTTGGCGACGACCGCGTGTTCATCGAGAAATTCATCGAACAGCCGCGCCATATCGAGATCCAGGTGCTCGGCGACAAGCATGGCAATGTCATCTATCTCGGCGAACGCGAATGTTCGATCCAGCGCCGCCACCAGAAGGTCGTCGAGGAAGCGCCATCGCCCTTCGTCGATCCCGAAATGCGCAAGAAGATGGGCGAGCAGGCCGTCGCGCTGTCGCAGGCTGTCGGCTATTACAGCGCCGGCACGGTCGAACTGATCGTCGGTGCCGACAAGAGCTTCTATTTCCTCGAAATGAATACCCGCCTGCAGGTCGAGCATCCGGTGACCGAATATATCACCGGACTCGATCTGGTCGAGCAGATGATCCGCGTCGCTTATGGCGAGAAACTGCCGCTGACCCAGGACGAGGTCACCCTGACCGGCTGGGCGGTTGAAAGCCGCGTCTATGCCGAGGATCCCTATCGCGGCTTCCTGCCTTCCACGGGTCGCCTGGTCAAATACCGGCCACCCGAAGCGGAAGAGGGCATTCGTGTCGATGACGGTGTCGCCGAGGGCGGCGAGGTCTCGATCTTCTACGACCCGATGATCGCCAAGCTGATAACCTATGGCGAGACCCGGATCGAGGCGATCGACCGCCAGATCGACGCGCTCAATCGCTTCGAGATCAAGGGGCCCGGCCACAATATCGATTTCCTTTCGGCGCTGATGCAGCACGAGCGGTTCCGCGAAGGCAATATCACTACCAATTTCATCGCCGAGGAATATCCCGAGGGTTTCCAGGGCGCACCGGCGTCGGACGAGCTGCTCCGCAATCTTGCTGCCATCGGTGCCTTTGCCGCAACCGCTCACGCGGATCGCGCGCGCCGCGTCGACAACCAGCTCGGCAAGCGGCTCGACCCGCCCTCGGAATGGCAGATCAAGATTGGCGATACGATCATGGACGTCTCTATTTCCGAAGAGGAAATCACCGTCGATGGCCAGGATGTCGACCTGTCTACCGAATATACGCCGGGCGACAGCCTGATCCTTGCTGAAGTGGGAGGCAAGCCGCTATCGGTCAAAATCGCCAAGACTGCCGACGGCTTTGCGCTCAACAGTCACGGTGCCACCCACAAGGCGCGCATCCTGCCGGCCCATGTGGCGCAACACGCCGTTCACATGATCGAAAAGATCCCGCCAGATCTGTCCAAATATCTGCTCTGCCCGATGCCCGGCCTGCTGGTCGCCCTGCATGTCGAGGTCGGCGAGGCAGTGGTCGAGGGCCAGCCGCTGGCCGTGGTCGAGGCGATGAAGATGGAGAATATCCTGCGGGCCGAGAAAAACGGCGTGGTCAAATCGCTGGAAGCCGCACAAGGCGATAGCCTTGCGGTGGACGCCGTGATACTCGAACTGGAATAAAATCGCCTTGGGGAGGGCAATAGATGGCCAGTGAAGTCGCAATGGCGGGACAGCGTGAACCGACGCAGAAGGAAATCCGTCTGGTCATCGCGGCCTCGTCTGCAGGGACCATTTTCGAATGGTATGATTTCTTCATTTACGGCACGCTGGCATCGCTGATCGGGGCGGCCTTTTTCCCTTCGGAAAACGAGACGCTGCAACTGCTTCTGGTCTGGGCCGGATTTGCCATCGGCTTCGGTTTTCGCCCGCTCGGCGCGATCCTGTTCGGTTATCTTGGCGACAAGCTCGGGCGCAAATATACCTTTCTGGTGACCGTGACCCTGATGGGCATTGCCACCGCCGGGGTCGGCCTGATCCCGGGCGCAGCCAGCATTGGCATCGCGGCGCCGCTGATCGTGATCCTGCTGCGGATCGTTCAGGGCCTGGCCCTGGGCGGCGAATATGGCGGTGCGGCGATCTATGTCGCCGAGCATGCGCCGCGGGAGAAGCGCGGCTTCTATACCAGCTTCATCCAGGCCAGCGTCGCCGGCGGCTTCGTGCTCAGCATCGCCGTGGTGCTCGCCTGCCGCTTCCTGATCCCTCCCGAGGAATTTGCCGCCTGGGGCTGGCGGGTGCCGTTCCTGCTGTCGATCATCCTGCTGGCGATATCGCTCTGGATGCGGCTCAAGCTGTCGGAGAGCCCGGTGTTCAGGGCGATGAAGGAAGCGGGCGAGATGGCCGGCAATCCCTTTACCGAAAGCTTTACCTATCCCGGCAACAAGAAACGGATTTTTGTCGCGCTGTTCGGCATCACCGGCGGACTGACCACGATCTGGTACACGGCGTTTTTCTCCGGCCTGTCCTTTCTGCGGGGCCCGATGCGGGTGGACGATTTGACCGTCGAGATCCTGGTTTTTGTCGCCGGCCTGATCGCCATGTCCTTCTATCTGTTTGTCGGCAAATGGTCGGACCGGGTGGGGCGCAAGAAGCCGATCATCATCGGCAATATCCTGATCCTGCTGCTGCTTTTCCCCTGTTTCTGGGCGCTTGGCCATCTCGCCAATCCCGGTCTTTGGGACAGCGCGAAAACCGCACCGGTGCAGGTCGCCGGCCAGCAATGTACGACCGACCCCTTTGCCGATCTGGTCGGCAGCAAACCGAGCGATTGCGGAAAGATACTCGAAGCACTGACTGCCAGCGGCGTACCCTATGATGTCGTCGAGGCAGATCAGCTCCGGGTGACCGTCGGGGGCACCGAATTCCCCGTCGCCGATATATTGGCGGCGAGTACCGCGGATCGCAAGCTGGCCATCGAATCCGACCTTGTAGCTCATGGCTATGATTTCTCCGATCGTCAGCCGTCGACGCTGGCACTGGCGGGAATAGTCGGTGTCCTGCTGGTACTGGGGGCGTTGAGCGCGATGAACTATGGTTCGGTTGCGGCGCTGCTCGCGGAAATGTTCCCGGCAAAGATCCGCTACAGTTCGATGTCGATACCCTATCATATCGGAGCGGGCTATTTCGGCGGCTTCCTGCCGCTGATCGCCGGCTATATCGTGGCGCGCTCGGGCGATGTCTACGCCGGCCTCTGGTATACATGGATATTCGTCTTCATCGCGCTGGTCGTGGGCTGGTGGGGCATACCTGCCGACCCCGAAGCGGCGCTCGACGAAGACTGATAAAAGCCCTAACGCTCGATCCATGAGTGATCCGCACATCCCGATCCCGGAGACCGCCCGCGTCAGGCTTGATCGCGCCGCCCTGGTGGCGAACTGGCAGGCGCTCGACCGGCTATCCGGGAAAGCAAAGGCGGGTGCAGCGGTGAAGGCCAATGCCTATGGTCTGGGCGTACGCGACGTCGTGCAAAATCTGCTGGCCGCCGGCTGTAATGATTTTTTCGTCGCCAATTGGCAGGAGGCGCGTGAGATAGAAGATCTGACCGCTGGCAGCGCTGCGGTTTCGGTGCTCAACGGAATCCGGGAAGCCGACATGCCCTTCGCACGCCAGTCACGGGCAAAGCCAGTACTCAACAGCGTGGAACAGGTGAAGCGCTGGCAGCCTATCGGTCGGGCCTGTGATCTGATGATCAACAGCGGCATGAACCGGCTCGGCATCGACGTGGAGGACCTGCGTCCGGAACTGCTGACCGGACTGACCATCGATATCGCGATGAGCCATCTTGCCTCCGCCGATGAGGATGGTTCGCAGAACCGGGACCAACTGGCGTGTTACCTGTCCGCACTGGAAGGACTGACAGCGTCCCGGAAAAGCATTGCCAACAGCGCCGGCATCGCCCTCGGCGAGGAATATCATTTCGATGTCACACGCCCTGGCCTTGCGCTCTACGGCGGAGTCCAGCGCCGGGAACTGGAAGGGGCGATCCAGCAGGTCGCCGTCCCCCAGGCGGAAATCATCCAGGTGCGCACGCTGGATAAAGGCGACAAGCTCGGCTATAATGCGCAATATATTGCCGAACGCCGACATCCCGTGGGCATTCTGGCAATGGGCTATGCGGACGGCTATTTGCGCGGCTTTTCCAATCGCGGGATTTTCCTGCATGAAGGAACCCCGTTAGCGGTTCTCGGAAGGGTTTCGATGGATTTGATCGCGATCGATCTGAGTCATGCGATCGGTCTCGGGGAAGGCGACTGGGTTGATTGCCTCTATGATCTGCCATCTGCGTCAGCCCAGTCAGGCTTGTCGCAATATGAGCTGATCACCGGTCTTGGCAATCGCCTCCCCCGACTGTGGGTATAGCAGATCGCCGAACACGCCAACGCGGATGCACAATTAAAAATTGCTGCGCAAAAACCCTGCACAACAAGAGAAGTTGCGGCAATGCACAAATAGGTTTAGTGCATGCGCAACATGTAAAAATTTGATGGTCAGGCTGACAGTTCAATGACTTGAATTCTGAACCATCGGGAGCTGAAATGGCCAAGTCCAAGAACAAGAATCCAGGCGATCCGATCATTATAAAGAAATATGCCAATCGCCGGCTCTACAATACCCAGACATCGAGCTATATCACGCTCGACTTTCTGGCCGAAATGACCAGGCATGATCAGGATTTTGTCGTCGTCGATGCAAAGACCGGTGAAGACATTACCCACAATGTGCTGACCCAGATCATTGTGGACGAGGAAAGCAGCGGCAAGCAGATGCTGCCGGTCAAGTTCCTGCGCCAGCTCATCTCGATGTACGGCAACAGCATGCAGTCTCTGATGCCGTCCTATCTCGAAGCGTCGATGGACAATTTCCGCAAGAATCAGAAGCAGTTCCAGGAAGCGGTTGAGGGCGCACTCAACAAGAATCCGCTGGGCCAGATGGCGGTCAAGAACCAGAAGCAGTTCCAGGAAGCGCTGGAAAATGCGCTGAAGGCAAGCCCGCTTGCGGGTGTGTTTGAAAAGGCATTGAGCCTTGGCCAAAATGATGGCGCGGACGCTGAAGACGGGGCGCAGGAGGACATGTCGAAAAAAGACGCCGAGATCTCGGCGCTGAAACAGCAGCTGGCCGACATCCAGTCCAAGATCGACAAGCTCGATAGCTGAACACCGGAACCTATAATCCGCAGGAAAACCAAGTGAAGAAAAATGCTCTGTCGATCACCCGCGAAGATGATTTTGCGGGCTGGTACCAACAAGTCATTGCCGAAGCCGACCTCGCCGAAGAATCCGGCGTACGCGGCTGCATGATCATGCGGCCCTGGGGCTATGGCATCTGGGAACGCGTCCAATATCTGATGGATCAGCGGATCAAGGCCACCGGCCATGAAAATTGCTATTTCCCACTGTTCATTCCGCTCAGCTATTTCGCCAAGGAAGCCGAACATGTCGAAGGCTTTGCCAAGGAAATGGCGGTGGTCACCCATCACCGGCTGATGAAAAGCGAAGACGGCGGTCTGGTCGTTGATCCCGATGCCAAGCTGGAAGAGCCACTGGTGGTCCGTCCGACTTCGGAAACGGTGATCGGCACCGCCTTTGCCCGCTGGGTGCAGAGCTGGCGCGATCTGCCGGTAATGATCAACCAGTGGGCCAATGTCGTGCGCTGGGAAATGCGCACTAGAATGTTCCTTCGGACCAGCGAATTTCTCTGGCAGGAAGGCCATACGGCGCATGCGTCGAAGGCCGAGGCGATGGAAGAAACGCTGAACATCCTGGAAATGTACCGGGAGTTTTCCGAAAATGTGCTGGCGATGCCGGTGGTTGCCGGCGAGAAGCCGGAGAATGAACGCTTCCCCGGTGCGGATGCGACCTATTCGATCGAGGCGATGATGCAGGACGGCAAGGCGCTGCAGGCCGGCACCAGCCACTTCCTCGGCCAGACCTTCAGCAAGGCGCAGAATATCCGCTTCCAGGACAAGGAGGGTGAATTCCAGTTCGCTTATACCACCAGCTGGGGCACATCGACCCGGATGATCGGCGGGGTCATCATGACTCACGGCGACGACGACGGCATGCGCGTACCGCCGCTGATCGCACCCTATCAGGTGGTGATCGTGCCGATGCTGCGCGACAAGCCGGAAGACGAGGAAGTGCTCGACTATTGCAAGGCGCTGGCGAAGGAAATCGCCGGACTGAAAGCCTTTGACGAAGCGGTGCGGGTGAAGCTCGATATCAGCGGCGCCAAGACCCAGGCGAAACGATGGTCATGGGTCAAGAAGGGCGCACCGATCATTCTTGAAATCGGACCACGCGACATGGCCGAAGACAAGGTCGCGATGATCCGCCGCGACGCACTCTATCAGGATAGCGGCAAGCTGGACACGAAGTTTCTCGCCAAGGCCGAGTTCATCCCTGAAATTCCGGCTTTGCTGACGGAAATTCAGTCGGCATTGCACGATGAAGCGAAGCAGCGCCTGGATAGCAATATCACGCGCGGAATCGAGCATTGGTCCGACGTCGAGCGGTTCTACAAGGAAAACAAGAAATATCCGGGCTGGCTGGAAGTGCAATGGTGCAAGGCGACCGGCGACGAACTGGAAGCGATTGAAGAGCGGCTCAAGAAGCTGAAGCTGACCATCCGCAATGTGCCGGTCGATGCTGCCGCTGCGGACGGTGATTGTATCTTTACCGGCAAGCCAGCCGTCGAGCGCATAATCATAGGTAAAGCTTATTAATGGCAGGTCCCAAAAAATCTCACAAACCGAAACAGGTTCCCACTCGCCAGCAGATACTGGATTTTATCGAGCGATCGGAGCGGCCTGCAGGAAAGCGGGAGATAACAAAGGCCTTTGGATTGCGAGGCTCGGACAAGATCGCGCTCAAGGCGTTGCTCAAGGACATGACCAAGGAAGGGCTGCTCGCCGGAGAACCGGGGCGGGCTTTGCATAAGGTGGGCGGCGTTCCGAAAGTCACCGTGCTCAAGATTGTTGAGATTGACGGCAATGAAGCGGTTGGCATTCCTGAAAAATGGGAAGACGAGGGCGCCCCTGCGCCGAAAATCAGGATTAAGGAAAAAGGTCGCCGCGCCGCACTGGCGATCGGCGATCGTATCCTTGCGCGTACCGAAGAGCGTGGGCAGGGGCATATTGCCTTTCTGATGAAGAAACTGGCCCAGAGCAGTGAAATGCTGCTCGGGATCGTCGAGAAGGACGAGCGCGACCGCTACTGGCTGAAGCCGGTCGACCGCAAGATCCGCCGCAGCACTGCGATCCTGGAGCTGGGCGAGGCCGAACCGGGCAATCTCGTGCTCGCCGAGCCGGTCAAGCGCGGCTCCGAGGTCAAGGCGCGAGTCAAGGAAATCCTCGGCGATCCGTTTGCACCCAAGTCGTTCAGCCTGATCGCGATCCACAAGTTCGAAATCCCGCTGCACTTCCCAGATGCCGTGATCGAGGAAGCCGAGCAGGCGACCAGATTGCCGGTATCGGAAGAGAAGCGCGAGGATCTCCGCCATCTGCCGATCGTCGCGATCGACCCCGCCGATGCCCGTGACCATGATGACGCGATCTGGGCCGAGCCGGATGACAGCCCCGACAACAAGGGCGGCTTCAGGGCGCTGATTGCGATCGCCGATGTCTCTTACTATGTCCGCCCGGGCAGCAAGCTCGACCGCGAGGCCTACAAGCGCGGCAACAGTGTCTATTTCCCCGACCGGGTGGTGCCGATGCTGCCGGAAGCCTTGTCGACCGATGTCTGCTCGCTGAAGCAGGGCGTCGACCGGGCGTCGCTGGTCTGCCATGTCACGATCAACGCCAAGGGGCAGGTGATTGCCTCGCGCTTCACCCGTGCGATCGTCAGGCTGGCCGGGAACATCGCCTATGAGGACGCGCAGGCGGCGATGGACGGCAAGCTCGACCATCCACTCAAGAGCAAGGCGCTCGAGCCGCTCTGGGCCTGCTGGAAACTGCTCGCCAGGGCGCGCGACGAGCGCGAGCCGCTCAATCTGGATCTCCCCGAAAAGCGCGTGGTCCTCGACGACCAGGGCAAGATCGTCGAGATCGCGATCCGGGAACGCCTCGACGCGCACCGCGTGGTCGAGGATTATATGATCGTCGCCAATGTCGCGGCGGCGAAGATGCTGGAATCGAAGAAGTCGCCGGTCATCTACCGCGTCCACGAAACCCCGTCGCGCGAGAAGCTGATCGCGCTCAAGGACTATCTGAAGAGCTTCGACATGAGCTTTGCGATGGGCCAAGTGATCAAGCCGGCGGTGTTCAACAATCTGATCGAGCAGGTCGATGACGAACTGCTGCTGCCGCTGGTCATGGAACAGATATTGCGCAGCCAGACCCAGGCCTATTACGGCCACACCAACATGGGTCATTTCGGCCTGTCGCTCGGCAGCTACGCCCATTTCACCAGCCCGATCCGTCGCTATGCCGACTTGATCGTGCACCGCGCGCTGGTCAGCGCCTGCAAGCTCGAACAGCCGGTGCCGGACAACGAAGCCATCCCGGCCTATTCGGGACTGGGCAAGGAAGAGGCGGCGCGGCTCGAAATCATCTCCGAAAAAATCTCCAAGCTCGAACGCCGCGCTATGAAAGCGGAATGGGAGACGATCGACCGCTATATCTCGGCCCATCTCGCGAACCGCGTCGGCGAGATCGTCAAGTGCCGGATCACGGGCGTCCAGAATTTCGGCTTTTTCGCCACCGTCGAGGAACTGGGCGGCGACGGGCTGGTGCCCGTGCGCACGCTGGGTTCCGAACGGTTCGACTATGACGAGTCCAAACAGCAGCTGACCGGCATGGACAGCGGCACCACCTATAATATTGGTCAGAAGATCGAACTGCGTCTGGTCGAGGCCAATGCCGCGACCGGCAGCCTGTTGTTCGAGCTGGCCGAGGGCGCCAACCATATGCCAGGCCGTCCGGCCCCGCATCGCCCCGGCAAGGGCAAGTCGCATCGCAAGGGGAAGGCCGGGAAGCCCACCAATGTTCGCGGGCATATGGGCAAGTCTCGACGCAAGAAGTAACATGTTGTAACAAGCAACCATTCAGTCCGAGCAAGGTATATCTGGTCATCAGAAAAGGATTTACTATGTCCCGACTTCTCCCCACCAAGACGATACCTGATTTCACCGTGCCTATGACCGATGGCGGCAAGTTTCAACTGAGCCAGCGGCTCGGCGACAATTTCACGCTGCTGCTGTTCTACCGCGGCCTGCATTGCCCGATCTGCAAGATGCAGTTGCGCGACCTGCAAAGCCATCTGGGCGATTTTGCCAGGCGCGGCATCACGGTGGTCGCGATCAGCATGGATGACCGGGAGCGGGCGCAGAAAGCGGCGGAGGACTGGGGCATGGATGACCTGATGATCGGCTATGGGCTGGACGAGAATCTTGCTCGCGACCTCGGCCTCTATATCTCTTCCCGCCGCCCCGGCAGCGACGAGCCAAAGATTTTTTCCGAACCGGCGCTGCTGCTGGTCAAGCCCGACCGGACGCTGTATTTTGCCAGCATCCAGAGCATGCCGTTCACCCGGCCGTCGCTCGATCAGCTGCTGCAGGGGATCGATTATGCGATCGAGTCGGGCTATCCCGCCCGCGGCGCGCTCCCCGCGCACGCGTCAGCTTAGACGGTCAATTTCTTCCTTGCTCAGCGAACCGGGGACCACCATCACCGGGCAGGGCAGGGAGCCTGCTTCGGTGGCGGCAAAATGACTGACCAGCGGCCCGGGCGCACCCGTGGCGGCCGCCCCGAGCACCAGTGCCGCCAGACCGTCCACCTCGTCCATCATCGCGCGCACGACCTTCGGCCCCTTGCCCTGTTTGACCGTGATCGACGGCCGGATTCCGGTTTCCTCGAACAGGCTGCCGGCGGCACCGGACACGAGTGCCTCTGCCCGGTTCTTGGCTTCTTCCTCCAGCGTCGCCTGGACACCGCCCCAGGCGACAAAATCCTCGGCTTCCACTAGCGCCAGAATGTGCAACGCGCTATTCGTTTTCATCGCCCGGCGCGAGGCAAAGCGCAGCGCCAGACTGGCCTCATCGGTCTCGTCGATCACCACCAGATATGTACGCATGAACCCTCCTCGTCCTGTCAGAAATACCTGTTGCGATAAAAATGGCGACAAGGCAAGCGACCGGCCTTGACGCCATTGGCTCAATGTTGGACAGCTTGAGGCGGAAACAGGACTTATTCAGGAAAGATACCCGGCCATGCCCATCAATCTGCAAATGCCTGCGCTCTCCCCGACGATGGAAGAAGGAACGCTGGCCAAATGGCTGGTCAAGGAAGGCGACAGCGTGTCCTCCGGCGATTTGCTGGCCGAGATTGAGACCGACAAGGCGACAATGGAATTCGAGGCGATCGACGAAGGCGTCATCGCCAAGATCGTGGTTCCCGAAGGCACGGAAAATGTGAAAGTAGGCGCCGTGATTGCGATCATTGCCGAAGAGGGAGAGGAACCGGGAGATATCGAGGCGCCATCGGAGTCCGCCGGGATGGCAGATGCCGGTAAACCAGCAAAGACAGAAGACCGCCGCGGCGATGACCGTCGGCAGGAAGACAAGGGCGGCGATGCCGATGGTGGTGACAAGCGTGAAGGGGAGAGGCGGGACGCTGCAACCGGCTCCGCTGGCCCGGCACCGGAGGTTGATGGTGATCGCCTGAAGGTCAGCCCGCTGGCCCGGCGTCTTGCCGAACAGAAGGGCGTCGATCTGGCGGCTGTCTCGGGCTCCGGTCCGAACGGTCGGATCGTCAAGGCAGATATTGACGCGGCCGAAGGCGGTACGGCGCCGGTCAAGAGCGAAGCAGCCGCGCCGAGCGCCGCTCCGGCACCAGCTGCCACGCCAGCACCAGCCTCCACCTCTGACGATTTCGATATTCCGCACACGGCCGAGAAACTCTCCGGAATGCGCAAGACCATTGCTCGCCGCCTGACCGAGGCCAAGCAGACCATTCCGCACTACCGGGTCAGCATAGATGTCAATATCGACAAGCTGCTGAAACTGCGCGGGGAGCTCAACGCTTCGCTGGAGGCGCGGGGGATCAAGCTGTCGGTCAACGATCTGCTGATCAAGGCGCAGGCGGTCGCGCTGATGCAGGCGCCGGACAGCAATGTCAGCTACACCGAAGAAAATCTGATCCGCTACCAGCGCGCCGATATCGCGGTCGCGGTGAGCATTCCCGGCGGCCTGATCACGCCCATCGTCACCAGCGCCGATACCAAATCGCTCAGTGCCATCGCTACCGAGATGAAGGACCTTGCCGAACGCGCCAAGGCCGGCAAGCTCAAGATGCTCGAATATCAGGGCGGCACCGCCAGCCTGTCCAATATGGGCATGTTCGGGGTCACCAGCTTCGACGCCGTGATCAATCCGCCGCAAGGCATGATCCTGGCGATCAGCGCCGGTATCAGGAAACCGGTGGTGATCGATGACAGCGTCCAGATCGCCACCATCATGACTGCGACCGGCAGCTTCGACCATCGCGCCATCGACGGCGCGACTGGCGCTGCTTTCATGAAGGCGTTCAAGGAAACGGTCGAAAATCCGCTGGGGATGCTGGCTTGACCGACATTTCCGAAAAGGTCCCGGCAATCCGCACGATCGTCATGCCGACCGAGGGCAATCCCTATGGTGTCGCTTTTGGTGGCTGGCTGATGGGCCAGATGGCGCAGGCCGGCGGTGCGCTGGCGGCCAGGCACAGCAAGCAACAGTCGGTCGTGGTTGGTGCCAATGATCTCCGTTTCGGACATCCCGTAGGGATCGGCGACGAACTGTCGGTCTATGCGGAATTCATCAAGATCGGCCGCAGCTCGATGACCGTCCAGGTCGAGGCCTATCGACGCGACCGGCACGAGGACGAGATGATGCAGGCGGCATCGGGCGTCTACACATTTGTGGCGGTGGACGGAGACGGCAGGCCGGTGCAGGTCCCGGCACTGGACTAGAGAATTCTCGAGAAGGAATAACATGGCAGACACTTACGACCTCATCGTGCTCGGCAGCGGTCCCGGCGGCTATGTCGCGGCGATCCGTGCCTCTCAGCTCGGCCTCAAGACCGCGATTGTCGAACGCGAAAATCTTGGCGGCATCTGCCTCAACTGGGGCTGCATCCCGACCAAGGCGATGCTGCGCTCGGCCGAGGTGTTTCACAATATGAAACATGCCAGCGACTATGGTCTGGTGGCGGAGAAGATCAGCGCCGATCTCGACGCCATCGTCAAGCGCTCGCGCGGCGTCGCCAAGCAGCTCAATCAGGGCGTCACCGGCCTGATGAAGAAGAACAAGATCGATGTCGTGATGGGCGATGGCAAGATCACCGCACCCGGCAAGATGATCGTGAAGACCGACAAGGGCGATCAGGAGCTGGCCGCGAAGAATATCATCATCGCCACCGGCGCCCGGGCGCGCGATCTGCCCTTTGCCAAGGCCGACGGCAAGCGCATCTGGACCTATCGCCATGCCATGACGCCACCGGAAATGCCGACCAAATTGCTGGTCATCGGCTCCGGTGCCATCGGTATCGAGTTCGCCAGTTTCTACAACGACATCGGCGTGGACGTCACCGTGGTCGAAATGCTCGACCGGGTGGTTCCGGTTGAGGATGAAGAGGTCTCAGCTTTCCTCGAGAAGTCGTTGAAAAAACAGGGAATGACCATCATGACCGGTGCGGGCGTCAAGAGCATTGAGGTCGGCGACAAGGGCGTCAAGGCGGAGATCGAGGACAACAAGGGCAAGAAGCAGAGCCATGACTTCAGCCATGTCATCGTTGCCGTCGGCATTCAGCCCAATATCGAGACCATCGGACTCGACCAGCTCGGCGTACAGCCGGACGAGCGCTACCATATCAAGACCGACGACCATTGCCGGACCAATATCGAGGGCATTTACGCGATCGGCGATTGTACTGCCGGTCCGTGGCTGGCGCACAAGGCGAGCCACGAAGGCGTCATAGCGGCGGAAACGATCGCCGGCGGCCATCCGCACACGATGGATGTCAACAATATCCCCGGCTGCACCTATTGCCACCCGCAGATCGCCAGCGTCGGCCTGACCGAGGCCAAGG
>CAXIBD010000068.1:0-16861 GCA_964022135.1 uncultured Sphingomonadales bacterium | reverse complement strand
CTGTAGAACCCGGTCGGCGAGAATTTGTGCAGCAGGATATCGCCTTCCTTGATCTTGGTCAGCTCGCTCTTCCAGCTTTCCGGAATCGGGCTTTCCTTGGTCAGCAAGGGACGCGTGCCGAACTGGAAGGCAATCTGCCCCAGTTCCTCGCTGTCGATCCAGTCCTGCCAGTCGCGCAAATGCCAGACGCCGCCGGCCATGATGATCGGCACGCTGTCGGCGATGCCTTCTGTGCGCATGGTTTCGCGCAGCGCCTTGACCCGCGGATAGGGATCTTCCGGCTTTTTCGGATCTTCCGCATTGGACAGGCCATTGTGACCACCCGCCAGCCACGGATCTTCATAGACCACCGCAGCCATCAGATCGGGAACCTTGTGATAGGCCCGCTTCCACAGCGCCCGAAAGGCGCGGGCGGAGCTGATGATCGGCAGATAGTTGACGCCATATTGCTGTGCAATTTCCGACAGCTTGTAGGGCATGCCGGCACCGCAGGTAACCCCGGCGACCATGCCCCTGGTTTGTTCGAGCACGCCTTCCAGCACCTGCTGCGCGCCGCCCATTTCCCACAGGACGTTGATGTTGATCGCACCCTTGCCATTGGAAATTTCATAGGCGCGGGTGACCTGCTCGACCGCACCGGCGATCGCATATTCGATCAGTTCCTGATGCCGTTCTTCGCGTTTCCGGCCATGATAGATTTGCGGAATGACATTGCCATCCTCGTCATAGCTGTCCGCATTGACGGCAGATACGGTGCCAATGCCGCCGGCAGCAGCCCAGGCTCCCGAACTTGCGTGATTGGTGGCGGCGACGCCTTTTCCACCCTCGATCAGCGGCCATACTTCCCGACCGTTATACTGAATGGGTTTTAAGCCCTTGAACAATGAAATCTCCTATTTTCTCAAAAGTCGATATAGACGGCGATGCGTCAAAATGCTTGTAAAAATTCTTTCATCAAATTCGTGATTTGGTCGCGCCGAAATCTGCACGCCCCAGTGCGTGCCCGTATAGCAGGGCATAGCGGCCCAGCATCTTGCTCTCATTATATTCGGCCTGGGCCTTGAACCTGTTCTGCATCCCCAGATCTTCCCGCAATTGCTCGTGCTGGACCAAGGTGGTAAGCGATTCGATAAATTTGTTCTCTTCCCCGACCGGTTTGACGAAGCCCTGATTGGCCTGCGAGACCATCGACCTGATATCGCCGACGTCGGTAGCCACCACCGGCAGACCTGCCGCCATCGCCTCGATCAGGGAAATCGGAAATTGCTCGCTGTCAGAGGATAAGGCAAAAATGTCGAAAAGGCCAATGTAGCGCGCAGGGTCGGCAAGAAAGCCGGGCATCAGCAAGCGATCGCCAAGCCCGGCGCGCTTTGCCTCGGCCAAAATGGTTTCCCGTTCGGGGCCTTCACCGACAATCACCAGACGCACATTGTCACCGGCGGCTGCGCAGGCCCGGACCAGACGGGGCAGGTTCTTGATCGCGCGCAATCCGGCAACCGTCCCGACGACTACCTCTCCATCGCGCTTGGCAAACCCGTGCAAGGCTCCGCGCTGCGCTTTCTTCTCGAAACGCTTTACGTCAATGCCGTTGGGAATGCGGTGAATCTTCTGTTCCGGCTGTTTCCAGACTTCTTTGGCAATTCCCGCCAGTTGCTCCGACGGAACGACCAGCGCCTGCGCCGCACCCAGCGCGAATTTGCGAAACCAGTTTCTTTTCCAGTTGAGCTTCGTCTGCTCGTCTTCGTTGAATCCGTCCTCGTGATGGATCAGCGGCGGCAGGCCTTCCAGCCGGGAGAATAACGTCCGCGCCATCACCCCGTCCATCGCCCCCCAGTTGTAGGACAGGATCAGATCGAACTGACGATAATAGGTGACGAATTCACGATAGCGCTTCAGCGACGGCTTACCCGCCAGCGATGGCGCATCCTTGGGAAATGCTACCTTGATATTGCCATTGATCGCATCGCGAGCGGAAAGGCTGTCTGGCTGTGCGGACAGGATCACATGTTCGGCTGCGTCGCCGAAATGGTTCATCAGCCGAACGGCGCGCGCTTCCTTCCCGCCCAGATTGAACGTGCTGTGCAAATGCAGGATCTTGGCTGGCTTCATGCGGGATTCATATTCTGCTGGCTGACAATTCAGTCGACGCGGTGGAGCAATTGGCTGATCGCGTCAAGCGAGGCAGGTTCTTCCAGGGTCGGCGCATGGCCGACGCGTGGAACCGTCACCAGCTCGCCCTTGTCCAGTTTTTCCAGCATCTTCAGCGCGGTCTGCTCGCTGAACAGGTCCGACAATTCACCGCGCAATATCAGGGTCGGCACCTCTTTCATATTTTCCAGCGCATTCCACAGCGCTCCGCTGCCGCCACCCTTGCCATCGAACGGCTCGGAAATCTTCATGTCATAGTCCAGCTTGATCCGGCCCGAACTGTTCATGCGGTAGAGTTTCTTGGCAAAGGCAATCCAGTCCTTCAGGGTAAAGTCCGGAAATATATCGCCGTTATTTTCCGCCAGATCGCGTCCGGCATGAGCCCATGTATCAAAGCTCCGGCCCTGGCCGACATTGGCGGCGATCCGGTCGAGCCCGGTCTGATCGAGTTCCGGCCCGATATCGTTCAGCAGAACGCCGGCGACGCGGGACAGATCGATCTTGGCCATCAACATGGTAACGATGCCGCCCAGCGAGGTACCGAAAAAAATTGCCCGGGGAATGGCGAGTTCCTCCATCAGCATGATGATATCCGAAACATATTGTTTGGGGTTGTAGGTGCTGCTGTCCTTGGCATATTCGCTGTCGCCGCGGCCGCGCAAGTCCACCATGAGGATACGGCGCTTGCCGTTGAACACGGCCCCCAGATGGCGAAAATCGCGCGCGTTGCGCGTCAGACCGGGGATGCAGATGACCGGCGTCTTGCCGCTGTCGGACGGATAGTCCCAGGCGTGCAGTTTCAATCCGTCATCGGATTCCCAGTAAACGTCCTGATAAGATTTTTCTTCACTCATGCTGCATCTGGCCTTGTGTTCGCACTTGCTGCGCGACCGATTAGCCGCCACTGTTGGAAAATGCCATATAAACCGCAATCCGAGCCCGGCAAGAGCGTCTATCGTCCCGATGTCCGGATCACCCGTCTGGGAGACAAGATCGGCGATCCGGTCGCAGCCGCCGATTTTCCCGACCATATACTCCGGTTCCGCAATGACCGATGGGATCAGAGCGTCGGCCTGCACGAACTTGGCGACGAGGAATGGATTTCACATTTCGGCAAATTCGAGCCGCTCGCCGGCAACCTCGATCCGCCGCTCGCCCTGCGCTATCACGGCCACCAGTTTCGCACCTATAATCCCGAGATCGGCGATGGCCGCGGATTCCTGTTCGCGCAGTTGCGCGACTATCAAGGCAGGCTGATGGACCTCGGGACGAAGGGCTCGGGCACAACGCCGTGGAGCCGCAGCGGCGATGGCCGGCTGACCCTCAAGGGAGCGGTCCGCGAGATACTGGCGACGGAAATGCTCGAAGCACTTGGCGTCAACACATCGAAAACATTCTCGGTGGTCGAAACCGGCGAGAAGCTGATGCGCGGCGACGAACCCTCGCCAACGCGGTCGGCGGCCATGACCCGGTTGAGCCACGGCCATATCCGGATCGGCACCTTCCAGCGCATCGCCTACGAGAAAAATGAAGAGCTGATGAAGCAGCTGGTCAGTTATTGCCTCGACCAATATTATGGCGGCGTGCAGACCGAAAATGCGGCGGAAGAATTATTTGCAAAGGTGTCGCAGGAAGTCGCCAAGCTGGCCGGGTCCTATATGACCGCCGGATTTGTCCATGGCGTGCTCAATACCGATAATATCAATATCACCGGGGAAAGCTTCGATTATGGCCCGTGGCGCTTCACCCCCCATTGGGAGCCCGGCTTTACCGCAGCCTATTTCGACCATGAAGGGCTCTACTGCTTTGCCCGGCAACCGGAAGCGCTGCACTGGAATCTGGCGCAATTTGCCAGTGCCCTGCGGCTGATTGCGGACAGCGAGCCGCTGGTCGCGACGCTGGAAGCCTTCCCGAAAGCCTATGGCACCGCCTTCACCGAGCATTTCTGCTGGCGGCTGGGTATCGAGTCCGAAGGATTTGAAAGGGACCGCGAACTGGTCGTGGCGGCAGAAAAGGGGCTGGCGCAAAGGACTGTAGAGATCGACCGATTCTTCTTCGACTGGGGCAAGACCGAAACGCTTGCCAATCCGGAGGACGCTTCCCCCGAATTTTCCGATTTTCGCCACCTCATCGCCGATCGTTCCCGTAGCCGGGTACCGGCCAGCAGCTATTGGCAGCGGCCGGCCCCCTGCTCGATGCATATCGAGGAAGTCGAATCGATCTGGGCGGCCATTGCCGATGACGAGAACTGGGCACCGCTTGCAGAAAAAATCAAGGATATCCGGGAAATGGGAGTTGCTTTGCGCAAAGGCTGAAACGGGACTTTCCGCTTGCGATGGGGAGACAAGAAATCCTTGCCAAGCGGCTGGATTTTTAACCGCTTTCGTCTATCGTGACGGTTGTGCCATATACAGATTGAATTGAATAAGTGCATAGAAAACAGAGGCGAATTTGAGCGACCTGATATCCATCGAACCCGCAACCGGAGCCACCTTGTGGACCGGAACAAGCGGCGACGCCGACGCCGTCGTAGCCGCTGCGCGCGAAGCCTGGCCGGCATGGGCCGCAACCGCGCTGCTCAAGCGGATCGAGGCGGTGCGGCGCTATGCCAACCGCATACGGGCGGACGGCGACGAGCTGGCCGAACTGATCGCCCGCGAAACCGGCAAGCCGCTCTGGGAGGCCCGCACCGAGGTGGAGTCGGTCGTCAAGAAGGTCGACATCTCGGTCAATGCCTTCGCCGAGCGGACTCCGCAGCGCCAGCTGCCGAGCGCTCCCAATATGCGGGCGGCATTGCGCCACAAGCCGCATGGCGTTCTCGCGGTGCTTGGCCCCTATAATTTTCCCGCGCATCTGCCCAACGGTCATATTGTTCCGGCTCTCATTGCCGGCAACACGATCATTTTCAAGCCGTCCGAAAAAACCCCGGCCGTGGGCCAATATCTGGTGGATGCGTTCGAGAAGGCAGGCATGCCGCCCGGCGTTGTGAACATATTGCATGGTGGTCCCGAGACCGGCAAGCAACTGACAAGCAACGAAGGCCTCGACGGCGTCCTGTTCACCGGCTCCGCCCGAACCGGCATTGCCCTCAACCGCCAGTTTGCCAACCGCCCGGACAAGATACTGGCTCTGGAAATGGGGGGCAACAATCCGATCATTGCCTGGGATACCGACGATATCCACAGCGCCGCCGTGCTGATCGTGCAGTCGGCCTTTCTCAGTGCCGGCCAGCGCTGCTCGGCGGCAAGCCGGCTGATCGTCAAGGATGCGCTCTATGACCGGATCATCCGCGAGGTGAAGCATATTTCGGATCGCCTGATCATCGACGAACCCTTTGCCTCGCCTGCCCCCTTCATGGGACCGGTGATCGACAACGAGACGGCGGACGGCCTGACCGAGAGTTTCCTGGCGCTGATGAGCCACGGCGGCAAGCCGATCAAGCATATGGCGAGACCGGTGGCGGGGCGTCCGTTCCTGACCCCGGGTATCATCGACGTCACCGATTTGGAGGAGCGACCCGATATCGAACTGTTCGGGCCGATATTGCAGGTGGTTCGGGTTGCTGATTTCCAGGACGCGATCGCGGAGGCGAACAACACCCGCTACGGGCTGTCATCGGCGCTGATCGGCGGCACCGCCCAGCAATATGACCAATATTGGGCAAACAGCCGCGCCGGCATCGTCAACTGGAACAAGATGACCGTCGGCGCCTCGTCCGAAGCACCTTTCGGTGGCATTGGGCTGTCGGGCAACCACCGGCCCAGCGCCTATTATGCGGCAGACTATTGTGCCTATCCGGTTGTCTCGATGGAGGCGGAGCAGGCCCGCGCCTCGATCGGCGTCGGCCTCAAGGACGAAACCGTTGCCGGCAGCGAGGAGCCCGCTCCCGCAAAATAGCTGAGCTTAGGCAGCCCCAAAAACTTCTGTTTTGAACATGCGGCCCGAGACGCGCATATCGGCTGCATGGAAAATTTAGCACACGAGCCCGCGCAGGCGGGCAAAGTCTATCTGGTGGGCGCCGGTCCCGGCGACCCCGACCTGCTCACCCTGAAAGCGGCCAGGCTGCTGGAAAGCGCCGACGTGATCGTTCACGACGGGCTGGTCAGCCAAGATATACTGACCATGGCATCACCATCGGCGCGCCTGATTTCTGTGGCCAAGAAACGCTCGCTGCACAGCGTACCCCAGGACCAGATAAACCAGATCCTGGTCGCCGAAGCAGCCAGGGGCCTGATCGTGGTCCGACTCAAGGGCGGCGACCCGTTCAT
Source organism: uncultured Sphingomonadales bacterium (assembly GCA_964022135.1). Taxonomy (GTDB): domain Bacteria; phylum Pseudomonadota; class Alphaproteobacteria; order Sphingomonadales; family Sphingomonadaceae; genus Parasphingorhabdus. The sequence goes on along the minus strand of CAXIBD010000068.1, from coordinate 10,445 downwards.
TTTCGGTCGCGGCGGTGAAGAAGCCGACGATTGCAAGGCTGCAGGCGTCGAGGTCGAAGTCGTGCCCGGGATCAGCGCCGCCCTCGGCTGCGCCGCGCAGGCGCGGATGCCGCTGACCCATCGCGACGCCTCCAGCGCCGTCTCTTTTGTTGCCGGCCAGTGCAAGGGCCTGTCCGACCAGAACTGGTCCGGCCTCGCCGGCAAGGGTCGCACCTTGGTGATCTACATGGGTGTCGCCAACGCCGAGGCGATTGTCGAGAAGCTGATCGCGGACGGCGCGGCCCCCGACCTGCCGGTCGCGGTCCTCGAAAACGGAACGCGCAGCGATTTTCGCGCGCTGCGGACGCTGCTGACAGATCTCGGCGATCTGGTCCGGCGAGAGAATGTCCGGAGCCCCGCATTGCTCGTCGTTGGCGAAGTGGCGCGCTATGGCGATGCCGAAAACAAGTTTCGCGAATTTGCCCAGATGGCGGGAGTCGGCGCATGAAAATATTGACCGGAAATGATCTCAAGACCGGCGACGTCATCTGGTGGACCGGCCTCGACTGGTCGCGCTTTGTGAAGGATGCCGCCGACGTCGGCGATCATGGCGAAACGATCCTGCACCGCGAGGAAGCCGCGCGCCGGGTAAACGCGCCCTATATTATCGACGCCGAACAGACCGATGACGGCCCGCGACCGGGTCATATCAAGGACCGGGTGCGCGCGCTCGGACCGACCGTTCGTCCCGACCTGACATTGAAGCCGGCCGATCCCGACGCCGGCGAATGGGTGATCTGACATGTATCAATATGACCAATATGACCAGAAGATGGTCGACACACGGGTCGAGGAATTCCGCGACCAGGTGAAGCGCCGGATTGCCGGTGATCTGACCGAAGACCAGTTCAAGCCGCTGCGACTGATGAACGGCCTCTATCTGCAGCTGCACGCCTATATGCTGCGGGTCGCCATTCCCTATGGCACCTTGAGCAGCAAGCAGATGCACATGCTCGCCCATATCGCGCGCAAATATGATCGCGATTACGGCCATTTCACCACCCGCCAGAATATCCAGTATAACTGGATCAAGCTGGCCGACGCGCCCGACATTCTGGCCGACCTGGCCTCGGTCGAAATGCACGCGATCCAGACCAGCGGCAATTGCATCCGCAACATCTCCTCCGACCAGTTTGCCGGCGCGACCGCCGACGAAGTCGCCGACCCGCGCCCCTGGGCGGAATTGCTCCGCCAATGGTCGAGCTTTCACCCGGAATTTTCCTATCTCCCCAGGAAATTCAAGTTCGCGGTGATCGCCAGCGATACCGACCGGGCAGCGATGCGGCTGCACGATATCGGCATCCAGCTGGTGCGCAACGGTGCCGGCGAACTCGGCGCGAAATTCTTCGTCGGTGGCGGCATGGGCCGGACCCCGATGATCGGTCCCGAAATCCGCGACTTTGTCCCGGCAGAAGAGCTGATCAGCTATGCCGAGGCCTGCCTGCGCGTCTACAACCGCTACGGTCGCCGCGACAACAAGTACAAGGCGCGAATCAAGATCCTCGTTCACGAACTCGGCAAGGAGGAATATACCCGCCAGGTCGAGGAAGAATTTGCCCATATGAAGGGTCTGGGCCTTGATCCCCCGGTTGCGGAACTGGAACGGATTACCGAATTTTTCGCCGACCCGCCGTTCGAGAGAGATGCGAGCGATGATCTCGATCTGTCCGATCCCGATTTCGCGCTCTGGGTCGACCAGAATATCTCGGAGCACAAGCAGCCCGGCTATGCGATCGCGACGATTAGCCTGAAACCGCGCGGAGGGATTCCCGGTGACGCAACCTCGGCACAGATCGACCTGATGGCGGACCTGGCGGAGCAATATAGTTTTGACGAGCTGCGCGTCACGCACAGCCAGAACATTGTCCTGCCCCATGTCAAGAAGAGCGATCTATACGCGCTCTGGCAGAAGCTCGATGAGGCTGGTCTGGCACCCGCCAATCTCGACCTGATAACCGACAGCATCGCCTGCCCCGGCCTCGACTATTGCAGCCTCGCCAACGCGCGCTCGATCCCCCTCGCCCAGAAAATCAGCGAGCGTTTCGCCGATCTGGGCCGGCAACGGGAACTGGGCGAACTGAAGCTGAAGATATCCGGCTGCATCAACGCCTGCGGCCATCATCACGCCGGCCATATCGGCATATTGGGCGTCGACCGCAAGGGCACGGAAAATTACCAGTTGCTGCTCGGCGGCTCCGGCGCGGAAGACGCAAGCCTCGCCAAGATCACCGGCCCCGGCTTTACCGAGGACGGCGTGATCGACGCGATCGAGACGGTGACCGATCTCTATCTCGCAGAGCGCGAGGACGGCGAACGCTTCATCGACACCTATCGCCGTGTCGGCATGGAAAAGTTCAAGGAGGCCATTTATGGTTGATGCAATCCGTTTGCGCGATGACGACGTGCACGAAGAACCGGCAGTTTCGCTCGATTCCTTCCTCGACCAGTCGAACGCCACCGCCGTGCGTATCGAAGCCGGCGAGGATGCCCGGCACTTGCTGCCCTATCTCGACCGCCTGTCGCTGATCGAGATCGATTTTCCCGTGTTCGGGGATGGCCGCGGCTATTCCTCGGCACAGATCCTGCGCGAGGCTGGCTATTCTGGTGAACTGCGCGCCAGCGGCGACGTGCTGGTGGACCAGGTTGCCTACATGCGGCGCTGCGGCTTCGATGCCTTTGCGCCGGATGCCCCGATCGATGCCGATGACATGCAGGCCGCGCTGAGCCGCTACGACCATGTCTATCAGGCGACCTCGGACCAGCGCACCCCGATCTGGAGGCTCCGTCATGGCTGAACCCGCACGCAAGATTGACATGATCGATGTCCGCCCGGATTTCGTCCAGGCCGACGCGGATGCACTGAACCGCCGGTTCGAAGGCGTGGATACGTCGACCATGCTCAAGGCGCTGTTCGACGAACGCGAGCTGGGCGAGGTGGCGGTGGTTTCCTCCTTCGGCACCGAAAGCGCGGTCCTGCTCCATCTCGTCGCCGCGGTCGATCCGACCATTCCGGTGACCTTTGTCGACACGCTCAAGATGTTTCCGGAGACGCTCGCCTATCGCGACACGCTGGTCAGCAAGCTGGGCATCAAGAACAGCAATATCGTCACGCCTGACCCGTCGGTGCTGGCGGACAAGGACGAAAATGGTCTGCGCTGGTCCTATGATCCCGACGGCTGCTGCGAAATCCGCAAGGTGGAGCCGCTCGCCCGCGCCAAGGCCGGTCTCAACAGCTGGATTTCCGGACGCAAGGCATTCCAGTCGGTGACCCGCCACAATATTCCGCGGTTCGAGATTGATGAGGGCCGGTTGAAGATCAATCCGCTCGGTGACTGGATCAAGGATGATCTCGAAGCCTATTTCGAACAGCATGACCTGCCGCGCCATCCGCTCGAAGCGGAAGGCTATCTCTCGGTCGGCTGCGCGCCCTGCACGTCGAAGGTGCTGCCCGGCGAAGATCCGCGGGCGGGTCGCTGGCGGGGATGGGACAAGTCCGAATGCGGTATTCACGAAGAAGTCACGCCTTTGCCGGATGCGGATGACAAGGGTGTCAACGACCCGATTTTCTAGGGCCGGCTCCGCTCGGGAAAACGGGCGAAAAACCAATGTTCCGCTAGATTTCCGGAACCTTGCGACGCGTGAAGACCGCCGCGATCACGAAGAAAAACAGGCCCATCGCGACAACCGCAGCTGCCATCAGCCAGTCGCGCAGCAGGCCATAGTCGGGCCGGACATTTCCCGGATTGGCGGTCTCGTATCGGATCGCGATCCGTTCGCCGACTTCCGGAATCGGCTCAACTAAAGGCTGCCCTGCCTCCGCCTGATATTGCCGGCCCTGCCCGCTCACAAACCGCACTGTCGGATAATAGGAGACGGTGGTCTTGGTGAAGCCGTCCGTGTCTTTCATGCTTCCGAATTGCTTGCGCATCGAAATTATTTCCCCCTGCACGCTCTCGCTACCGCTGCGGAACTGCCAGGTGTCGACGGCAATCGCGATACCCAGAAACGGGAAAGCGAAACCCCCGAGAAGAGCAGGATTCGGAGCCAGATATTCATCATGCACCCTCTCCGTTTACCCGTGTCGGCGTCAGCCGGCTGGCCGCCGGAAATAGGTGCCCGAGGATCCCGGTCTAATATTCTTCCGGTCCGTCGCCATAGGCCAGATCGCCGAATTTCGTGAATTCGCTGAGGAAGCTGAGATTGATGTTGCCGGTTGAACCCTGACGGTTCTTGGCGATGATCACGGTCGCCTTGTTGACCTTGCTCTGGTGGTCGGTTTCCCATGCGGAATATTTGGCGATCTGTTCCGGGGTGGAATTGCCGTCGGGCTGGTCGGGCTTGATCGCCAGATGATAATATTCCTCGCGGAAAATGAACATGACGATATCCGCGTCCTGCTCGATCGAGCCGGATTCGCGCAAATCCGACAGTTGTGGACGCTTGTCTTCCCGGCTTTCCACCGCTCGGCTCAGCTGTGACAGCGCCATCACCGGCACTTGCAGTTCCTTGGCCAGGGTCTTCAAGCCACGGCTGATTTCCGAAATTTCGTTGACCCGGTTGTCGGTGGCGCGGCCCGAACCCTGCAGCAGCTGGAGATAATCGACAACGATCAGGCCAATGCCCTGGCGCCGCTGCAATCGTCTGGCCCGCGTCCGCAGAGCGGCGATGGTCAGCGCCGGCGTATCGTCGATGAACAAGGGCAAATCCTGCAATTCCCGCGAAGCCAGCGCGAGCCGGTGCATGTCGTCGCGACTGATCGCCCCCATGCGCAATTTTTCCGAACTGATCTCGGCCTGCTCCGACAGGATTCTGGTGGCCAGCTGATCGGCCGACATTTCAAGGCTGAAAAAGGCGGTTTTCGCCCCCAGCGAATCCTCGGGCGCGATCCCGTCCTGCATGTCCCGCAGATAGCGATGCGCGGCATTGAACGCGATATTGGTGGCAAGCGAGGTCTTGCCCATGCCCGGACGCCCGGCGAGAATGAGCAGATCGCTCTTGTGCAGGCCGCCCATTTTGGCGTTGACGTCGGTCAGGCCGGTGGTGATGCCGGACACCTTGCCGCCGCTGTTGAAGGCCCGCTCTACATTGTTCAGCGCTTCGGTCGAGGCCTGCAGGAAAGAGCGAACGCCTCCCTCCTGGGCCTCTCCCTCGGATACACGGTAGAGCGCGGTTTCCGCTTCCTCGATCTGTTCCTTCGGATCCACCGTCTCGCTGGTATCCAGCGCGCTTTCGACGAGGGTCCGCCCGACACTGACAAGTTCGCGCAGCAGCGCCAGATCGTAGATCTGGTTGGCAAAATCGCGGGCACCGATCAGGCCGGCGCCGTCACCGGTCAATTTGGCAAGATAGGACGGACCACCAAGCGCTTTCATCGCTTCATCTGATTCGAAATAGGGTTTCAGCGTCACCGGTGTGACCACCATATTCTTGTCGAGCAGCTTCAGCGCCTGTTCGTAGATCCGGCCGTGCAATGGTTCGTAAAAATGCTCTGGCCGCAGGCGAATCTGCACATCTTCCGCCACCCGGTTGTCGATCAGCAGCGCACCGAGAAACGTCGCCTCTGCCTCGACATTGCGCGGCAGGCGCTGTCCTTCACTCTCATCATTCTGAAAACGCATCAATTCGGCCATGGCTCTTCATTCACCCTGAATCGATTCTCGGCAAGAGGTCCCGCGAAAAAATTGATAAAGTCGGGGGACAGTCCTGTGGACAAGAGACCACCATGTGCTGCGCTGCAAAAACCCTTGTCCTGAGACCGGCGCTGCGGCAACAGGGCGCAATGTCCGATCCGCGCATCATATCCGTCGAACTCGACGAAGCCACGATTTTGTGGCGCAATGCCGATATCGAGCAGGAACGGCGGATCGCGATCTTCGATCTGATCGAGGAAAATTATTTCAAGCCGCTCAAACAGCATGAGGATGGCTATGCAGGACCCTACCAACTCCGGCTCAGCGTCCAGGAAGGCCGGCTTGTGATTTCGATCGGACGGGAGAATGGCGAACCGCTGGAGACGCTGATCCTGGCACTGGGCCGGTTCCGGCGACCGATCCGCGATTATTTCGCGATTTGCGACAGCTATTACCAGGCGATCCGCAAGGCCAGCGCGGCGGAAATCGAAACCATCGACATGGCCCGGCGCGGCGTCCACGATCAGGGCGCGGAACTGCTGGTCGAGCGGCTGGAAGGGAAGATCGACGTCGACTTCAAGACCGCTCGGCGTCTCTTCACTTTGATCTGCGTCTTGCATATCAAGAATTGAATGATTCTTCCGCTGCGTATCAGGGAGCCAGGGTGGCCAATCGAGACATAAGAAAAACCATGCTCAGCTTTGCCACGATTGTCGTGGTGTTGCTGGTCATCGCGTTCGTACTGCGCAATATCGCCGTCAGCTGGGCGCCGTCGCGCGACCAGTATCCGGTGCAGGGCATTTCGGTGGATGAAAGCAATGGCGAGATCACCTGGCATGTTGCCGGCGCTACCGGCGTCGACTTTGCCTATATTCAGGCCACCTCTGGCGCGGACAAACGCGACCGGAAGTTCGCGGCCAATATCAAGGGCGCCCGGGAAGCCGGTATTCGCTATGGCGCGTTTCACACTTATTCGCTCTGCCGTCTCGCCACCGATCAGGCGACGATCTTTGTCACCACCGTCCCGCGCGGCCAATATATGCTGCCGCCGGCGGTTCGCCTGGCCTTTGACAATGATTGCGGTGACCGGCCCGGTCGCGCGCTGGTGCTCAGCGAACTCAATACATTCCTCAACCAGATCGAGTCCCACAGCGGCAAGCCGGCGATCATCGAAGTGTCGCGCGATTTCGAGGAATTGTACAATATCAGCAGCGGGATCGACCGAACCTTCTGGCTCGAAGCCAATTTTTTCCCGCCGGACTATGCAACCAAGCCCTGGGTCATGTGGCGCGCGTCTGACATGCGCCGGATCAGCGGGCTTGACGGCCCGGTAAACTGGAACGTAGTGCGACCGTGATCACCGACAGGAAAACCATATGAGCATTTTATCCGACCGATGGATTCGCAACGAGGCGAAAAATTCCGGCATGATCGAGCCCTTTGTCGAGGGCCAGAAGCGGGAAGGAAGCATCAGCTACGGCCTGTCTTCCTATGGCTATGATGCCCGGGTATCGGATGAATTCAAGATTTTCACCAATGTCGACAATGCAATTGTCGATCCCAAGAATTTTGCCGAGAACAGCTTTGTCGACCGCAAGACCGACTGCTGCATCATTCCGCCGAACAGCTTTGCCCTGGCCCGGACGGTCGAATATTTCCGGATTCCGCGCGATGTGCTGGTCATATGCCTCGGCAAGTCGACCTATGCCCGCTGCGGCATCATCGTCAATGTCACACCGCTGGAACCGGAATGGGAGGGGCATGTGACGCTGGAATTTTCCAATACCAGCCCCCTGCCCGCCAAAATCTACGCCAATGAAGGCGCCTGCCAGTTCCTGTTCCTCAAGGGCAATGAACCCTGCGAGACCAGCTATGCCGACCGGGCCGGCAAATATATGCGGCAAAAAGGTGTGACTCTGCCAAAACTGTAGGCCATATATGGCATAAAATAGCAGGAGTCCCGCAATGTCCGAAGCACCCGAATTTGACGTCATCATCTATGGTTCCACCGGCTATACCGGGCGGCTGGTTGCCGAATATATGGTGCAGGAATATGGCCAGTCTGCCGATGCGCCGAAATGGGCGATGGCGGGACGCAGCCTCAAGAAACTGGAAGAAGTTCGCGATCTGATCGGCGCGCCCAAGGATACGCCGCTGGTGGTCGCCGATTCCGATGATCCGGCATCGATCGACATGATGGCGAGCCGGACCAAGGTCGTGCTGACCACCGTCGGACCCTATCAGCTTTATGGTGACGAAGTTGTCGCGGCGTGTGTGCGACACGGGACCCACTATGTCGACCTGTGCGGCGAGCCGGGGTGGATGCGCGAGATGATCGACAAACATCAGAAAGCGGCTGAAGAATCCGGTGCACAGATCTGTTTTTCCTGCGGATTCGACTCGATCCCGTTCGATCTCGGCGTCTTGATGCTGCAAAAGGAAATGGAGAAGCGCTACGGCAAGCCCGCGACCCGCATCCGCGGCAGGGTGCGTTCGATGGAAGGCACCTTTTCGGGCGGCACCGCCGCCAGCCTCGGCGCCACCATGAAGGCGCTGGCCAAAAACCCCGGTCTCGTCAAGATTCTGGGCAGCAGCTTCGGCCTGACCCCCGGTTTCAAGGGTGCCGACCAGCCCAATATGCTGATCCCCAAATATGACAAGACCATCGACAGCTGGGTCGCCCCCTTCATCATGGCGCCGATCAATACGAAAAATGTCCACCGGACCAACTTTCTTCTCGATTTTCCCTATGGCGAAGATTTCAAATATGACGAGATGGTGGTCACCAGCCCCGGTGACCTGGGCAAGCAGGCGGCCGAGATGGTCGCCAAGGCCAATCCGTTCGCCGGCGAGAACACCCCCAAGCCCGGCGAAGGCCCGACCAGGGAACAGCGTGAAAATGGCAGCTATGATATTGTCTTTATTGGCGAGACCGCTGACGGCGAAACAGCCAGTCTCTGCGTCAAGGGGGACAAGGACCCCGGCTATGGCTCGACCTCGAAGATGATCGCGGAATCGGCGCTGTGCCTGGCCGAGGACAAGATCACAAAAGGTGGTGGTATCTGGACCGCCGGCGCGCTAATGGGCAAAAAGCTGGTCAAGCGTCTGGAAGAAAAGGCCGGCCTCAGTTTTGTTGTAGAAAGTTGAACATTTACAGCAATCATTCAGATTTTTGCGCGCTATTATGAGGGCGAACAAGCAGTCCCAATCCTCCACCCTTGAAACACGGTTTCTCAAAACAAATTTATTATTGTCATGTTGAATCGCCTGTTACGGAAAAAAAAGCCCGCTCGACCGATTGATAGTGCCGCCGTCCCCGATGGACGGCGGATCTATGCGATTGGCGATGTCCACGGTCGCAATGACCTGTTGCAGCAGTTGCTGGAGAAGATCGCCAAGGACGACGGTGAACGGGGCAACGCAAAGAGCGAAATCATCTTTCTCGGCGATCTGGTCGACCGTGGCCCGGATAGCGCGGGCGTGCTCGATACCGCCATGCAGCTCAGGGAGAAAGCCGGCAACGTCCGCTTCCTGATGGGCAATCACGAAGAGGTCTATCTCGCAGCAGCGACCGGTGACGAAAAATCGGTGCGGTTCTTCAATCGCATCGGTGGACGCGAAACGATCCTCAGCTACGAGATCGGCAAGAAGGAATATATCGAGCTCGATATAGCGCAACTGGCAAACCGGATCCCGACGCTGTTCCCGCAGGAGCATATCGATTTCGTTTCCGGTTTCGAAGACCAGATCATCATCGGGGACTATGCCTTTGTGCACGCGGGCATCCGTCCCGGCGTACCGCTTTCCGAGCAGCGAAAGAAAGACTTGCGCTGGATCCGGGAAGATTTTCTCGCGGCCCAGGAGGCCCATGAAAAGGTTATCGTGTATGGCCACACGATCACCGATGACGTGCTCGAGACCGGCAACCGGATCGGGATCGACACCGGCGCCTATTATTCCGACAAGCTCACCGCCCTGGGACTGGAGGGATCCGAGCGCTGGTATCTGGACACCGCCACGTAAAAATGGCGGAATCAGAAGGTCCCGCCATTTTTTGATCATAACAGTTTTTGGGTAGTGATTCTCGTATCTTCAGGCCACTTGTGAGGTCGGAGCGGTTTCTTCTTCCATGTCCCGCAGAACATAGCCCCTGCCCCAGACAGTCTCGATATAATTTTCGCCACCGCAGGCCAGCGCCAGTTTCTTGCGCAGCTTGCAGATGAACACGTCAATGATCTTCAGTTCCGGTTCGTCCATGCCGCCATACAGGTGGTTGAGGAACATTTCCTTGGTCAGCGTCGTTCCCTTTCGGAGGGAGAGCAGCTCGAGCATGGCATATTCCTTGCCGGTGAGATGGACGCGATTGCCGTCGACTTCCACCGTCTTGGCATCCAGGTTCACGGCCAGCTTGCCGGTCCGGATAACGCTCTGCGAATGACCCTTGGAACGGCGTACCACCGCATGAATGCGTGCTACCAGCTCATCGCGGTGGAAGGGCTTGGTGACATAATCGTCGGCACCAAATCCGAAGGAACGGACCTTGCTGTCCATTTCACTGATGCCGGAAAGAATGAGCACCGGCGTCTGCACTTTCGCGACGCGAAGCTTCTTGAGCACATCGTACCCGTGCATGTCCGGAAGGTTGAGATCGACAATCAGAAGGTCGGGCCTGTCTTGCCTGGCCTTGGCCACGGCGCCGGCGCCGTCGCCGGCAGCCTCCACCTCCAATCCCATCTCCGCGCAGCGGAGCGCCAGGAGATCGCGAATGATCCTGTC
>CAXIBD010000067.1:0-17082 GCA_964022135.1 uncultured Sphingomonadales bacterium | reverse complement strand
ATCCGGGCATCGCGGAAATGCTGGCCGGCTCCGGTTTCCTCGATGAAGCCCATGCCGCCATGGACCTGCACCCCGATCGATGCCACTTCATTGCCGATATCGGTACCATATCCCTTGATCAGCGGCGTCAGGATTTCGGCGCGCGCCTTGGCGCCCTCTATGCCCAGCGTGGCCCGGTCGACGCTCGACGAGGCATAATAGAGCAGGGCGCGTGCGGCCTGGGTCAGCGCCTTGGAGCGCAGCAGCATCCGGCGCACGTCCGGATGCTCGATAATTGCCACCGGCGCCTTGTCGCCGCTGCCGGCGCGGGCAGACTGGATTCGCTCCATCGCGAACCGGCTGGCCTGCTGGGTCGCCCGCTCGGCGATCTGCACGCCCTGCGAGCCGACATTGATCCGGGCGTTGTTCATCATCGTGAACATCGCCTTCATGCCGCCAAATTCGCCGCCGATCATCTCGCCGATACACTCGCCCTGCTCGCCATAGGCCATGACGCAGGTCGGAGAGGCGTGGATGCCGATCTTGTGCTCGATCGACACGCAGGTCACGTCATTCGGCGCACCGGCCTTGCCGTCGGTATCGAGATGATATTTGGGGACGATGAACAGCGAAATGCCGCGCGTTCCCTCGGGTGCTCCCGGCGTGCGGGCCAGTACCAGATGGATGATATTGTCGGTCAGGTCATGTTCGCCGAAAGTGATGTAGATCTTCTGGCCCCTGATCCGGTATTTGCCGGCATGTTCGCCCTCGGTGATCGGCTCGGCGGTCGAGCGGAGCGCGCCGACATCGGAGCCGGCCTGCGGCTCGGTCAGGTTCATCGTGCCGGTCCAGGCGCCGGAGATCAGATTGGGCAGATATTTCGCCTTCTGGTCGTCGGAGCCATGGACATGGATCGCCTCGATCGCGCCGAAGCTGAGCATCGGGCAGAGGGTGAAGGCGAAATTGGCGGCACCGCAGGTTTCGAGGATCAGCGCCGACAGCGAATAGGGCAGCCCCTGGCCGCCAAATTCTTCCGGCCCGTCGATCGAGGCCCAGCCGCCTTCGACAAAATGCGCATAGGCTTGTTTGTATCCGGCCGGCAGGGTCACCTTGCCGTCCTGCCATTCCGCGCCCTCGGTGTCGCCGATCCGGTTGAGCGGAGCGAATTCGCCTTCGGCAAACTGGCCGATGCCATCGACGATCGCCTCGACCATATCCTCGCTGGCGCCAGCAAAGCGATCATGGCTTGCCAGCTCGCCGATCCCGGCAATATGCTTGAGTACGAAATTCTGTTCGCGACCGGGGGCTGTAAAGCTCATGAAATTGCTATCCGTTGTTGCCTGAATTTGCGCTGGGCTATAGCGCAGGGTCATGTCCGGCTCAAATGATCATATTGGCACAGACGCCCGTCGCTACGGCAAGGCGACCATCGGCGATGCGGTTGCACGGCTGCGCCAGGGCGGGCTGGTCGCGGTGCCGACCGAAACCGTCTATGGTCTGGCTGCCGATTCGACCGATGCGGCGGCTGTGGCGGAAATCTACCGGACCAAGGGGCGCCCGGATTTCAACCCTCTGATCGTCCATGTGCCGGACCTCGAGGCAGCAAGGACGCTCGGGCAATTCAACGGACTTGCGGTTCGTTTCGCGGCCGCGCTCTGGCCGGGACCACTGACGCTGGTGGTGCCCAAAACCGAAGATTGCCCGGTCGCGGCAGCCGTGACCGCCGGTCTCGACACGATCGCGCTGAGGGCTCCCGCGCATCCGGTGATGCGCGAATTGCTGGATGCTTCAGGCCTGTTTCTGGCCGCGCCGTCCGCCAATCGCAGCGGCGGGATCAGTCCGACCACGGCGGATCACGTCGCAAGCAGTCTCGGTACGGCAGCGCCCTTGATCCTCGATGGCGGGCCCTGCGAACGGGGTATCGAATCGACCATTATCGCGGTCAACGGCAGCGATTACGGGATCTTGCGGCCCGGGCCGGTGACGCCGGACCAGTTGGCGGAGATTGCCCGGAAGCCGGCGACCACCGCCGCCAGCGGCAGGATCGAGGCCCCCGGACAACTGGCATCGCATTATGCGCCTGCCAAGCCCGTCCGGCTGGATGCGCAAGTGGCACAAGCCGATGAATATCATATCGGTTTTGGACCTGTCGCGGGTGACATGAACCTGTCCGAAAAATCCGATCTTGCGGAAGCCGCCAGCCGGCTGTTTGCGGCGCTCCACCATGCCGAGGCGAGCGCAAAGCCGAAGATCGCGGTGGCACCGATATCCGGGACCGGGATCGGGCTCGCACTGAATGACCGTCTGCGCCGTGCGGCATCCCCGAAATAGCCTTTCGGTTGAGAAATATGGCGGGCCGGGCCTGATCTTCGGGCCATTGGCCAATGGCGAAAAATGTTGGCGGACTGTCGACGTTTCCTGCCGAAACTGACACTTTAATAACACAATCGCGGGACCGGGCTTAACAATCCGGCCCATTCCGGTTTCCTATTGCAATTTTCTAATGGTCAAGGCCGGATTGAGACTTTAGACGAATGCAACAGGGGTGGAAACGCGCGATATGACGCTTGGCAGAACGATAATATCGATCTTGACCGGTCTGGCTTTTTTGGCCGGGTGCAGTTCAGGCGAGCCGAAATCCAAGCCCGTTTCCAATGATCCGATCCCCGCAGCGGTTGCCGTGGTCCAGCCCGCCGGCGAAAATGAACTGCTCACGGCCGCCGGCACGGTGCGTTTGCGCCGGGAAACGGCGCTCGGTTTCACCACGTCCGGCAAGGTCGCTTCGGTCCGCTATGAAGAAGGCGACAGAGTGAAGCGCGGTGCCTTGCTTGCCGCGCTGGATTCCAGCACCGTGGCCGCGGATCTCAATGCGGCCCGGGCAGAACGGGACCGCGCCGAAGCGGAATATGCGCGCGTCGAGAAATTGTACAAGGACGGCTGGGTCACGAAATCCCGGCTGGAACAGGCGGATGCGGCGGCGCGGGCGGCACGGTCGCAGGTCGAGTCCGCCGGATTTGCCAGTCGAACATCGCTGATCCATGCCCCCAGCAGCGGTATCCTGCTGAAGCGCAATATCGATGCCGGGCAAATCGTGGCAGCGGGCGAGACAGCGCTGATACTGGGAGAAATCGACAAGGGTTTTGTCTTGCGCGTGCCGATGACCGACAGTGACGCCTCCCGCTTGCGGATCGGCATGCCGGCGACGGTCCGCATTGGCGGTCCGGATACCGATCCGATTCAAGCGGTTGTCAGCGAAAAAGACGGCCGTGCGGATCAGCGGACCGGCTCGTTCGAAGTGAGCTTCAGCCTTCCTGCCAGCGACCGGCTGCGTTCCGGGCAACTGGGCAGCGTGGCGGTCGAAGTGGCGCGCGATTCCCCTGACAGCTTTGCCGTCCCGGCCAATGCAATATTCGGCATCAGGGCAGGAGAAGGGCTCGTTTACGTCGTCGATGGCAAGAATCGCGTGAAGCAGCGCAATGTGCAGATCGGGAAGCTGAACGACAAGAGTCTCGAGATTCTCTCCGGTCTGTCGGAGGGAGAGCTGATCGTCACGCGCGGTATCGAAAAACTGCGGGATGGCGATGTGATAAAGCCGATCCGGGTTGCACAGTGACCGCTTCGGCCAAGCAAGAGGATCGTCCGCGCTGACATGCTTGCCCGGTTCGTAATATCCCGCTGGCAGCTCAGCCTCGTGCTCTTCGCCTTGCTGGTGATGCTGGGCGTATCCGCGCTCGTCAATATTCCCAAGGCGGTGGATGCCCATTTCCCGATCCCTGCGGTCAATATCATCGCCATCCAGCCGGGTGCCGACGCGCAGGAGATGGAAGAGACGGTCGCCAAGCCGATCGAAGAAGTCGTTCAGGGCCTCGACGACATCGTCAAGGTGCAATCGACAAGCACCGACGGCGGCACGATCATCCATGTCGAGTTCAGCGAATGGTCCGGCGACGTGGACGGCTATTATGACGACGTGGTGCGCGCGGTATCCGCGATACGCGACCGGCTGCCCGAGCGGCTGCAACGGCTGGACTATCGCAAGATCCGGACCACGGAAGCCGCCGTCATGCAGGTGGCGCTGGTCAGCGAAACCGCTTCCTGGCGGCGGATGGAGAAATATGCGGATGATATGGCGGACGTCTTCATGCGCAATACCGGGGTGAGGGAATCCCGGATTTTCGGGTTGCCGCAGCCGGAAGTCAGCATCAAGGTCAACGCCGAAAAATTGTCCGAACTGCGCGTGCCCGCGAGCACGGTCGCCGATGCGGTGCGGCAGGGCGGCACCGAACTGCCTGGCGGTGCGGTGCAGAGCGGCGAGCGGCGGCTGAACGTCGAGGCGGGCGGCGCCTACCGGGAGCTGGACGCGATCCGGGGTCTGCCGCTTCGGGCGGCCGACGGATCGCTCCTGACCGTCGGCGATGTGGCCACGGTCGAATGGGGAGCCGAGGAGCAGATCTACCGCGCCCGTCACAACGGCAAGCGGGCCGTCTTTCTGACCGTGACCCAGAAGGACGGGGTCGATGTTACCCGGCTCAAGACGCAGCTGGATGTCGAACTGGAGCGGCAGCGGTCGATCCTGCCGCCGGATATCAAGCTGGTGATGCAGTTTGACCAGAGCCGGGACGTGCAGCGGCGGCTGAACGAACTGACCCGCGATTTCACCATCGCGATCGTGCTGGTTGTCTTCACGCTGCTGCCTCTGGGACTGCGTTCTTCCGCGATCGTGATGATCTCGATCCCGCTCTCCCTGGCGTCCGGGCTGCTGGTGCTTTATGCCGCCGGCTTCAACATGAGCCAGCTTTCGATCGCCGGCTTCATCGTCTCCCTCGGCCTGCTGGTCGACGACAGTATCGTGGTCACGGAGAATATCGCGCGGCATCTGCGCATGGGCAAGACGCGAACCCAGGCCGCGATCGATGCCACGCTCGAGATCCGGGCGGCGGTGATCGGTTCGACATTCGTGCTGGTCTTTGCCTTTGTCCCGTTGCTGTTTCTCCCGGGTGGCGCCGGATCCTATACCCGGTCCTTTTTTGTCGCCATTATCGCGACGGTGATCGCCTCGCTGGTGATTTCCCTGTCGCTGATCCCGTTTCTCGCCAGCCGCCTGCTGCGACGGGACGAGGATCCGGAGGGCAATACGGCGCTGCGCTGGGTCAACGACAAGATCCAGCGGTTCTACCGGCCGTTTTTGCACCTGTCGCTCGATGCGCCGGCCAGGACCGTTGGTGTGGCCATGCTGCTGTGCCTTTCGGCCTTCGCGCTGGTGCCGGTCCTGGGCTTTTCGCTGTTCCCGTTCGCCGACGCGCCCTATTTTCGCGTCTCCGTCGAGTCTGAACAGGGTAGCAGCCTGGACCGCACCGACCGGATCGTTTCCGAGGTCACGAAGATTCTGGAGACAGAGCCGAGCATAAAGGTGCGCGCGGAAAATATCGGCAACGGCAATCCCCAGGTCTTCTACAACGTCGGGCCCCGGGCCGAACGGGTCAATTATGGCGAGGTCCTGGCGGTGCTGGACGAGTGGGACACCGACGAAGGGCCGAAGATGGTCGACCGGCTGCGCAAGCAACTGGATCAGATTGCCGGGGCGCGGGTGAAAATCGAGCTTTTCCAGAACGGGACGCCGGTGGAAGCGCCGATCGTCATTCGGGTTTCCGGGCCGGAACTGGACAAGCTGAAGGAACTGTCGGGCAAGATTGCCGACGTGTTGCGGCAAACGCCTGGTGCGCGGGATATTGTCAATCCGGTGGAGACCGACAAGGTTGATCTTGATATCGGACTTGACGAAAAAAAGGCGGCGCTGCTCAATATTCCGTCGGGCGAACCGCGCCGGGCGATCCGGCTGGCGCTCAGTGGCGAACGGGCCGCCTCCTTTCGTGACCAGGAAGGCGATGACTATCCGGTCGTCGTCCGTTTCCCGTTCGAAAACAATTTGCCGATATCGGTATTGGACAAGGTCTATGTTGCCACACGCGGCGGCGATCCGGTGCCGCTGGCGCAAATAACCAGTCCCGAGCTCATCAATGTTTCCCCTCAAATCCAGCGCTACCAGCTGCAGCGTTCGGTGATGGTGACGGCGCAGGTGGATTTTGGCGAAATCCCGTCGACGATTACCAATCGTGCCGTCGAGAAACTGGAGAAAATCGACTTCCCCGAGGGCTATCAGTGGTCGATTGGTGGGGAATCGGAAGCGATTGGCGACACATTTGGTGATTTTGGTCCACTGGTCCTGACCGCAATCATGCTGATTTTTGCCATTCTGGTAGCCGAATTCCGGCGGTTCCGCGAAACCATCGTCGTGGCGGGCGTCATCCCCCTGGGGACCTTTGGCGGGCTGCTGGCGCTGTTTGTCACCGGCAATTCGCTCAGCGTCATGGCGATCATCGGGTTTATCGCGCTGATCGGTATCGAGATCAAAAACTCGATCTTGCTCGTCGATTTCACCACGCAATTGCGTGCCCAGGGCATGGGTTTGCGCGACGCGATCGAAAAGGCGGGCGAGGTCCGTTTCCTGCCGGTATTGCTCACCTCGATCACCGCGATCGGCGGCCTGACCCCGCTCGCCTTCTGGGGCGGCGCGCTTTATGCGCCGCTCGCGGCGATCATCATCGGGGGATTGATCAGTTCGACCCTCTTGTCTCGCGTGGTAACACCCGCCATGTATCTTCTGGTCGCAAGACGCGATGAAGCGAACAGGAATGCAAAAAGCGGAGGCGAAGCCGCCCCCGCATAAAGGAGTGTCTATGGCAAATCAGGAAGCCATTTTTGCCGGTGGCTGTTTTTGGTGCACCGAGGCGGTATTCAACGATATTGCCGGTGTGCATTCGGTCGAGAGCGGATATATCGGCGGGGCGAAGCCGGACCCAACCTATCGCGAGGTCTGTTCGGGCACGACCGGCCATGCCGAGGCGATCAAGATCGGGTTCGACGATTCGGTGGTCAGCTATTCCGACCTGCTCGACATTTTTTTCGCCACCCACGATCCGACCCAGCTCAACCGCCAGGGCAATGATATCGGCACCCAATATCGATCGGCGATCTTTCCGCTCGACGATGACCAGCGCGCCGAAGCACAGGCGGCAATCGAGCGTGCCAGCGAGGGTCGCTCGGAACCGATCGTGACCACGATCGAGGGGCCGGCGCCCTGGTACGTCGCGGAAGATTATCATCAGCAATATTGGGCCGACGAAGGTCGCGGCAATCCTTATTGTATCGCCACCATACCGCCGAAGCTGCAAAAGCTGCGCACCAGTTTTGCCGACAAGCTGAAGGACTAGAACAGACCGATGAAACCGATCAAGAAAGCCGTATTTCCGGTCGCCGGCATGGGAACCCGTTTCCTGCCAGCAACCAAGGTGATGCCCAAAGAGCTTTTTCCGATCGTCGATCGTCCCCTTCTCCAATATGCCGTGGACGAGGCGCTCGAGGCCGGGATCGAGCAAATGATCTTTGTCAACGGCCGCGGCAAGGGTATGATCGAGGACCATTTCGACATGGCCTTCGAGCTGGAACGGAACATGGCGGACCGGTCGAAGGACCGGTCGGTACTGGAGGGCACCCGGTTGCGGCCCGGAGATTGCGTCTTTATCCGGCAGCAGGAGCCGCTCGGGCTCGGTCATGCGATCTGGTGCGCGCGCGATATCATCGGTGACGAACCTTTCGCTATTTTCCTGCCCGACGAATTCATGGTCGGCTCGCCCGGCTGCATGACGCAGATGGTCAGCGCCTATGACCGGCTGGGCGGCAATATCGTCTGCGCGCTCGAGATTCCGATCGAGGACACGCCGTCCTATGGCGTGATCGATCCCGGCTATCGCGACGGCCCGATCACCGAGGTCAAGGGGTTGGTGGAGAAGCCCGCCGCTGGCACCGCGCCATCCAATCTGATCCTGCCCGGCCGCTATATCCTGCAGCCCGAGGTGATGCGGATCCTGGAGACGCAGGAAGCGGGGGCAGGCGGAGAAATTCAGCTGACCGACGCGATGGCGCAGATGATCGGCAAGCAACCGTTTCATGGCGTTACCTTTGACGGCAAGCGCTATGATTGCGGGTCCAAGCAAGGCTATGTCGAGGCCAATCTGGCGATGGCGCTGGCGCATCCGGACATTGGCAGCGACATTCGCGCGATGGCCGAAAAGCTGCTCGCCGCGTCATGATCCGCACGGGTATTCATCCGGACTTCATCCTGCCGACTGCAAAAGACATCTGAGGAGTATTTGATGCGCGTATTTTCCCTATTGTCGGTGGCCCTGATCCCGCTGGTGCTGACCGGATGCGTCAGCAAGATCGTCACCGCGCCTTTCCGGGCCGCTGGAACGGTAGTCGAGACCGCAGTGGACGCGACCACCCAGACCCAGTCAGAACGGGAAGAGGATCTCGGCCGGAAGGTGCTCGCCGATCGCAAGAAGCAGCGGGAACTGTGCCTCGATGAAGCGGAGACCAAGCAGGAGCGCCGCAATTGCAAGGACGCCTATAACCGGGACGATTAGGTCAGTTCGTTGCGGTCAGCAAAGGCGGCGCATATTTCCCATCGACCGTGTCCATCGCGGCCATTTTAGCGATTTCTTCTTCGAACAATTTGACCCGCTTTTTCCAGCGATAGTGGGTTGAAGCGGAGAAGATTCCCTTGCCATGTTCCTTGCCGTAGCGGGTCCAGAAGCGGATCGCGGCCTGCGGGTCATAGCCGGCATTGGCCATCAGCCAGACCGACAGCCGGTCCGCCTCGATTTCGGTGGTCTTGATCCGGCTCGCGCTCTTGCCGAACTGGCCGAGAAATCCGCGATTGACCTCTTGCGCGTCGAG
Organism: uncultured Sphingomonadales bacterium; assembly: GCA_964022135.1. Lineage (GTDB taxonomy): Bacteria > Pseudomonadota > Alphaproteobacteria > Sphingomonadales > Sphingomonadaceae > Parasphingorhabdus. The sequence goes on along the minus strand of CAXIBD010000067.1, from coordinate 8,307 downwards.
CCGGTCGCGATGATTCAGCAGATTATGCGCCAGTTCGTGCGCGACCACTGCGGCAAATTCATCGTCGTTCAGGAAATATTCCGCCATGCGTGAGGTGACGGACACTATCTTTCCGTTGGCGGAAGCGCCGCGATCCTCGCTGACCCGGATCTGGAAGCGGCTCGGACAGGCTTGCCGTGACGCCAAGGTCAAGCGCATCTGTTCGCCACCGCGCAGGATGTCGAGGGCCACGTCCGCTTTCGCGAGCGCCTGTTCGAGCGCATCATTTACAGCCGCGATCCGGCGATATTCCGGCGGTTGATCTGCATAAGCCGGACCGTCGAACGGGATATCGCCGATCGTCACTCTGTTCATGGCCAGGATATCATCGCCCGGCAAAAGCCCTGCCGCCGCTCCGGGGCTTTTGGGAGCCACCGCAATGACGGTCACCGGCCCGTCAAAGCCGAGCGCGAATTGTGCGACGGCCTGATCCGGATATTGGTCAATATCGTGCAGCAGCAGGCCCGTCTGAGCGGTCTTGTCGCGGCAATAGGGGGTGTTCGCCTCAGCCAGCCGGTATCCGATTGCATTGAGACGCTGGTCAAGCAATTGCAGGCCCTTCAGCGCAAGAATGGTTTCCGGATCGAACCCGCCGGTCGGCGCGTCCTGCGCATAGAGCGGACTGGCAAAGAACAGAGCCAGCAGGGAGAAAAGGATTCGGATCATCGCGCTCATCTAGCCCATCCTGCCTTGCGCCAGGTTGAATGCGCTCTGCATCGCGCTATCGGTCAGGTTCCACCAGGCCAGTATCAGCGCTGCGACGACCAATACCGTGGCCGCAATTTTCTGAAACAGCGGCTGCGCCTGATCGGCGCGACCCAATTTCCGTGCCCGCGACGCGAGAGTAGCGTAGAAGGTGAGGCCGGTGGTCTCGGTAATCACGGTCAGCCCGGCGAGAATGGCAAATTGCAGCAGCAGATTTCCTTCCGGATCAATGAAGGGCGGGATGAAGGCGGTATAGAAAAGAAGCGCCTTGGGATTGGACATATGTACCGCCAGACCATTGACGAACCCCTTGCGAAAGCTGGTGCTTCTGGCAGATTGGCGGGCAAGGGCGCTGGTTCCGGCGTGATACATCCGAAAGCCCATCCATGCGAGATAGGCGACACCGGTCCAGCGGAGCACGGAATAGGCGGTCGGAACCGCCTGCAACAGCGCGATCAGTCCGAAGGCGGTCAGGGCATACCAGATGAAATTGCCGACATTCACGCCGACGATCGGCCCGAGCGCTCCCCGCATTCCTCCGGTCGGGCCATGCGGCAAGGCGTGGCTGACGGTGACCAGAGTCGCCGGCCCCGGGGTCAGGCAGAACATCATGTCGGCGACCAGAAAGAGCAGGATGGTTTCGAGCGGCATTAATATTCGGACCTGCTTTGCTGATGAACTTTACAATCTTTACAGTGTAAGAGAATAAATCCCCCTGTCGCCGATATTCGACAAAAACCGGGTGTTCGGGGAAGGGGAAACAGCGTCGGGCAAGAGGTTGATGGTCATGATAGAGGCACTTGTCTCGGGCAGATGAGCATAGAAAAGCCGGCCCCTGTAGGACAGGAAAAAATGACATGCTTTCCTCTCCGCCTGATCGGGCTAGCGCAAATTATCCTTCAGATGGTTGACCAGCGCATCCACCCGGGCCGGGCGCAGGCGGGACGGGGGCATGACGATATGCAGCGCAATATCGCCCATGCGCCATCCCGGCAGGATATTGACCAGATCACCCGTGGCGAGCGCGTTTTTGCACAGAAAGTCGGGCAAATAGCCGATGCCGCGTCCGGCAATCAGTGCAGGCAGCATCACGTCACCATTGTTGCTGCGGAACCGGCACGGCGGCCGCACGCTGACGGACTGGTCATCGGGACCCGAGATTTGCCAGAGATCAGACTGGGGCGTGTTGGAATAGACAAAACAATCATGATCGACCAGATCGCCGGGCAGCTTTGGCTGGCCCATGCGCTGGATGTAGCTCGGAGCGGCGATGAAATAGGCCTCGACATTGCGCAACCTTATGGACCTGAGGCTGCTGTCCGGCAGTGCGGCGATCCGGATGGCGCAATCAAAGCCTTCCTCGACCAGGTCGACCAGCGCATCGTTGAGCTGGAGATCGACGGTGATCTCGGGAAAGGCGCACATGAAGTCGGCGATTACGGGCGCGAGGTGGGACAAGCCATAGCTGAGCGGTGCCGCCACCCGCACCTGCCCTTTCAGCAAATGCGTGGTATCGCGGGCGGCCTCCATCGCCGCTTCGCCGTCGCGGGCGATTTGCTGGGCATGCGGCAGCAGCGACTTGCCGGCGGTGGATAGCGAAATCTTCCGCGAGGTGCGGTGGAACAGGACCGTACCCAGCGACTGTTCCAGTCTGGATATCGCCTTCGAAATGGTGGGCTTCGAAAGCGACAGCTCGTCGGCAGCGGCGGTAAAGCTGCCCAGCCGCGCAACCGCGGCAAAAATCGCCCATGCTTCATAATCGGGTAAGCTCATGGTGCGATATTAGATCATATATGGAAACAATCAAATTCTATATTGTCTATTCAAGAAACAAAGCTGCCGCGCTATTTCAATTTCATACGGAGCGGCATCGGATGCCGCTGCAACAGGAGACTGACAATGATTGAGAAAAGGGAATTCAAAGATCTGGCCCATGTGAATCATGACTGGCTGCAGGCACGCCATCATTTTTCCTTCGGCAATTACTGGGATCCGGCCCGCATGGGTTTTGGTCCGATCCGGGTCTGGAATGACGACGAAATCCAGCCGAAAACCGGATTTCCTATGCATGGTCACCGGGATATGGAAATCATCACCTATGTCCGCGAGGGCGCGATCACGCACCGCGACAATCTCGGCAACGAAGGCCGGACCGAGGCGGGCGACGTGCAGGTGATGAGCGCCGGCACCGGAGTGATGCACAGCGAATATAATCTGGAGGACGAACAGACGCGCCTGTTCCAGATCTGGATCGAACCGCGCGCTGCCGGTGGCAAGCCGCACTGGGATGCGAAAGCCTTCCCCAAGGGCGATCGTGCCGACCAGCTGGAAATTCTTGCCAGCGGTTTTGACGAGGACATCCAGGACGGTGCGTTGATGATTGGAGCCGATGCGCGCTTCTATGGTGCAACGCTGACCAAAGGCACGTCGATTGACCACCGGATTGCCGATGGAGCCCACGTGTATCTGGTCGGTTCCGCGGGCCAGATCCGGGTGAACGGCGAATTGGTCGGGGCGCGCGACTCCCTGGCTATCAGGGATGTTGCATCGCTCCATATCGAAGCGGTCGACGATGCAGAATTTGTCTTTGTAGAGGCACGCGAATCCCGGAACTGATAACCCCAAAGAAGGAGCGCTTCGGCAAGGGGCGCTCCTTCATTCTACCCCCCCCCCGATAAACGGAGAACAAAAATGGCGAAAATACTGGTACTCTATTACTCTTCCTATGGTCATGTCGGTGCACTGGCCCAGGCGATTGCCGACGGTGCGCGCGAAGCCGGAGGCGAGGTCACCATTGGCCGCGTCCCGGAAACGGCACCAAAGGAGGTCGTCGAGGCATCCGGCTTTTCTGCCAATGAGGATCACCCCGTGATCGAACCGGATCACCTGGCCGACTATGACGCGATCATCGTCGGGTCACCGACCCGCTTTGGCCGCATGTCGAGTCAGATGGCATCCTTCTGGGACCGTACCGGCGGACTGTGGATGAACGGAGCGCTGGTCGGCAAGGTGGGTGCCTCGTTCACCTCGACCGCCTCTCAGAATGGCGGTCAGGAAACCACCCAGTTTTCGATCATCACCAATCTGCTGCACCATGGCATGACGATCGTCGGGCTGGACTATGGCTTTGCCGGGCAGCTCAATACGGACGCGATTGTCGGCGGTTCGCCTTATGGGGCCTCGACCGTGGCTGGCGGGGACGGCAGCCGGACGCCGCATGAAATCGATATTGATGGCGCAAAATATCTGGGCGGCAAGGTTGCACGGACGGCTGCAAAATTGACTGCCTGACAATCCAGCGAAAGCCCTGCCGGACTTTCTCCGGCGGGGCTTTTCCCATCTGTGCAAAATAAAAGGCCCCGCCGGATCATCTCCGGCGGGGCCTTTTTATTCGTGTCAAAGACCGGGAAGACTATTTTTCCTCGTCTTCGTCCGGCTGGGCCGCTTCGGTTTCGCTTTCCTTGATGCCTTCACCCATGGTTTTCGCCATGTGCGAATCACCGGTTGCGGCATCAGAGCCCTGCGCCAGTTCAGCTTCATGCTGTTCTTCGGAGCTGTCTGCAGCGATCAGGCTTTCCTCGACCGGTGTATCGCGGAAAACGTCTTCGGCCGTTGGCTCGGCTTCGGCAGGAGCCGCGGCCTGTGCCACTTCTTCCGCCTTCAGATCGGCAGCTGCCTGCATCGCATCCAGCATTTTCTGCTGCTGCGCCCGCAAGGCCGCATCGCGGCTGGTTGCGGCGATCCGCGCACGGTTCATGCCCGCGCCGGTACCGGCAGGGATCAGGCGACCCACGATCACATTTTCCTTGAGACCGATCAGCTGGTCCTTCTTGCCCTCGACCGCCGCCTGGGTCAGCACCCGGGTGGTTTCCTGGAACGAAGCGGCAGAGATGAAGCTGCGGGTCTGCAGGCTCGCCTTGGTGATACCGAGGAGAACCGGCTTGCCTTCGGCCGGGATCTGCTTCTTCGTCAGCTTGGCATTATATTCCAGCATCTCTTCCAGATCGATCTGCTCGCCCGGCAGCAAGGTGGTATCGCCACCATTGGTGATTTCAACCTTCTGCAGCATCTGACGAACGATCGTCTCGATGTGCTTGTCGTTGATCTTCACGCCCTGCAGACGATAGACTTCCTGAATTTCCGAAACGAGATATTCGGCGAGCGCCTCAACCCCCAGAACTTCGAGAATGTCATGCGGATCGGGAGAACCGGAGACCAGATTGTCGCCCTTCTTGACGAAATCGCCTTCCTGGACGTCGATGACCTTCGTCTTCGGCACCAGATATTCGACCGGTTCGCCTTCTTCGGGCACAATCGCGATCTTGCGCTTCGCCTTGTAGTCGCGGACAAATTCAATCCGCCCGTCGATTTTCGCGATGATCGAATTGTCCTTCGGAATACGCGCCTCGAACAGTTCGGCCACCCGTGGCAGACCACCGGTAATGTCACGGGTTTTCGCAGCTTCCCGCGAGACACGTGCCAGCACGTCGCCGGCGACAACCTTCTGGCCGTCCTCGACCGAAAGCGTGGCACCAGTGGCCAGCAGATAGCGACCGGCCTCTCCACTGTTTTCGTCGAGCAAAGTCATGCGCGGACGAAGGTCTTCCTTGTTCGCGCCGCGACCCGATGCCCGATATTCGGTGATCACACGCTGTGCGATACCGGTGGCTTCATCGGTCTGTTCGGTCATCGTCTTGCCCTCGATGACGTCCTGATATTTGATGATACCCGGTTTCTCGGTGATCATCGGCATCGTGAACGGATCCCATTCGGCGAGACGATCGCCCAGGTGAACCACCGCGCCATCCTTGATCAGCACGCTGGTACCATAAGGCACCTTGTCGGCAGAGCGTTCGCGACCGTCATTGTCGATCACGGCGATCACACCGCTACGCGCCAAGGACAGGAAGCGTCCGTTCTTGTCTTCGATGACCGGCATGTCGCGATATTCGACGCGGCCTTCGGCAACCGATTCCAGATTGGACTGCTCGTTGAGCTGCGCCGCGCCGCCGATGTGGAAGGTCCGCATCGTCAGCTGCGTGCCTGGCTCACCGATCGACTGGGCGGCGATAACGCCAACCGCTTCACCGATGTTCACCGGTGTACCGCGAGCAAGGTCACGGCCGTAGCAGGTGCCGCAGACGCCCATCTTGGATTCGCAGACCAGCGGCGAGCGAATGCGCGCGGACTGGATGCCGAGCTCTTCGATCACGACAATGGCTGCTTCGTCGAGCAACGTGCCAGACTTGATCACGACGCTGTCGTCTTTGCTGTCGACAATATCTTCAGCCATGGTCCGGCCGAGGATACGTTCGCCCAGCGATGCGATAACCGAACCGCCCTGGACGATGGCTTTCATCTCCAGCGCATTTTCGGTGCCACAATCTTCCTCGACGATCGTGCAATCCTGCGAAACGTCGACCAGACGACGGGTCAGATAACCCGAGTTGGCCGTTTTCAGCGCCGTATCCGCAAGGCCCTTACGCGCCCCGTGGGTGGAGTTGAAATATTCCAGAACCGTCAGGCCTTCCTTAAAGTTCGAGATGATCGGTGTTTCGATGATCTCGCCGGAAGGTTTCGCCATCAGGCCGCGCATGCCGCCCAGCTGCTTCATCTGGGCTGGCGAACCACGGGCGCCGGAGTGACTCATCATGTAGATCGCGTTGATCTCGCGCTCGCGGCCATTCTCGTCCAGCGGCGTCGCTGCAAGCTCGTCCATCATCGCGTTCGCAACCGTGTCACCGCAACGGGACCAGGCGTCGATCACCTTGTTATATTTTTCCTGCTGCGTGATCAGACCGTCCTGATACTGCTGCTCATAATCGGCAACCTGTTCGCGCGTTGCAGCGACAGTCGCGTCTTTCGAGTCCGGAATGATCATGTCATCCTTGCCGAAGGAAATGCCGGCGCGGCAGGCGTGGCGGAAGCCAAGGCCCATGATCGCATCGGCGAACAGGACCGTGTCCTTCTGACCGGTGTGACGGTAGACCTGATCGATCACGTCGCCGACTTCCTTCTTGGTCAGCAAGCGGTTGACGATGTCGAACGGCACGAGGTGCGATTTCGGCAGGCATTCGGCGATCAGCAGACGGCCCGGCGTGGTGTCGAAACGCTTGAGGATCGGATTGCCGTCCTCGTCGGTCTGCGGCACCCGGGTGGTGATCTTGGAGTGGAGCGTCACCGCACCGATTTCCAGCGCCTGGTGCACTTCGGCCATGTCGGCCAGCAGCATACCTTCGCCAGGCTCGCCCTTCCGGTCCATTGTCAGGTAATAGATGCCGAGAACCATATCCTGCGACGGCACGATGATCGGCTTTCCGTTGGCGGGCGAGAGGATGTTGTTGGTCGACATCATCAGCACGCGTGCTTCGAGCTGGGCTTCCAGCGAAAGCGGCACGTGGACCGCCATCTGGTCACCGTCAAAGTCGGCGTTGAAGGCGGAGCAGACCAGCGGATGAAGCTGGATCGCCTTGCCCTCGATCAGTACCGGTTCGAACGCCTGGATGCCGAGACGGTGAAGCGTGGGTGCGCGGTTCAGCATCACGGGATGTTCGCGGATCACTTCTTCCAGAATGTCCCAGACTTCCTTGCGTTCCTTTTCGACCCATTTCTTGGCCTGCTTGAGGGTCATCGAAAGACCCTTGGCATCAAGCCGAGCGTAGATGAACGGCTTGAACAGCTCGAGCGCCATTTTCTTCGGCAGACCGCACTGGTGCAATTTCAGCTCGGGACCGGTCACGATCACCGAACGACCGGAATAGTCGACGCGCTTGCCGAGCAGGTTCTGCCGGAAACGGCCCTGCTTGCCCTTGAGCATGTCGGACAGGGATTTCAGCGGACGCTTGTTGGCACCGGTGATGGTGCGGCCACGACGGCCGTTGTCGAACAGGGCGTCGACCGATTCCTGCAGCATGCGCTTTTCGTTGCGGACGATGATGTCCGGCGCACGCAGTTCCATCAGGCGCTTCAGGCGGTTGTTCCGGTTGATCACACGGCGATAGAGATCGTTGAGATCCGACGTCGCGAAGCGGCCACCATCGAGCGGCACCAGCGGGCGCAGCTCGGGCGGGATCACGGGAATGATTTCGAGGATCATCCATTCCGGCTTGTTGCCCGAATCGATGAAGCTTTCGACGACTTTCAGCCGCTTGATGATCTTCTTGGGCTTCAGCGTCGACTTGGTCGTGCGCAGATCTTCCATCAGATCGTCGCGTTCCTGCTTCAGGTCGAGGTCCTGCAGCATGATCTTGACCGCTTCGGCGCCGATGCCGGCGGAGAAGGCGTCTTCGCCATATTCATCCTGAGCGGCCAGCATTTCGTCTTCGGTCAGCAGCTGGAATTTTTCCAGCGCGGTCAGACCGGGTTCGATGACCACATAGCTTTCGAAATAGAGCACGCGTTCCAGCTGCTTGAGCTGCATGTCGAGCAGCAGACCGATGCGCGACGGCAGCGACTTCAGGAACCAGATATGGGCGACGGGAGCGGCGAGGTCGATATGACCCATGCGCTCGCGGCGGACCTTGGTCACCGTGACTTCGACACCGCATTTTTCGCAGACGATGC
>CAXIBD010000066.1:0-17487 GCA_964022135.1 uncultured Sphingomonadales bacterium | reverse complement strand
AGCAGGCCGGCACCGAGGCCAAGGCGGCATTCGGCGACGCCACCGTCTATATCGAAAAATATCTCGGCGATCCCCGCCACATCGAATTCCAGGTGTTCGGCGACGGCCGCGGCAACGCCATCCATCTCGGCGAGCGCGACTGTTCGCTGCAGCGCCGGCACCAGAAAGTGCTCGAGGAAGCGCCTTCCCCGGTGATCAGCCCCGAACAGCGCGAGGCGATGGGCAAGGTCTGCGTCGATGCGATGAAGGGCATGCAATATCGCGGCGCCGGCACGATCGAGTTTCTCTACGAGAATAACGAATTCTATTTCATCGAGATGAACACCCGGCTGCAGGTCGAGCATCCGGTGACCGAGATGATCACCGGTTTCGATCTGGTGCGCGAACAGATCCGCATCGCCGATGGGCGCGACCTGTCGGTGACGCAGGAAGAGCTGGTGTTCAGCGGCCACGCCATCGAATGCCGGATCAACGCCGAAAATCCGAAGACCTGGGCCCCCTCGCCCGGCAAGGTCACCGGCTATCATCCGCCCGGCGGCATGCACGTGCGCGTCGACAGCGGTCTCTATGCCGGCTATTCGATCCCGCCTTATTATGACAGCATGATCGCCAAGCTGATCGTCTATGGCCGCACCCGCGACGGCTGCATGATGCGGCTGGCGCGCGCGCTCGACGAATTTGTCATCGAGGGCGTCCAGACCACCATCCCGCTGCACCAGAAGCTGGTCTATGACCCGGAATTCCAGTCGGGCGAATATACGATCAAATGGCTGGAAGAGTGGCTCGAGAAGGATAATCTGAAGGATTAGCGGTGCTCCCGCACCAAATAAGGGCGTGCCCCCCGCGAAAGCGGGGCCCATCTCCTGAGCCTCCTGAAAACGCAAGGGTTGGGATGGGCCAATCCACTCACCACAAATCACCACTATCGCGCACCCTTGATGGGCCCCGGATCAAGTCCGGGGTTCGACTTGACTGGACAAGGTTGTTCAGATAAGTCGAACCTTTCCTGAATATAACAAGTCAGTTCAGGAGTCCGACAGGGTTAATTAACTATTACCTGTTCCACAGATGCGACAGATGGAGTCGCCAGCAACAGGAGTAAGCCATGCGTATATTTTTGATCCCCGGCCTGATGGCTGCCACGATGTTGACGCCCGCCGCCGCATCCGCAGCGGAAATCTTGCCCAATCTCGAAAGCGGCCCCGGCCTCGTGCAGGTTGACCTTACCGGCACCGCCAACCTGCAGCGAGATGGCCTCAGCGAACGACGCGGGAACCGGGACGCAGACAGAACCGCTCGTCGGGCTCAGAGAGCCGAAAATCGAAACAATCGCGGGCAGGCCGATTTTCGAACGCGCGGCGATCAGATGGAGGCCCGGCAAAATCGGCGCGTCGACAATGTTGACCGCAGCGCGAACACCGATCGCGCCAGCCGCAATTATGACGGCTTGTCCAGACGGGCGGCCCGTCAAAATCCCGATGTCAATCTCGCGACCCAGCGAGAACAGCGGGTCGACCGACGCGTTGTCAACCGCCAGGACCGACGTCAGGACGTCAGGCAGGGCGACCGCAATCGGGATGGCCGCGTAGACCGCCGCTTTGATCGCAATCGCGACGGACAGGTTGACCGGCGCTTTGATCGCAACAACAACGGCGTTGTCGACCGGCGGGTCGATCGCAATCGGGATGGCCGGATTGACCGGCGCTACCGCGACCAGCGCCAATATAGCGGCAACCGCAACTACAGTCGCGACTATAATCGCAGCAGCCGCAACTGGAACCGCAGCTGGCGCCAGGACCGGCGCTATGACTGGCGGAATTATAGGCAGTCTAACCGCAGCCATTACCGGCTGGGCCGTTACTACGCTCCCTATCGGGACTACCGCTACCGCCGGCTGAACATCGGGATATATCTGGGATCCCCCTTCTTCAGCTCGCGCTACTGGATCAACAACCCCAGCTATTACCGCCTGCCTCCGGCCTATCCGGGAACCCGCTGGGTCCGCTATTATGACGATGTCTTGCTGATCGATACCTATACAGGCGAAGTCATCGACGTGATCTACGACTTCTTCTGGTAAGACGGAATTGTCTGAAACAGAAACCCGCTGCCCGAAAGGGCGGCGGGTTTTTTGTGACGATAATCCGTGATCAGCTTGCTTCGCCCTTTTCAAAGGCGACATGAATTTCCAGCTCGACCGCATCCGATACGAATGGAATGGCCGTGTTTATACCAAAATCGCTGCGCTTGATCATGGTGGTTGCCGAAAAGCCGACGGTCTGCTTCTTGCTGTAGGGATTGACCCCTGCTCCCGTGAATTGGGCATCCAGCGTCACTGGTCGGCTGATACCGTTCAGCGTGAGGTTGCCGTTGATTTTCGCCATATTCCCGGTGGCGGTCACGCTGGTCGACACGAACCGAGCGTCATCGGGGTCGGGGCCGAAGAAATCCGGCTTGGCGCCGTCCTTGCCCGGCCGCAACAGATGGTCGGTCAGCCCCGCACTGGCGGTAGTCACCTTGCCAACCGGGATGGTCACATCGACGCTGGCGGCGGAGAGGTTGGCCGGATCAAGCGTCAACGTCCCGGCCACATCGCCGAACAGCCCGATATAATCGCTAAATCCGAAATGATTGACTTCCCAGGCGATCAGCGAATGAGAGGGGTCGGCGACATAGGTTCCGGCGACCACGCGTGTTGCATCCATCTGCCCCGGGACCTCGGGAGTGGACTGTGCGAGCAGGGGAGCCGTTGCGGCCAGTGCAACAAGAGCGAGGGGGAAGCGCATAATATAGTCTCCTTGAAACAACAGGGCCGCGATTTGACCATGGATTGGGAAGGCAATAGGGAGTCGTGAGCGAAAATCATCGTGGAATTGGCGTGGCTTGTCAATCGAAGGCCCGCGTCCGCGTGGCTTTCTGCAGTAGCCCGGTTGATCGGCGCATGATCTGCAAAAACCCGACAACCGGTCTTCGCCGTCGTGATTGGCGCCGGACTGGAGTCCGACTCGCGGACAAAGCGGGCTGCTTCATGGCTTTTATCGCTCCCCTCACGCCGAGACAGAAGATTTGGTCCCAACGAAGCCCTTTGCGGTTGCAACTTTGCCCGCCTGCCCGCAAAAGTGCACCGAAATAACAGGAGACTCTTGATGATACGCGCGCTCAGCCTGACCATATCCACTCTGGCGATGGCAATGGTGCCAGCCGGCGCCATCGCCCAGGATCAGATCATTCGCGTCGGCAATCTGCTGACCGATGCTGCCTCTTCTCCCAGCGGGCCGGCGACCATCATCGTCCGCGACGGCAAGATCGCCGAAATCCGGCGCGGTTCGGAACCGGTGTCAGACGCCAATGCCACCATCATCGACCTCGGCACCAAGACCGTCATGCCCGGCCTGATCGACCTGCACGTGCATCTGACCGGCGACCCCGGCGGCGATTTCTGGAAGGAAACCACCGAGCCTGCCGAATGGGGCGTGGTCGTCGGCGCGAAAAATGCGCTGCTGACAGCAAAGGCCGGTTTCACCACCGTGCGCGAAGCGGGTTCCTCGCAATATAGCGCTTTCTCGCTGCGCCGGGGTACCGCGGAGGGCCTGATTCCCGGTCCGCGCATCATCGCCGCCGGCCCGCCGCTGGCGATCATCGGCGGGCACGGCGATGTCTCCGGCTTCACCGAGGACGTGAACGAATTGCTGTCCAGCGGCTACAGCTGCACCGGCGCGGTCGAATGCGCCGCCAAGGTCCGCAAGGCGAGCCGCGCCGGTTCCGACATCATCAAGATTACCGCCACCGGCGGCGTCCTCTCGCAGCAGGGCCGCGGGCTGGATGCACAATTTACCAGTGAAGAGATGCAGTCGATCGCCGACACCGCCCATTCGCTCGGCCTCAAGGTCATGGCCCACGCCCATGGCGCGCGCGGCATCGAGGCCGCGGCGCGGGCCGGGATCGACACGATCGAGCACGGCACCTTCGCCGACGAGGCGGCGCTGAAGGTCATGAAAGCCAATGGCACCGCCATGGTGCCGACCCTGATGGCGTTCCACGGCGTCAGCGAGGGTCTCGGCAAGGGCATCTACACGCCGGTGGTCGAGGAGAAAATCCGCATGACCATGGGCCGGGTCGGCAAGGCAGTGGCGATGGCCAGGGAGATGGGCGTTCCGATCGCCTTTGGTACCGATGCCGGTGTTTTTGCCCACGGTCGCAATGCCGAGGAACTGCAGCTGATGGTCGACGCCGGCCTGACGCGCCGCGAAGCGATCGCCAGCGCCACCACCGTCGCGGCCAAGATGCTCGACATGGACAATCAGATCGGCCGGATCGCGGTCGGCTATTCCGCCGACCTGATCGCGCTCGACGGCAACCCGCTGGACGATGTCCGCAAGCTCGAACAGGTCGACTGGGTCATGGTGCGCGGGCGCGTCATCGACTAGGCGGCAGCCCATGGCCAAGGCATTTTCGAAAAAGCAGACCGAGCTTTATGCAAGCCCGCGGCGGATGGCCGCTGTCGGCCGGAAGGTCACCGATACGCTCAACGCCCATCCCCGCGTGCAGTGGCTGGAAAGCCCGCATATGCAGCTTTACGTCCACCAGAATTTTCTCAGCGATGCCGACTGCGACCTGCTGATCCGGATGATCGACAGCGACAGCCAGCCCTCGACCCTGTACGAGGGCACCCAGCGCGAGGGCTATCGCACCAGCTACAGCTGCAACGTCGATCCCGCCGACCCCGATATCCGCCGCATCGACAAGGCGATCTGCGACCTGATGGGCCTGCCCCAGACGCACAGCGAAATCCTCCAGGGCCAGCGCTACCAGCCCGGCCAGCAGTTCAAGGATCATCACGACTATTTCCACGAGGGCGAGAAATACTGGCAATATGAAGGCCCCAATGGCGGCCAGCGCAGCTGGACCGCCATGGCCTATCTGAACGAGCCGGAACAGGGCGGCGCGACCGCCTTTCCGCAGCTGGAATATCAGGTCGAACCCCGCCGCGGCATGCTGTTGATGTGGAACAACATGCGCCCCGACGGGACCCCCAATATCGACACGCTGCACGCCGGCCGACCGGTCGAGAAGGGCACCAAATATATCATCACCAAATGGTTCCGGCTCAACCCGTGGCAACCGGCCTCGCAAGGCTGAACCGCCGCCGCACCGACCAACGCACGACCGGTTTCGACCAACAACATGCGCGCGGCAGGGAATTCGTTGCGAGCGATACTTTACCGTGTTAGCTGGCCATAACAGTTTTTGGACAGGAACATGACATGATCAAGAAATCTCTCGCCCTTCTTCTCGGTACCAGCCTCCTCGCGACCGGCGGCATCGCTATCGCCCAGCCGCTCGCCGCGACCAGCGCCGCTGCTATGGAACATCACGAATCCGCCGAGATGACCGAGGGCCAGAAGATGAAGGCCCTGTTCGCCAAGAGCGACGAGGACAGTCTCAAGCGCAATCCGATCGGCGCGCTGTTCCGCGGCGACGAACGCTATGCCGACCAGCTCGGCGACTATATTTCGGACGAATATTTCGCCAAGGAAAAGGCCGCCGAAACCGCCGAACTGGCAGCGCTGATGAAGATCGACCGCAGCAAGCTCAGCGCCACCGACAGGATCGCCTATGACGTGTTCAAGCGCGACAAGCAGCAGGCGCTGAAGGGCTATTCCGACGAGATCATGGCGCTGACCGTGGTCCGCCCGGTCAATCATTTCAGCGGCTTCCACACCTTCTATCCCGATTTCGCTTCGGGCAAGGGTGCCGCGCCGTTCAAGACGGTGAAGAACTACGAAGACAATCTCAAGCGCCACAAGCAGTTCGTCGTGATCGGCGACCGTTCGATTGAACGGTTCCGCCAGGGCATGGAAAGCGGCGTGGTCGAAACCAGGCTGACGATCAACAATGTCATCGAGCAGCTCGCCACCCAGATCGGCCTCGGTCTGGAAGACAGCCCGTTCATGGCACCGACGAAGAATTTCCCCGAGGATTTCAGCGAGGAAGACAAGGCCCGCCTGACCAGGGAATATGCCGCCTCGACCAAGGAAATTTTTGCCGGCTATCAGCGCATGCACGATTTCCTGAAGAACGAATATCTGCCGGTCACCCGCGACGAAGTCGGGCTTTCGAGCATGAAGGGCGGCGACGTTCTCTATGAATATCTGATCGAGAACACGACCACCCTGCCACTCAAGGCCGACTATATCCACAATCTCGGCCTCAGCGAAGTGACCCGGATCAAGACCCAGATGGAAGAAATCAAGGCCGAGGTCGGCTATGACGGAACATTGTCCGAGTTTTTCGAATATCTCCGCACCGATCCCAAATTCCACCCCGCCTCGCGCGAAGCCATGACCCAGGCCTTTTACGACATCGGCAAGAAGGTCGACGAAAAGATCGGCGACCAGTTCAAGGTGCTGCCGAAATCGCCGCTGGAAATCCGCCCCTATGACGAATCGGTCGAGAAGTTCCAGGCCGGCGGCTCCTACCAGAGCGGCACGCCCGACGGCTCGCGTCCCGGCGTCTTCTATTTCAACGCCTATGACCTGCCGTCGCGCAGCACCTCCGGCTTCACCACCCTCTATCTGCACGAAGGCGCGCCGGGCCATCACTTCCAGATCTCGCTGGCCCAGGAAAATACCGACCTGCCGAACTTCATGCGCTTCGGCGGCAATACCGCCTTTGTCGAGGGCTGGGCGCTCTATTCCGAGAAGCTGGGCTACCCGATGGGACTCTATACCGATCCCTATCAGCGCTTCGGCCACCTCGACGACGAGATGCTCCGCGCGATGCGGCTGGTCGTCGATACCGGCCTGCACAGCAAGGGCTGGACCCGCGACCAGGCGATCCAGTACATGCTCGACAACAGCAGCATGGGCAAGACCGACGCCACCGCCGAAGTCGAACGCTATATCGCGATCCCCTCGCAGGCGCTGGCCTACAAGATCGGCGCGCTGACCATCCAGCGGCTGAAGAAGGAAGCCCAGGATGCGCTCGGCGACAAGTTCGACCCGCGCGAATTCCACGACCAGGTGCTCAACACCGGCGCCCTGCCGATGACCGTGCTCGAAACCAAGATCCGCGACTGGATTGCCGCGGAGAGCTAGAAGAACGAACAATATCTGGCACCGGGCCCGTCAAAGACCGCCCTCACCAGGGGTGGGGTTTGACGGGCTCATTCGTTACGGAGGAACCGGTTCAGACCGCCTCTCCCTCCGGAGAAAAGACTGCGGGCCGGCGCGCAAACCCGGCTCGAAATCCCGCGCCGTTTCATGAAAACATGATCGAATTTTCCGTGCTCTCGGTCTTGAAATTCCCTGTCCGCAAACCACCTATATCGATAGGTCCGGACCGGGACTTCAGGCCGGACCTGCGTTCAACCCAGTAGCAAAAGGAGATGAGATGTGAACATGCGTGATCTGATCCCCTGGAGCCGGCAGGACGATCGCTTGCCGGCGATCATGAGGGACAATGACAGCAGTCCGGTGACCAGTTTTCGTCGCGAAATCGACCGGCTGTTCGACGATGCGTTCCGCAGCTTTGGCAGCGCATCCAACCTTGGCCAGAACTTCAACTGGCCATCGATCGAATTGTCGGAAAAGGACAATGAGGTCAAACTGGTAGCCGAAATTCCCGGCCTGTCAGAGGATGATATCGAATTGACGGTCAAGGATGGCGTTCTCACCATGAAAGGCGAGCGCCGTCAGGAAGAAGACCGTCAGGACGGCTATTCCGAGCGCTTCTATGGCCGGTTCGAACGGCATATCGTGCTGCCGCAGGGCGCCGAGGAAGACAAGGCTCATGCCGACTTCCACAACGGCATGCTGACCGTGACCATTCCCTATTCGGGCGCGGGCACGCTGGGACACAAGATCCCGATCAACGTCGGCAGCCGTCACTGACAGAGCGAGGGGCCGGTCGATCGCGACCGGCCCCTCCTGACTTCTGCTTGTCCGCAAATCCGGGGAGAAGAGATCATGACCGATAAAACAGCAAACCCGCCATTCGAAAGCCTGCTCTTGCCGGCGCACAACTGGATCGCGTTTCTGATCCGGGCGATATTGTGGATCGTGCTTGGCGCTGTCGCGATCATCTATCCGTTTTCGGCGCTTTTTGCCTTCACGCTACTGTTCGCGATTGTCGCGGCTGCGGACGGCATCGCTTCCATCATCGGCGCGGTCAAGGGGGCAAGGGAAAAGGCGGATCGCTGGGGCTGGCTGATCCTGCGCGGGCTTGCCGGCATCGCCATTGCCGTCATTTTTGCCTTCATGCCGCTGATGATGACCATCAGCTATGCCTTTGTCGCGGTCGCGATGATCGCCGCCTGGGCGATATTGACCGGCGGCCTGGAAATCGGCGCTGCCATCCGTTTGCGCAGGGAAATCGACCGGGAATGGCTGATGATGCTGAGTGGCCTCATTTCTATCCTGTTCGGCGCGGCCCTGATCTACATCATGTATGCCGACCCCGCTGCAACGCTGTTGTCGGTCGGCTGGCTGATCGGTGCCTTTGCCCTTTGCTTCGGCGCCATGCTTGGCTGGCTGGCGTTCAGGCTGAGGAAGCATCACGGGGAACGGAACAGCGCATAATCCGAAATTGTAGGTGGACAGAACCGGCCGCACCTTTAACTAATCATTGCCACCCTATTTGCTTCTGACTTATATCCGCCCCTTGGGCAGGGGCATTTATGATGCGAATATTCTTGGCGTTTTGCCTTTCGGTTCTGGCCCTCAACACGCCTGCACGGGCGGCTTGGCACGAAGCCAGCAGCGATCATTTCCTGATATATTCGGACCAGAAGGAATCGGATGTCAGGGAGTTTGCCGAACGTCTCGAGCGCTATCACGACACCATGCGGTTTCTGTTCAACCGGCCACAGGAGAAACCCAGCCCGTCCAATCGCGTAACTATCTATGCGCTCGATAGCGCCCGCGACGTGCGCAAACTCGCCGGTGAGGACAGCAAATATCTGCAGGGCTTTTACGTACCGCGCGCCGGCGGTTCGCTCGCCGTGATACCGGAAGTCAGGACGGGGCGCCACGAACTGTCACAATCCGAACTGGTCTTGCTCCACGAATATGCCCATCATTTTCTGATCGGTTCGTCGGCACGCGCCTACCCCCGATGGCTGAGCGAAGGCTTTGCGGAATTTTACGGGACCGCGAGCTTTGGCAGCGATGGCAGCGTCGGCGTCGGCCTCTCTTCCAAGAACCGTGCCTATGAGCTGGCGCTCGCCAGAGAGGTCCCGATCGAACGGTTGCTCGACACCCAGGCCTATCAGGCCAACAAGTCAAAAAGCTATGACAGTTTCTACGGGCAGAGCTGGGCGCTCTACCACATGTTGCATTTCTCCCCGGAGCGTAAAGGCCAGCTGGATATCTATCTCGCGGAACTGGCCAGGGGAAGAAGCGAAATCGAGGCGGCGAACACGGCTTTTGGCGACCTTCAGCAGCTGGACGGGGACCTGGGCAGATATCTCAAACAGCGAAAAATAACGACCTATAAAATTCCGGCCGAGTTTCTGAAAACCGGCAAGATAGGCATCCGGCGGATGAATGCAGCGGAGGCGGAGATGATGCCGATCCGCATCCGCTCGAAACGCGGCGTCGATGAAGAACAGGCGGCGGCGCTGCTCCCCAAAGCGAGAGCGGTCGGTGCCAGATATCCCGGCGATCCTTTCGTGCAGGCGGCATTGGCTGAAGCCGAATTTGATGCAGGCAACGACCCTGAGGCCATTGCCGCTGCAGATCGCGCCATTGCCGCAGACCCCGATCGCATCAATGCCTATATCCAGAAAGGCTATGCCCTGGCCCGGGGGGCATCGGATGCGGATGATCGGGATGCAGCATGGAAGGCGGTGCGGAGTCAATTTGTCAAAGTGAACAGAATAGAAAATGACAATCCGATTCCGCTGATGCAATTCTATCTGACCTACCGGGAGCAGGGCATCACCCCGCCGGAAATAGCCGTGCAGGGCCTCCAGCGCGCGCTGGAACTGGCGCCCTATGATCCGCAATTGCGATGGATGAACGCGAATCAATATATGGCCGACGGCAAATATGCATGGGCAGCGGCAACCTTGGCACCGCTGGCGAACAACCCGCACCCGTCTTCGCTCACCGAAATGGCGCAGGCCCTGATGGAAGAAGCGGAAACCAAAGCGGCGGCACTGGCAAAGGCGAAGCAGGGAACCGACTGACTCTTGTCCAGCGCCGTTGCAGGAAGCAAAGAGGCAGAAGAAACCGGCCATCCGCGCCTGCTGTCGAGCGTGCACCATACATCCCGGTTCCGGTGGGACGACGGCACTGTCGAGAAAATACTGTCCTACATCCGACGGGTTGTGATAGTCCGGCATCCATGATCCATCCGAGAGCTTCGTTCGAAAACGCGCGTGTCTTGGCCCCCTGTGCGGCCAAGACTTTTTCTGCTTCAGGGGGTGTGACCCGTGTGACCCTGTGTGACCTTGGCATCCTCAAGCGGCGAAATCGCGATGCCTGATCTCGCCGCCACGGCGCGCGATATACTGGCCACCCTGATCGCTTTCGACACCACCTCGCGGAACAGCAATCTCGAACTGATCGCCTGGGTCGAGGACTATCTTGAGCGGCACGGCGTCGCTTCGACGCGCGTCGTCAACGAGGATGCGTCCAAGGCCAATCTCTACGCCACCGTCGGTCCCGATGTGGCGGGCGGGATCATCCTGTCCGGCCATAGCGACGTTGTTCCGGTCGACGGCCAGGACTGGCACAGCGACCCGTGGACCGTGACCGAGCGCGATGGCCTGCTGCACGGCCGCGGGACCTGCGACATGAAGGGGTTTATCGCGCTGGCGCTGGCCGCCGTTCCCCTGTTCAAGGACGGTGCGAAACCGGTCCATCTGGCGTTCAGCTATGACGAGGAAGTCGGCTGCCTCGGCGCCCCGGCGATGATCGAGGACATGGCCGCGAAACTGCCGAAACCGGCGCTGGCGATTATCGGCGAGCCGACGATGATGAAGGTGATTACCGGGCACAAGGGCATCACCGTCCACGAAGTCGAGATACTGGGGCACGAAGCGCACTCAAGTCTGACCCATCTCGGCCTGTCCGCCAATATGGTGGCGGTGGAACTGATGCACGACCTCGCCGAACTGGCGCGCGGCCTCTGGGAGAATGCCGACCCCGATTCCCCCTTCGTTCCGCCGCACGCAACGCTGACCATCGGCAGGATGGAGGGCGGCACGGCGGCGAACATCCTCGCGCGCCGGGCGCATTTTGTCTTCGACCTGCGCTGCCCGCCCGATGGCGATCCGGAGGCGATACTCGCTCCGTTCAAGGCAAAAATAGCGGCGCTCGACGCCGAAATGCGGCAGGCCTTTCCCGAAGCTGGCGCGACCATAACCCGGCTGTCCAATGCGCCGCCGATGGCGCCGACCGGCTCGCAGGAGGCGGAAGCCTTTGTTCGCCGGCTGACCGGCGACAATGGCCCGGCGGGCGTGGTGTCCTATGCGGCCGAGGCCGGTCAGTTCCAGCAGGCCGGTTTCGCCACGGTGATCTGTGGGCCGGGATCGATCGAGCAGGCGCACCAGCCGAACGAATATCTGGCGGTCGAACAGCTCGCTCGCGGTGCCGATTTCATGCTGCGGCTCGCCGAGGCGCTGAAGCCGTAGCGTCAGCCGGAAAACTTGTAAAAGCCGCAGAAAACAGCTATATTGAGAGGGAAAAGGATCGCATCATGCCTGCTGTAAAAGCTGCCAAACCCAACGAGATTTTCGCCCGCGACGAATGGGCCGCTCTGACGCGCGTTTCCCGCTGGCACGGCGTATGGCTGGCTGTGCACGGCTGGCTGATGGTGGCCTTGGTTACCGGCGGCACGGCGCTGCTCTGGCAGTGGCACTGGCTCGCCGGTCTGGTCGCGACCCCGGTCGCGCTGGTGCTGGTCGGGGGGCGCCAGCTGGGCCTGTCGATCCTGATGCACGAGGCCGCTCACGGCCTCCTTCATCCCAAACGCAAGATCAACAATTTCGTCGGCCAGTGGCTGACTGGCGCAGCGACCGGCAGCGACCTGCACAGCTATCGCGCCTATCATCTGACCCATCACCGCTTCACCCAGCAGACCGAAGACCCCGATCTCGGCCTGTCCGCCGCCTTCCCGACCAGCAAGGCGAGCATGAAACGCAAGGTCATCCGCGACCTGACCGGCCAGACCTTTTTCAAGCAGCGCGGCAATCAGTTCGCGGTGGCCTGGAAAGGGCTGAAGGCAATGCTGTCGGGTGCCAGCGACGCCGCAAAGCCGACCAGGCGCGACACATCCGCCGGGACTCCGTTCAACCGCAACGGCGCTGCCGGCGTGGCCGCGCCCGTCACCGATCTCGAGGGCACCAAACGGACCACCCGGACCGTCGGTCGCTTCCTGCTGGTCCAGCTGGTCGTGCTGCTGGTCAGTCTGGCGACGCTCGGCATCGTCCCGTTCCTGATCTGGCTGGCTGCCCTCGCCACCACCTTCCAGCTGATCCTGCGGATCCGCAATATCGCCGAACATGCCTGCACCACCACCGGCGGTGACGATCCCTTCAGCCATGCCCGCACGACCAGGGCCAATATGCTGATGCGGATGACGCTGGCGCCCTATTGGGTCAATTATCACAGCGAGCATCATCTGTTCATGGGCGTGCCCTGCTACAATCTGCCCCGGGCGCACGATCTTCTGATCGCCAAGGGTTATGGCCCGCGCATGACGATCGCCAACAGCTATGCCGAGGTGCTGCGGACCGTCACGACACCGGTCCCGGCCTAGGTCGATCCGACCGCCGCCTTGATCTCGCCGAGGTCAGCTTCCAGCTTGGCGATCTTCTCGAGCATCAGCAGGTCGATCTTCTCGTGCAGCCGGATGATGTCGATTTCGGCCCGCAAATTGACCTCATAGTCATGCGCCGCGGCGATCCGGTCCTTGTTGGAGGCGCGGTTCTGGCTCATCATGATGATCGGTGCCTGGATCGCCGCCAGCGTCGACAGCAGCAGGTTGAGAAAGATGAAGGGATAGGGATCAAAGGCGGCATCGAACCGGCCCAGGATCCTCGAGTTCAGCAGCATCCAGATGAACAGCACCAGGGCAAAGGCGATGATGAAGGCCCAGGATCCTCCGATGGCGGCCACGCGATCCGACAGGCGTTCCCCGAACGTGGTTTGCTCGTCCGCCCGCTCGCCGACATCATCGGCGACAATCTGGCGGGAGACAATCGCCTCGAGCACGCCCCGTTCTTCCGGGGAAAGCGCCCCGACCGGCTTGTGCAGCAGCTGCTCGCTCAGTTGCTCGACCGTCCGCTTTGCCATCTCAACCCTCCGTCGCTGCTGTCCTGTCTGCCGGCTAGTCGCGCATCCTGATGAAGCGATGCGCCGACCGGTCCTTCTGCGTCTCTGCCGGATCGAAGACCTCGCCGTTCATCGCTATATAGACACCCGGCGGCAAAGTCTGGGTCGCCGCCAGCGCAAAGCCGACATTGAACTCGGCATCGCTGTTGCGCAAGGTCGCCGGCTGCATCGCCCCGGTCAGCACGATCGTCTTGCCGGCAATATCGGACAGCACCCGCGCGGTTTCCACCATCGTGTCGGTGCCATGGGTGACCAGAATCTTGTCCGCATCACTCGCCGCGACCGCGTCATGGATCGCGGCCCGGTCGGCATCGGTCAGCTCGAGACTGTCCTTGCGCATCAGCTGCGTCACCCGGTGCGGGACGAAGACGTTATTCTCGGACAGGATATCCGGCAGGGCCGTCGCGCCGATCTGATATTCCGACAGGGCATCGAAATAGACCTTGTCGATCGTCCCGCCGGTGGTGAAGATATCGATCATGCCAGCGCTTCGGCGATCAGCCTGCGGCTGTTCTGCACGCCGTAAAGCGCGATGAAGCTGCCCATCCGCGGGCCCTGCGAGGACCCGAGCAGCGTCTCGTAGAGCGCCTTGAACCAGTCGCGCAGATTGTCGAAACCGCCTTCCTTGCCGATCGTGTAGATGATCGTCTGGATATCCTCGGCCGGCGCATGTTCCGGCAGCCCGGCGAGTTCCTGGTCGAGCCGCTCCAGCGCCGCCACCTCGACGCCTTCCGGCTTGCGCCGGTGCAGGGTGGGAGCGATGAAATCCTTGTGATAGGCCATCGCATTGTCGATCAGCCCGTCGAGATCGGGATAGCGTTCCGGGGTCGCATCCGGCGCATATTGGCGCAGATAGCCCCAGATCTGCCCCTTCTCCGCATCGCCCATTACGCCGACCAGATTGAGCAGCAGGCCGAAGGTCACCGGAATCGTGTCGGTCGGCACATCGCCGTTGTGGACATGGTGCACCGGATTGCCGAGCCGCTTGTCCGGCTCCTGCTCGTGCCACTGGGCCCGGAACTGGAAATATTCGTCGACCGCCCGGGGGATCACGCCCATGTGCAATTGCTTCGCCGACTTGGGCTCGCGATAGATATAGAAGGCGAGGCTGTTCTCGGACCCATAGCGCAGCCACTCATCGAGGCTGAGGCCATTGCCCTTGGACTTGGAGATCTTTTCGCCCTTTTCGTCGAGGAACATCTCGTAGATCAGGCCTTCCGGCTTGCGCGATCCCAGCACCTTGGCGATCTTGCCCGACTGGATGCCGCTTTCGGTCAGATCCTTGCCGTACATTTCATAGTCGACGCCGAGCGCGGTCCAGCGCATCGCCCAGTCGACCTTCCATTGCAGCTTGGCGCCGCCGGACAGGATATTGTGCTCGATCGTCTCGCCCTGGTCCTCGAACCGGACGATCCCGGCCTCGGCGTCGACCACCTCGACCGGCACCTGCAGCACATGGCCCGTCTTCGGACTGATCGGCAGCACCGGCGAATAGGTTGCCTGGCGCTCCTTGCCCAGCGTCGGCAGCATGATGTCCAGGATCTGCTGGTTGCGCGCCAGCACCAGTTTCAGAGTCTCGTCAAACGCGCCAGACTGATATTTCTCGGTCGACGAGACGAACTCATAGTCGAAACCGAACTGATCGAGAAACTCGCGCAGCATCGCATTGTTATGCGCGGCGAAGCTTTCGTGATCGGTCTCGAACGGATTGGGAACCTGGGTCAGCGGCTTGTGCAGATGCTCGGCCAGCATCTCCTGGTTGGGGACATTGGTCGGCACCTTGCGAAAGCCGTCCATGTCATCGCTGAACGCGATCAGCCGGGTCGGGTTGCCGGTCAGCGTTTCATAGGCGTGACGCACCATCGTCGTGCGCAGGACCTCGTTGAACGTGCCGATATGCGGCAGGCCGGATGGGCCATAGCCGGTTTCGAACAGCATCGGTTCGCCGCCGGGCTTCGGCGCAGGCGCACCGCGCTCGCCCCGATAGCGTTTGAGCAGCTTGCGGGCTTCCTCGAACGGCCACGCTTTCGAATTTTCTGCTGCTTCACGATAATCGGTCACGAATTTTTCCTGTTTTTCTCTGTATGCTGCGCAAATAGTGGCCTTAGCCTGTATAGCAAGTTAGAACAGGACAAAAGCGGGAGATTGGTGATGACATATTTGGTAGCAGGCGTGCTCCTCTGGAGCATCGTTCATCTTATGAAATCGGTGACGCCCGGGCTGCGCGCCTCGATTCAGGGCGCCATCGGCGAGGGGCCGCACAAGGGGCTGGCGGCATTACTGCTCCTCGGGTCGGTGGGCCTGATGATCTACGGGTGGCGCACGACCCCGGCGGAATTTGTCTATGATCCGCCCGGCTGGGGCCGTCATCTCAACATGCTGCTGATGATCATTGCCATCTATCTGATCGGCGTCGCGCAGGGCAAGTCACGGGTCAAACAATGGATCCGGCACCCGATGCTGACCGGCGTTCTGGTCTGGTCGATAGGGCATCTGCTCGCCAATGGCGACAACAAGTCGCTGGTGCTGTTCGGCGGACTGGGGCTGTGGGCGCTGATCTCGATTGTCACCGTGTCGCGCAACGAGGGGCCCTGGGTCAAACCGTCGGAAGTGGCGACACCAGCCCGGGAAGTGGTCAGCGTGGTCATCGCGCTGGTCCTCTATGCGATCCTGTTTGCCGCCCACCAATATTTTGCCGGTGTAGCGCTCGTCGGTCCGAACGCACCCTGATACAGCCGCGACAATCTTGACCAAAACGTCCCTCCCCTATCCGGCGCTCCACGCCAGCCATAGCGGCATCTGGATCTGCTCGAGCGATGGCGAAACCCGCGCGATCGGCAAGGGCGAGGCGATCGGCCGGGTGGCGGAGACGCCGCATATCCTGCTCAACGCACCGCTACTGGGCCAGCGGCTCGGCTATCCCGATCTGTCCGGCCTGGATCTGCTGGAACTGTTCGCCTTCATCCATCCGGCCCAGTTCATCGTTCCGACCCCGGCCGGTCTCGCCAAGACGCTTGGCCTGGCTCCACCGGAACAGGAAGCCGATATTGCCGGTCTTTATCGGCAGGCGGCGAGCCTGCTACTGGATGGACTGGAAGCACCTTTCTGGAAAGAGCGGGAAGGGGCGTGGAGCAGCGCGCAGGCGCTCTACCGGCTGCGCTGGCCCTGGGCTGGCGAAGTCGGGAAAAGGCTCGAAAAGCCGGTCGAGCCGGAACGCTGGCTGTTTTCGAAACTGGACGAATGGGAAGAAGAGCCGGCGCGCCCGGCACCCCGCTCGGTCACCATGGATGAACAGGCGACGCTGACCCGGCTCGAAACGCTGACCGGTGAAGGGGCCGAGGACCGAAAGGGCCAGAAAAGCTACGCCGCCGCCGTCACCGAGATTTTTAACCCGCGCAGGGTCAAGGGCGCGCCCAATATGCTGCTCGCCGAAGCCGGAACGGGCATTGGCAAGACGCTCGGCTATCTGGCCCCTGCCTCGCTCTGGTCCAGCGAGGCAGGCGGTGCGGTATGGATTTCGACCTTCACCAAGGCCTTGCAACGCCAGCTCGACCGCGAGACCCGGCGCATCTATCCGGACGAGGCAACATTCCGCAAGAAGGTCGTGGTGCGCAAGGGGCGCGAAAATTACCTCTGTCTGCTCAATCTGGAAGATGCCCTGCAGGGCGGGTTCACCGGCCGGGCGGCGATTCTTGCCCATCTCGTCGCGCGCTGGGCCGCCTACAGCAAGGATGGCGACATGATCGGCGGCGATCTGCCGGGCTGGCTGACCACCCTGTTCCGGCGCAACGGCGCAACGGCGTTGACCGACCGGCGCGGCGAATGCGTCTATGCCGGCTGCCCGCATTATCGCAAATGCTTCATCGAGAAAGCCGCCCGCGCCAGCCAGCAGGCCGACATCGTGATCGCCAACCACGCGCTGGTCATGGTCAATGCCGCGCGCGGACGCGAGCAGCAGAACCGACCGACCCGCCTGATCTTTGACGAAGGTCATCATCTGTTCGATGCCGCCGATTCGATGTTTGCGGCGCGCCTTTCCGGACAGGAGGCGATTGAGATCCGCCGCTGGGTGATCGGGCCGGAAACGAAAAACCGCGGCAGGCGCCGCGGTCTGGCCGCGCGGCTCGCCGATATCGCTTCCTATGAC
>CAXIBD010000065.1:0-17877 GCA_964022135.1 uncultured Sphingomonadales bacterium | reverse complement strand
TCATGAACAACAGGATCTGCGACCTGCTCGGCATCGAATTTCCGCTGGTTGCCTTCTCGCACTGCCGCGATGTCGTGGCCGCCGTGTCCCGCGCCGGCGGCATGGGCGTGTTCGGCGGGGTCAATTGCTCGCCGGAGACGCTCGAGGAAGAGCTCAGCTGGATCGACGCCCATGTCGACGGCAAGCCCTATGGCCTCGATATCATTGTCCCGAACAAGGTCGAGGGCAAGGGCGAACAGGTCGATCCCGAAGCCGTACTTGCGGCCCTGCCCCAGGAACACAAGCAGTTTACCAATGACATCATGCAACGCCATGGCGTCGACCCCGGACGGATCGCCGAGGATATCGAGGCGGTGCGCCGCGAACAGGTCGCCTTTACCGACAATCTGCGCGGCGGCACGGCAGCGGCGCTGCTCGAGATTGCCTTCCGCCACCCGATCAAGCTGATCGCCAATGCGCTGGGCATCCCGCCGCAGGTGATGCTCGACATGGGACAGAAGCATGGGGTTCCCGTCGCGGCTCTGGTCGGCACGAAGGATCATGCGATGAGCCAGGTTGCGGCCGGAGTCGATATCATCATCGCCGTCGGCGGCGAGGCCGGCGGCCATACCGGCGAGATCTCGACGATGGTGCTGATCCCCGAGGTCTGCAACGCGCTGGCCCAGATCGGTGACGACACGCCGGTGCTGGCCGCGGGCGGCATTGCCACCGGCGCGCAGATGGCGGCAGCCATGGCGATGGGTGCCAGCGGCGTCTGGTGCGGGTCGGTCTGGCTGACCACGGTCGAGGCGGAGACCAATCCGGTGGTGAAGGAAAAGATGCTCGCCGCCAGCTCGCGCGACACGGTGCGCGCGCGCTCGCGCACCGGCAAGCCGTCGCGGCAGTTGCGCTCGCCCTGGACCGATGCCTGGGAAAAGGAAGGCGCGCCGACACCGTTGCCGATGCCCTTGCAGTCGCTGGTCGCTGAACCGCCGCTGCGGGTGATCGACAAGCTCAGCCAGGGCGAGAGCCAGGGCGCAAAGGATCTGGCGACCTACTGGGTCGGCCAGGGCGTCGGCCTGATGAACGAGCAGATGACCGCTGGCCAGGTGGTGCAGGGCTTCAAGGAGGATTTCCTCACCGCCTATGAGCGACTCTCGGCCAACCTCGCCGACTGACCACCCCTATCCATCCTGCGCTTGTCGAAGGTCTGATTGCACCATATGTTCCGGCGAGCTTCGTTCCAGCGGAGCCGGGATAGAGGATGGCATGACAGATATAGCAAAGCCACTGGCCGGGATCAGGGTCATCGAATTTTCCACCATGATCACCGCCTCGCTGGCGACGATGATGTTCGCCCAGCAGGGCGCCGACGTGATCAAGGTCGAACCGCCCGGAATCGGCGATCCGATGCGCTGGCTGGGCAGCCAGAAAGCAGGGATCTCCGGCCTGTTCCACAATTGCAACCAGGCCAAGCGCTCGATCACCCTCGATCTCAAGTCCCCCGATGATGTCGCCACCGCGCGGCAGCTCTGCCTTTCGGCGGATGTGGTGATCCACAATTACCGGCCGGGCGTGATGGACCGGCTGGGGCTGGGCAGCGCCGCCCTGCGCGACGCGAAGCCGGACCTGATCTATTGTGCGATCACCGGTTTCGGCCACGAGGGGCCGCTGTCGAACCGGCCCGCCTATGATCATGTGATGCAGGCGATGTCGGGATTCATGACCCTGCAGGGCCATCCCTCCGGCTTTGCCTATGTCAAGACGCTGATCTGCGACAAGCTCACCGCCTATACCGCCGCCCAGGCGATCACCGCCGCGCTGTTCGCCCGCGAACGCGGCGGCAGCGGCCAGCATATCGACCTGTCGATGCTGGAAAGCTGCATCGCCTTTCTCTGGCCCGACGGCGGCATGCACCTGACGCTGCAGGGCGAGGGCGTCGCGCATGGCGCGCCCTTTGCCGACTATTACCAGCTGCCGCTGCGCTCTAGCGACGGTGCCATTGCCTATGCGGCGATGACCGATGCCCACTGGGATGCGGTGTTCGATGTCGTCGGCCGCGCCGACCTGAAGACAGAGGAAAAATACCGGGGCATGGCCAATCGCAGCGTCCATATGGCCGAACTGGCCTCGATCATTGCCAGCGAGAAGCCGGACCTGACCAGCGCCGAAATGGTCGCCCGGCTTGCCGAGCAGGACGTACCGGCGGCGCCCTGCCTGTCGCTGGAGGATCTGCCTGCCGATCAGCAGGTGCTGGCGATGGGGATATTCGAGCAGTCCGACCATCCGCTGCTCGGCCCGGTGCACCATGTCACGCCGCCGGCCCGATTTGGCGGTGCCAAACGGACCGGCGGCGGCCCCAGTCCGGCGCTGGGCGAGCATGGAGAGTCGATCCTCGCCGAGCTTGCCGCCGCTGCAAAACCATAGATTGTTTCAATCGGTTCGGCGCTGCGCCATCTTGTTGCGAAACTCCGCAATCTGGCTATTCTCTCCAAAAAAATAGGAGAGAATCGCATGACCTGGCAGATGGCCGACATCTGGGAAAATATCGCCGCGGCGATTCCCGACAAGCCCGCGATCGTCGACGGCGCCAAGCGCCATAGCTGGGCGGAATATGAAAATCGCGCCGCCCGGGTTGCTCAGGTGCTGACCGACCATGGCCTCAGGCCCGGCGCCAAGCTCTCGATCTATTCCTATAATGCTGCCGAATATATGGAAGCACAGTTCGGGGCCTTCAAGGCGCGGATATGCCCGGTCAACGTCAATTACCGCTATCTCGAGGCGGAGCTGACCCATGTGATCAACAACAGCGACAGCGAGGCGCTGGTCTTCCAGGCGCAATTTGCCCCGCGCGTCGCCGCGATCCGCGGCCAGCTCGACCAGGTGAAGCTGTTCCTCGAGATAGACGATGGCTCCGGCGAGCATCTCGAAGGCGCGGTCTCCTACGAACAGGCGTTGCAGGCGGCGCAGCCGATGCCGGTGATCGAGCGGTCGGATGACGATCTCTACATGCTCTATACCGGCGGCACCACCGGCATGCCCAAGGGCGTGATGTATGACCACAAGACCTTTGCCAGCGCCTTGCTCGCCAAGGGGTTCGAGATGCGGATGATGGAGCCGCCAACCGACGCGGCCAGCTTTGGACCGCTGGTGCAGCAGCTGCACGAGCTCGGCGCGACCCCCCGGGCGATTCCCGCCTGTCCGCTGATGCACGGTACCGGCATGTGGATCGGGGCGATGATCCCGCACAGCCTGGGGGGCTGCGTGATCCTGTTCAACAACGCCCATTTCGACCCCGCCGCGCTCTGGCAGCTGGCGGCACGCGAAAAGGTCACCGATATCACGATCGTCGGCGATGTCTTTGCCAAGCCGATGCTTGCCGCGCTCGATGACGCCAAGGCCAATGGCCAAGTACCTGATTTGTCATCGCTTCTGATGATGGGTTCCTCCGGCGTCATGTGGTCGACCGAGGTCAAGCGCGGGCTGCTGGCGCATCTGCCGCACATGGCGATCGTCGACAGCATGGGTTCGACCGAAGGCAGCATGGGGGTTTCCATTACCACGGCGGAAAATATCGATACCGACCAGACCGCCAAGTTCGACATGAACCCGACCACGGTGGTGCTCACCGAGGAGGGCCAGCCGGTGGCGCCCGGCTCCGGTGAAATGGGCCTGATCTGCAACGGCGGGATGGTGCCGCTGGGCTATTACAAGGACGAGGCGAAAAGCGCGGCAACCTTCAGGACCTTTGACGGCGTCCGCTATTCGATTCCGGGCGACTTTGCCACCGTCGAGGCGGATGGCTCGATCACCCTGCTCGGTCGCGGCTCCGCCTGCATCAACAGCGGCGGCGAGAAGATCTTTCCGGAAGAAGTCGAGGAAGCGCTGAAAACGCATGAGTCGGTCTACGACTGCCTGGTCGTCGGCCTGCCCGACGACCGCTTCGGCCAGAAAGTCACCGCGGTGCTGTCGATGGCCGAAGGTGCCCGGTTCGACGAAGCAGCGCTGGCCGAACATGTCCGCACCCGGCTGGCCGCCTACAAGGCGCCGCGCGCCTTCGTGCTGGTCGACGAGGTGCCGCGCGCTGCCAATGGTAAGGCGGGCTACAAGGCCGCCAGGGACATGGCTCTGGAGCGGCTGCAGGTGGCGGCATAGACCTCGGGAACCCGCTGCTCCCGCCAGAAGAGCCAGTCGGCCAGCTATTGACGGACCACCCGCAACCGCCCCATGGACGGCCGATGCTGGTCGAGCTGATCCACAACCCGGCCTCGGGCACCCATGACGAATTGCGGCTGGATGTCCTGTCGCAGGCCTTTCAGGCGTGCGGCGCGCAGGTCCGGCTGGGGCGGACCGAACATGACGGCCGGTTCGAGATTTTCCCCGAAGCCGATCTTGTGTGCGTATCCGGTGGCGACGGAGCCTTGCGGCTCGTCGTGGCATCGATGGCGAGGGCGGGTCTGGCAAAGCCGCTGTGCGTCTACCCTGCCGGAACGGTCAATCTCGTGGCCCGGGAACTCGGCTATGCATCCGATCCGGAATTATTTGCCCGCGAGATCATGGCCGGCTTTCTCGCCGGCACGAGCGCGCGTCTGGCGGCTCCGACCGTCACCAGCGACGGCCAGCCCTTTGTCGCCTGTCTCAGCGCCGGCCCCGATGGGCAGGGGGTGGCGCGGCACAGCCCGGCTCTGAAAAGGCGGATCGGCGGGGCCGCATATGCCTGGTCGATGCTGCGGCTCCTGGCGGACTGGCCGCGGCTGCGCTTTGCCCTGACGGTGGAAGCACCCGACGGTACCAGAAGCACGCTCGCCAGCGCCGCCTTTTACGTGATCAAGGCCCGCCATTATGCCGGCAACTGGACGCTGGCTCCGGCCGCCGAAATGGCGTCCGATGTCTTCCATGTGATCTCGCTGGGCCGGGCGCGGCGCCGGGATTTCTTCCGCTTTCTCGCGACCATTGCCCTCGGCCGTGATCCGGCACGGCTGGCATTTGTCCAATCGCTGCCGGCGCGCGGCCTGACGATCGGGGCGGAAGACGAGCCGTCTCGACTGGCCGCCTTTCAGGTCGATGGCGACATGCTGCCGGTGCAACCGCGCGAGATCCGGATGGCGGAAGCAGCCGTCACCTACTGCCTGCCGCTGACGGAATGATCTAGGCTTGCTGGGCCGCGCCGCAATGCGCGGCGATCAGGTCGACCATTTCCGGCAATTTGCTCGGCGGCAGGTCATGGCCCATGCCCTCGACCAGTTCGAAGCGGGCGCCCTTGATATTCGCGGCGATATCCTTGCCGCAGGCTGGCGGAATCAGCGGATCGTCGGCCCCGTGGATGACCATGGTCGGTACGTTGATCCGGTTGGCCACCGGTCGCAGGTTTCCGGTATCGATGATCGCCGCCATCTGGCGTTTCGGTCCGGCCGGATAGAAGGCGCGTTCCTGTGCCAGTTTCATCATCGCCCGGCGTTCCTCCGCACGGCTGCGCCCTTCCTCCGACGCGATCAGTGACGAGAAGGCGAGGCCCAGTTCCAGCGCCTCGTCCGGCGTCCGCGCCTTAGCCCGGGCCGTCTGCATCAGCACCCGGCGCACATCGGCATTGGCGCCGGGCAGGCCCGGACCATTGGTCGATGACATGACCGGTGTGAAGGACAGGACCCGGTCCGCATGGTCCGCGGCGATCAGCTGTCCGATCATGCCACCCATCGAGGCACCGACGATATGCGCCCGGTCAATCTCGAGCGCGTCGAGAACGCCCACCGCGTCCCTCGCCATGTCGCTAAGCGTATAGGGCGCCATCTGGCGCTGCGGGAAAAAGCGCTTTGTGATCAGCTGGCGGACCGGATTGGGACCGCGGACGCCGTCAAATTTATAGGAAAGGCCGACATCGCGATTGTCGAACCGGATGACCCGGAAGCCCTTTTCGACCAGCCCGTTGACGAAATCGATCGGCCAGTAGATCAGCTGCGCGGTATAACCCATGACCAGCAAAATCGCCGGATCCTCGGGATTGCCGTGATCTTCGACTTCGATATTGATGCCATTGGCGATGACTTGCATTGCGTTATTCCCGCTTGATCCGAAAAGAGGATCAGTACCAGAAAGCGCAGACGTTACAAGAAGCGCCGTTTGCCGGCTAGGGCACATTTCCCGGGTCCGGGCGGCTCATGTCATTTTGTGCCATGGTGCGGCTGGAACCGACGGTCACGGTGCCCAGTCGGGCGACCTGATGCGCATCATCCACCACGGCACGCACCGACAGCATCGCCGGCACCCCGATCGCCTGCGCGGACAATTGGCCAATGCGCACAGTATAGGTCCCGTAGGGCACGCCATCGAACAGGAAGAAGCCGTCAAACTCCGTCTGGGTTTGCCGCACGACGCGGCCGCCCTGGTCGACCAGTTCGAGCCCGACACCGGCGATCGTGCCGCCACCGCCGCGGATCAGGGTCCCCTCGACCTCGCCGGCGCTGACCAGCGGCAGCTCGACCGTCATCGCCACGCCCGGACGCGGCGTGATCACCACGCCGGGCAAGGCAGGCTGTACATAGGGGCTGGGCAGGCTGCTGCTGTCGATCCCGATCAATACGGGGTGAAACGGCTGCAGATTGTCGATGATCGCGCGGCCGTTGGTATCGGTCGGTGTGACCGCCACCGTCTGTCCCGCGGTCAGCTCGACATGCTCCGCGAGCCGCTCTCCGGGCTGGCGAATGCCGTCCCGGTTGTCGTCATGATAGATGATCGCCATCACCTGGCCATTATTCGCCAACTTGTTGTTTGAAATGCGGAATTTCCCATTTCTCGGGTCGCGCCCGAGACTGAAGGCGAGATTGAGACCCGCCGCAACCGAGCCGTCGCTCGCAGCTTCGGCGCTCGCGGTCAGCGAAAAATGTTCGAACCGGCGCGCGATTCCGATGCCGGCGCGTCCGCGGTTCAGCCCGGCATCATATCCCAGCTCTGCGCGCCAGTCCGATCGCTCTCCGGCGCGCCATTCGCCGGTAAAACTGACCCGTTCGAACCGCTTATCGGGCGCCAGCCGGTAAACGGCCTCGCCGCGCAGCCGGACCTTGCCGATCCGGCCATTGGCAAGCAGGCGGGCGTCAAGCCGGTCTGGCGGATCGGGTCCGATATCGCTGAACCGTTTTTCCCAGTTGAGTTCGCCGGTCAGCGACAGACGATTGAGATTGAGCGACATGCGACCGGTCAGGTCGAGACTGTCGCGTCCGTCGGTGCGGGTTTCATATTGGGCATCGATATGCACCGGCAGTGCCTTGCTGCCGATCTTGAAGCCGTGGTCGACGGCCAAACTGTGCCGTGATTCGACATTTTCATCTATCCGGTCGGACACAAAGCCGCCCCGCGCCCAGACCGATTCGGCGGTAATATAGCTATTGCCCAGCTGACCCAGCAATTGGCCGCGGAACGCCATACCGCTGCCCAGATCCGACGCTGCCGACAGTTCGACCAGCGCCGGCCCCACGGCCCGGCGGACGGATCCTTCCAGATAATCATGGCGATCGCCTTCGATCTGCAGGCTGAAGAGAGACGCCGCCACCGAGGTCTTCGCGTTCAGTCCGCGTTCCAGCCCCACGCCGCCGCGCCAGCCTGCCTGTCGGATCGGCGTCAACGGACCAAGCCGGATCAGATCCTCGCCGGCTTCATGCACGCCGGCCCAATAATAGGTCTTGCGGGGCGGAATGGAGTCCAGACCGACCGGGATGACCTTGGTATCGCGCCGAACCTGCCCCTGCGGACCATAAAGCACGATTTCAAACCGATTCTGGCCGTAGAGCAGCGGCACATCGATAAATTCGAAGCGGCCGTCGGTCCGGTTTTCGGCAAAGGCCAGCAGCTGGCCATTGCGATAGAGTTCCGCATCCCAGCCGCTTGGCAGTTCGCCGCGGAAACTGGTGCGGTCGAAATTGTCCGGCCGCTCGACCGGGCGGTTGGTCAGCAGGGCGCCTCGCCCGGCAACCGACTGCGAGACCAGCGGCGTCGAAAAGGTCGACACATCGCCCACAGCGACATGCGTGGCCTTCAGCGGTCCAAGCAATTGTCCCCTGGGATCGGTGCGATAGGCGCGAAGCCGCAGATTTTCCGGGACACCCTTGTTGTCCGAGGACAGCCGGGCATCAAAGCTCGCCTTTCCGACTTCCCCGGATGCATAAAGTTCGTAGCGCAGGTCAAATTGTTGCCCCGACCGCTTGTCCCGCAGACCGCCAGCGGACACCACGGCATCGAGGGACGGGGTCCGCCAGAATTTATAGGGCTCCGAGGATTGCGGCAGGCCCGAGAGATCAAAACTCTTGCGCGGACGGATCTTGGCCGCCTGTTCCTTGCGCGCCAGCGCGCGTTCAAAGGGCAGCTGGCTCTCGGACTTGATGGTCAGAAGGGCATTGGACAGGTCGGGTATAAATTCGACCCCGAACCAGTTCGACAGGCTTTTCACGTCGACACACCAGCCCTCCGGCACATCATATATCTGTCCGGGTAGCAATTTCTTGCTGCCACTCCGCG
The DNA here is from genome assembly GCA_964022135.1 of uncultured Sphingomonadales bacterium. Lineage (GTDB taxonomy): Bacteria > Pseudomonadota > Alphaproteobacteria > Sphingomonadales > Sphingomonadaceae > Parasphingorhabdus. Next base: position 9,393 of record CAXIBD010000065.1, on the reverse strand, counting down.
TTTGGATCGCCTGGGCATCGCGATCGATCGTCAGCGTCTGGTTCTCGGTAAAGATCCAGCCAGTTGCGCGGCGCGACTTTTTGTCTAGCCGGAACGGTATATCCATGGCGATGATCATGTCTGCGAGATCGACGCATATGCCGGAACCGGTCTGGTAACCCCTGACACCATCGCCCAGGCGATAGCTTCCCGACCTCAGGTCGAACAATAATGCGTCGTCATCGCTGGCAGACCATTCGCTGGCCGCAGCCCCGGGCGACGCCACCAACAGCGAAGCCGCCGAGATCGCTACAATCCCCGCGGCCCTGACCAGCGCCCGAAGGCCCCGGCCGATTATATGCTGTCGCTGTCCCATCTTTGCATCATGACTATCTGGCGGCGTGGTGTCGCACTAAGTCATTGGCAAATAACGTTTATCTAATAACCATATCGGATTTGGCGATGAGCGCACCGCCGTCATTGGCCGACTCGTAATAGGCCACCGAAACGGGTCCATTGAGCTGCGCTGCAATTTCCGGCGGCACCGGCAGGGAGACGGTTCTTCTGGTCACTTCCGGATAGACCGCGATGCCGCGCGCGATCATCAGCGGCTCGGCGACGCCGGGCTTGGTGATACGAATTTCGCCATAGGTGGAACGATCGCCCGAGCGGCTGAGATCAAAGGCGAAGGATTGGCCATCGGCGTCCTTTTCCATGCGGCCATTGGCGATGGCCGCTGTTGCCTGGAGATTGCCGTAGCGGACGATGATCGGGATGGTCACGCCATAGATCGGTGTCAGAGCGATCGTAAAGCCTCCGTCCGGTACCGCCTGATCGGTCACCGAGCGGGCTTCCGGGATCGCCCGGAAAAGCAGATGCACCCGATATTCCCCGTCGGCGAGGCCTTCGGGAGCGCGGACGCCCAGCCGGATGGCCTGCGGCTGGTTGGGCGGCAGGGTGACACGGCGCGGCGCGTAGCGGATCATGGCCTTGGCCGCCTGCTCCATGGCATTGGCCTGTTCCTCACTGACCTCTTCCAGCCGACCATCGGCGGTCATCCGGCGGAGTTCGAGCGAAATCCGGTAGGTGGCGGTTTCCGATCCGATATTGTTCAAGATCACTTCGGTGCCGCGTTCGCCATCGAGCACGACCCGTGTCGGTGCAACGAGAAGATCGCCTGCGGCCTGTGCCGACGTGCTTGTCATCATCATGGCTGTCGCAAGGCTGGTCAGCCCTATGCAACAGGTCTTCAAAGCCCTGAAAGCCTGGTTGGTCATCATATTCTCCGTCTTTACTGGTCATATTGCACGGATAGGCGATTTTTTTTCGCGCCTGTTCCCACCTCGTCTTATGAACAAGGAGGGTTACCAAAGCGCTAACCATGATAGATTTAAGGGAGCATCAGGATGTCCTGGAGACCGGCGCAGCCACGAAAAAACCCGCTCGCGACCATGGTCACGAGCGGGTCATGGACTTCTGTCAGGCCCGCTTTCGCGTCGCCGACGGAGTCGTCAGTTATAGTTTACAGTCACGTTGAAGGTGCCCTGATAGGCGCCATCGGCTTGGTTGGCTCCGACATTGAGCAGTCCGCCGACGTTGAACGAACCGACGCCGCCGGTCAGTGTCAGCGTCGAAGCGCTGGCAACGATATTGGCGGTCATGCTGTTGGTCCCGCTGGTCAGCGTAACGCTGGGATCCGAGGCAACGCTCACCGTCTCGCCAGCCGTACCGGTTACGTCAAATCCGGCTGCGGAAGTGGTGCCCGAGCAGACCAGACCGGCCCCGCAGGAACGACCGCCGGCACTGACGGACACGGTGGAGGCAGCTGCACCGGTAACGATGGTACCGAAATCGAGTGCTGTGCCGTCTGAATTGACGGTGACCTGTTGCAGGATATTGGCTTTCGCATCCGCCGTAGCCGTATCGGCGCGTGCAGCAGTTGCGCCCATGACCGAAGCCACAAGCACAGACGAGGCCAAAGCGGCCTTGGTAAATTTCTTCATAGTTACTGGTCCCTATTTTTTGCGTGGTTGAACGGACACATGCGGTGTAGTCAGACCAAACCCACTGGTCAGACAACGCCTGTGTCAGCATTCAGCCGCTCTTATCCTAGGGAAAGAATAAGCCTTTGCTGCGACTCATGGTTAAATTGTAATTAACCTGATAACACTTTGATATATAAAGATAATTTAGGATTCGTTCGGTGCAGCATTGTGCCGCGTACCCGATATTTCCTGAAAACTTCCGCTGCCGATGGAGGCCAAGAAGCTATATATGCTCGCCGGTCAACCGCTGGCAAATCAGGTCGAGCTGGTCCAGATTGGCATATTCAATCGCCATGGTTCCGCCCTGCCCGTCCGGCTTGATCTTGACATTCAGGCCGAGCAGATCGCCGAGATGGCTTTCCAGAGCCTGGATATCGGCATCCGCCTCGGACAGGGATCCCGGTTTTTTGGCCGAAGGCGGCTTTTTGCTGGCCAGAGATTTGCGAACCAGCCGCTCGACGTCCCGAACGGATAGCCCCTTCTGGACGATCTGCGGCGCCAGCTCTCCAGCATTGGGCGCGTTGATCAGCGCGCGCGCATGGCCCATGGTGAGCTTTTCATCGATCACCAGCGCCTTGACGCTGTCCGGCAATTCCAGCAACCGCATCAGATTGGCGATATGGCTGCGCGATTTTCCGACAATTTCCGCCAGCCGGGACTGGCTATGGCCAAAATCCTCGCTCAGCCGCGCATAGGCCTCTGCTTCCTCGATCACGTTGAGGTCCTTGCGCTGGACATTCTCGACGATCGCGATCTCCAGCGTTTCCTCGTCGTTGAGATTGCGAACAACGGCCGGAATCTGATGCAGCCGGGCGCGCTGCGCCGCACGCCAGCGCCGTTCACCGGCGACAATCTGGAAATTCTTGCCATGTGGCCGGACCACAATCGGCTGGATCACGCCACGCTGGCGCATGCTGCTGGCCAGCTCGTCGAGCGCGTCCGAATCGAAATGCTGCCGAGGCTGGTCGGGATTGGGGCGAATATCCGAAACCGCGATCGAGCGCAGCCCGTCGATGACGGTCGCGGTCGCCCCGCCATCGCTCTCGGCGGGGCCGCCGGTGACGATCGGCTCTTCGCGCTGGATTTCGCCGAACAGGCTGTTCAGGCCCCTGCCAAGACCGGTCGCGCGCTTCGGCGCGCGCTTGCTCTTGTCGTTGACGGTCTGGTCGTCGGCCATCAGGCAGCCACCTTCCGGTCGGGCAGCCGGCCGATCAGTTCGCGGGCGAGATCGATATAGGCGACCGAGCCGCTGCAGCGATAATCATAGATCAGGGCCGGAAGCCCATGGCTGGGCGCTTCGGACAGGCGGACGTTGCGGGGAATGACGGTCTCGAAAACCACATCGCCCAGGCAGGCCCGGACATCGTCCGATACCTGTTCGGTCAGCTTGTTGCGCCGGTCATACATGGTCAGAACCACGCCCATCACCGAAAGCTGGCGGTTGAAACGGGCGCGGATTCGCTCGACGGTCTGCAACAGCTGGCTGAGCCCTTCTAGCGCGAAAAACTCGCATTGCAGCGGTACCAGCAGCGATTCCACCGCGACCATCGCGTTGAGGGTGAGCAGTCCGAGCGATGGCGGACAGTCGATCAGGATGATGTCCCAGCGCGCGTTGTCCGCGGCGTCGAGCGCCTCTTTCAGGCGGTGGGTGCGTTCTTCAAATTCGACCAGTTCGACCTCGGCGCCGGACAGGTCGACGGTGGCGGGGACGATCTCCAATCCGGGGACCTTGGTCTGGTTGATGCAATCGGACAAAGGTACATCGTTGATCAGCAGATCATAGCTGCTGTTGACGCGATCGCCCTGCGAAAGGCCCAGACCGGTGGAAGCGTTGCCCTGCGGGTCGAGGTCGATCAGCAGCACTTTCCAGCCACTTGCGGCCAGCGCCGTGGCCATATTGATCGCTGTGGTGGTCTTGCCCACACCGCCCTTTTGATTGGCTATTGCGATACGAACCATGTGCAGCTCTACCCTGGATATCCCGTTTCTAGCCCTTTCCCACCAAGATTCCGGCGTCCGGATCGGTCAAACTATGTTCCACGTGAAACATTTTTTGCCGCTTTGGCGACAGGCCTTTCAACTCCCTTACCGCATTTTTACCTTTAGGTAAGAGCCAAACCGTATTTATTGTGGAAAAGCGGTGCGAAAGTGGGATGAGTCGATCCAGCGGAGCAAAGGCGCGCGCGCTGATGACGTCAGCCGGGAAGCTGTCTATATTCTCGAGCCTGTCCTGAATCACCGTGGCGTGGCCACCAATGCCAGTCCGTTCGACCACGTCATTCAGGAACTCGCACCGCCGCTTGCGCGATTCAACCATCCGCACCTGATAGGGAGTCAGGATCGCGATCACGATGCCGGGGAAGCCCGCTCCGGTCCCGAGATCGAGCCAGATCTTGCCGCTGTCGGCTGCCGGTGCGTAGCGGAGCAGCTGGGCACTGTCGACGATATGCCGGCCCCAAAGACTGTCCGCGCTGGCTTTCGAGATCAGGTTTTGCCTCTGCATCTCGTCGCGCAGCAGCGCCACGAATTGCTCCAGCTGCTGCCATGTTTCACGTGAAACATCAAATTCCGCGCGCAGCCAGGCCTGCGCCTCGTCTTCGGTCATGCGGCCAGAGTCCGGGATTCGCGGCGGCGCGCATGGACCAGAATGGCGGCCAGGGCCGCTGGCGTGATGCCCCGGATGCGGGACGCGGCGGCAAGCGTGTCCGGTCGGGCCGTGGTCAGCCGCTCGACCATCTCGTTGGAAAGCCCGGCAATGGAGGCATAGTCAAGATCGTCGCCAAGGCGGATCTGCTCGTTGGCCCGCAGATCGCGCAGCTCGGATTCCTGCCGCTCGAGATAGGGAGCATAGCGCGCATCTTCCTCGATCTCCGAAAGCAGCGCTGGGTCGGACTCAGCAAAACATGCTTCCAGTTCTTCCACTCCCCGCAGTGCATCGATCGAGATATTCGGGAAGCGCAACCAGTCGAACAGGCTCTGCCTGGTGCCGTCGCGCCGCACCTCGATGCCCGCTTTCGCCAGGTCCTCGCTGCCTCGAACCGTCGCCAGCGCCGACAGGATAGAAGCGCGTGCCCGCTGCCGTTCGGCAAACCAGCCGCTTCTCTCCGCAGACACGCAGCCGGTCTCCAGCGCGAGCGGCGTCAGCCGGGTCGAGGCATTGTCTGCCCGCAGCCGCAGCCGATATTCCGCGCGAGCGGTCAGCATCCGATAGGGTTCGGTCACGCCCTGCAGCACCAGATCGTCGATCATCACCGCGATATAGCTGGTGCCGCGATCCAGCACGGGTGCTTCCCTGCCCTGCACGGCGCAGGCCGCGCCCAGCCCGGCGATCAGGCCCTGGGCCGCTGCTTCCTCATAGCCGGTAGTGCCGTTGATCTGGCCGGCGCAATAAAGCCCCTCAAGAGCGCGGACCCGGAGCGACCGGTCCAGTGCCCGCGGATCGATATGATCATATTCCACAGCATAGCCCGGCACCAGGATCTCGGCGTTCGCGAGCCCGTCCATGGTGCGCACGAAGGCGAGCTGGACATCGGCGGGCAGCGATGTGCTGATGCCGTTGGGATAGACCAGATTGGTATCGAGACCTTCGGGTTCGAGAAACACCTGGTGGGAATCGCGGTCGGCAAAACGGTGGATCTTGTCCTCGATCGACGGGCAGTAGCGCGGCCCCTGCGCGCCAATCGCGCCGCTGAACAGCGGCGAGCGGTCAAGCGACGCGCGGATGATGTCGTGCGTTTCGGCACTGGTCCGGCTGACCGCGCAGAATGTCTGCGGCACCTGCCGTCCCTTGGACAGCGGCGACATCGTCCAGCCATCGTCATCCGATGGCTGCTCGGGCAGAGCGGCCCAGTCGATCGTCCGGCCATCAAGCCTCGGCGGTGTGCCGGTCTTCAGGCGCGCGATCGGCAGCCCGGCATCCCGGATCTGCTGGCCCAGCGAAACCGAAGCCGCCTCGCCTGTCCGGCCACCCGCTACGGTTTCTTCGCCACGGAACAATTTGCCATTGAGAAACGTCCCGGTCGCCAGGATCACGGACTCTGCCCGAATCTCCGAACCGTCCGCCATGCGAATGCCGGAGACACGCGAGTGCTCAAGGACCAGGCTGGCGACCTCGCCCTCGACGATGGTCAAGTCATCCTGCGCATCGAGCATGCGATGGATCGCCGCCTTGTAGAGCTTGCGGTCGGCCTGGACTCGCGGCCCCTGCACCGCCGTGCCCTTGGAAAGATTGAGCATGCGGTAATGGATCGCGGCGGCATCGGCTGCCCGTCCGATCAGCCCGTCAAAGGCATCGACCTCGCGGACCAGATGACCCTTGCCGAGCCCGCCGATCGCCGGGTTGCAGGACATCGCCCCGATGCTGTCGCGGGTGAAGCTGACCAGCGCGGTCGAGGCGCCCATGCGCGCGGCAACAGCGGCTGCCTCGCAACCGGCATGGCCTCCGCCAACCACAATGATGTCAAATTTCCGCGTCATGCCGCGGCCCATAGCCCAAGCCGGATTGCAGGTCAAAATCTACCGTACAGGGCCCCTGTTCCACGTGGAACAATCATTTGCCGATGCAGAATTTCCCGAACAGCCCGTCGAGCATATCCTCGGTACTGGCCCTGCCGGTAATCGCGTCCAGCGCCTTGCGCGCCATCCGCAGATGCTCCGCCACGATCAGATAGTCCGTCTCCTCAAGCATCGCCGCCAGACTGTTGCGGGCAACACCCAGATGATCCGCCTGCCGCGCATTGATGCTGACCTGGTCGGTATCGGGTAGAACATCCCTGGCCTTCCCGATCAGAAAGTCGACCAGTGCATCCATGCCCTCCCCGCTGACCGGCGACAGCGTGAAGGACCCCTCGCCCTTCGCCTTGTGTTCGGGATGGTCACTGCGCGAACCGACCTCGACCAGATTGTCGGACGGCGGTCCCTGCCCTTCGTCACCCAGCCACAATATAATGTCGGCGCTGGCAAATTGCTGGTGCGCCCGGTTGATACCGATCTGTTCGATCGACTCCGCACCGCTCTCCCGCACGCCGGCGGTATCGATGAAGAGAAACGGAACACCGCCCAGTGCGACCGGCACCTCGATCACGTCTCGGGTAGTTCCGGCAATATCGGACACGATCGCCGCTTCCCGTTCGACCAGCGCATTGAGCAGAGTCGACTTGCCGCTGTTCGGTGGGCCGCCGAGCACCACCCTTATGCCATCACGCAGCTTTTCCGCCCGCGGCCGCGCCAGCAGACCTCCCATTTCCGTGACCAGTGCATCCACCGCCTGCCGGACCAGTTCGGCCTGCGCCGGGGCGACATCATCCTCGTCGGAAAAATCCAGCTCGGCCTCGACCTGTGCCGACAGCTGCAGAATCCGCTCCTGCCAGTCGTCGATCCTGCGCGACAGCGCCCCCCCGGCACTGCGCACCGGGGCCTGGCGCTGCAGGTCGGTTTCCGCAAACGGCAGGGGGGACAGACCCTCGGCCTCCGGCAGATCGATCTTGCCATTGGTGAAGGCCCGGCGGGTAAATTCGCCCGGCTCGGCCCGGCGCAGGCCCGGGATCTGTTCGAGCGCGCGCTCGATCGCCCGGATCACCGCGCGACCGCCATGACAGTGAATTTCGGCCAGATCTTCGCCTGTGGCGCTGTTCGGACCCGGAAACCAGAGACACAGGGCCTGGTCCAGCAGCTCTTCATTTACCATATTGGTTATATTTAACAGGGTTCCAACACGCGGTTCCGGTAAATTACCCGTCAGGCCGGCAAGCGCCTGCCCGGCGGCCGGACCGCTGATCCGCAGGATTCCAATCGCCGCAGGCGGCTGTCCGCTCGACAGGGCGAAAATGGTATCATCGGCGGTCATTCTGGCTGAAAACGGCGGCTATTCGGACTTTTTCTTGGTCGATGAGGACTTGCCGCCCGACGCGGCGCCCATGGCTCCGGTCAGGAAAGAGGAAAACATCTTCAAGCCCGCCTCGCCCATCGGGGCGATGATCTTGGTGAAATTCTGCAACTGCTCGACCGAATTGGCGCCCTGCAGGAATTTCGACATTTCCTGGACATAGCTCTCGTTGAGTTTCGCCACGTCGGGCAGCCCGATCAGGCGGCGCGCCTCTTCCGGCGTGCAATCCAGTTCAACGGTGACTTTCATAATGTCTTCCCTCTGTTTGACCGTTGCAGCGAAGTTCCCTCCCTCACCCAACAGGCTGATGTTCGACCTTGCCTGCGTCTGATATGGGGATATTGTGACCAAAGAATCAAGTGATGATGCAAAGGAGCTGCAATATGGGCGCGATGGAACCAGTGAAGACACTCGAAGGAGACGCAGAATTCCCCTGCTATGTGGCGAAACCGGACGGGGAACCGACGGCCGCGATCATCGTCATTCAGGAGATTTTCGGGGTCAACAAGGGCATCAGGGCCAAATGCGACCATTGGGCCAGCCTTGGCTATCTCGCCCTGGCGCCCGATCTCTACTGGCGGATCAACGAGGGCACCGATCTCGATGCCGACGTCGAGGAGGAATTCCAGACCGCGCTCGATCTGATGGGCAAGTTCAACCAAGACCAGGGCATACGCGATATCGAGGCCACGATCCACTATGCCCAGCAGGCCATCGGCAGCCACAAGGTCGGCTGCGTCGGCTATTGCCTCGGCGGCCGCCTCGCCTTCATGACCGCCTGCCGCACCGACATAAGGGCGTCCGTGGGCTATTATGGCGTCGGCATCGATGGCCTGCTCGGTGAGAAGAACGCCATTTCCCATGAAGTGATGCTGCATATCCCCACTGCCGACGGCTTTGTCTCGGCCGAAACCCAGGCCGCGATGCACGCCGGGCTGGATGATCATCCCAAGGTCACCCTGCACGATTATGAAGGGCTGGACCACGGCTTTGCCGCCGAGTTCGGCGCCCGCCGCAACGAAACCGCCGCCAGCCTCGCCGACCGCCGCACGGAAGCCTTTTTCGAGGAACATCTGGCATGAGTACCCGCGACAATCTGGCGGTCTGGCACCATCATATAGAGAATAAGGGTGAATCCGGACTGAGCGACCAGCTCGCCGATGATGCGGTGTTCCACTCGCCGGTGGTCCATACGCCGCAGGCCGGCAAGCCGATCGTCATGGCCTATCTCAGCGCTGCCGACGTGGTCCTGGGCAACGACAGTTTCCGCTATGTCCGCGAGATTGTCGATGACCAGGCCAATATGGCGATGCTGGAATTCGAGCTCGAGCTGGACGGCATTCACGTCAACGGCGTCGATATCATCAGCTGGAACGAACAGGGCAAGATCCAGGATTTCAAGGTGATGGTCCGGCCGCTCAAGGCTATCAACAAGGTCTGGGAAGAGATGGGCAAGATGCTGGAGACGATGAAGGGTTAGCAACC
>CAXIBD010000064.1:0-18144 GCA_964022135.1 uncultured Sphingomonadales bacterium | reverse complement strand
CCGTCCGGGCGCTGGCTGACAATCTCGCCCATCCGGCGAAAGCCGAGATGGTCGAGCATCTGGATGGTGCGGATATTGTCGGGGGCGGCGGTTTCGCAGATCAGGTCGAGGCCGAGATGGGTGAACATCCAGGTAAAGCTCTGCCGGGCGCCGGTGCTGCCGCGGCGCTGGCCCTGGCGGTCGGGGTGGATCGCGCCGCCGAGCTCGCCGGCCGCCCATTCCGGCCAGAGGCACAGATCGCTGTAGCCGCTGATCCGGCCCTGCTCGTCGAAATTGAGAAACAGCAGGCCGGTGCCCTGTTCGCGCTGCGCCTGGTGGTCGGCGATAAAGGCGCGCACCGACTCGACCGTCAGCGGGCGGGGCAGGGTGTAGATCGGGGCGTGGATTCGCGGGTCCTGGAGAAATTCGTGGAAGCTTGCGGCATCCTCGGGGGTGGCGATGCGGGACGAGTCGCCGCCGGGGCCGTGCGTGGTGGCGGCGACCGCGGCGCGGATCGCGGCGGCCTTTGCCGGGCTTGCGGGGTTGCGGGTGATCGGGATGCCTTGGTGTGCCGTCATGGCGCCAGACTAGCCGCTTTTGCAGGGCGATGCCAAGGCTTCAGCCGGGGCCGGTGAGTGCCAGCCGGATCGGGCAGCGAATTGGGATGCGGGGCGGTTCCGTCGCCCCGCATTCCTTCCATTCTATTTCACCGGCGAGAAGTGGCCATGGACCAGCATCCATTTGCCATTGACCTTGGAATAGACCCGGGTCGAAACGGCATTATTGGGCTCGACCTTGCCATCCTTGGTCTGCAGCATGCCGACAAAATTATAGGTCAAAATGGCGGTGTCGCCATAAACCTGGACCTTCGGATTGACCATGTCCGAGGCAAGCGGCTTGGAGCCGTCCATCGTTGCCGCCTGATAGAATCGGGCGTTCATTGCCTTGCCGTCAATGCGGATCGGTGCTCCGGCACTGAATTCGGTATAGTCATCGGCCAGTGATGCCGTCTGTTCGGATACGGATTTTCCCGCAATCTCCGCTGCCCATTGCGCGCGGGCCATCGCCATCACTTCGGCTGCCACCTTGGGATTTTCTCCGGCAACTGCCGGCGATGCGATCAGGGCGAGTCCAGCCAGTCCTGAAACCAGGGACATTTTCAATATATTTTTCAAGTCATCCTCCTGTTTGTTGAACCTTGCGAGAGCGGATGCGGTCGCAAGGCGTTGCCTGTTCCATGTCGTCACAAATTTGCGACCCGGAATACCAGCGGCGGCAGAGAACGGCGTCAGGCTATCGTTAATGGAGAATAATCACAAGCCATTTGGATCGAACGACCAAAACGCTGGAACAGGGATGGCGATGACCGGTCTGGCCAGGGAAAGGGGGGCAATTGCGGTGGCAGGGCCTGCTGCTCGAAGGGCGGCTCTGCCGGTTCAGCCCATTCCCGTCAGCTCCAGCACGGTCACGACCAGGGCATAGCCGAGCAGCGCGTAAAGGCCGGCGCGGAACCAGGGATAGGGGATGCGGGCCAGACTCGGGAAGCCGGCGGGGTGGACGACGTTCAGCCGCTCGCCGATCACCGGGGTCGGGAAGGGCGTGGTCAGCGGATCGCGGACTTCGACAAAGCCGCCGCGCTCGTCGGGGACCAGCAGGATCGCGCTGTACAGGGTGGCGCCGCCGCGGCGGGTGATCTGGTGGCGGATGATCTGCGCGGGTACGTGCCGGGTCTCGCCGCGGATGAACGGCAGGTCGCTGCGCAGCAGCCAGGCGAGGCCCGAGGCCGCGAGGGCGAGGCCGATCAAGAGGAATATCGTGTCGATGCGCGGGCGCTATCACGCTTTGGCTGGGCTGTTAAGAGCGCTTGCGCCGGGGGTGCGCGGCGAGTTGGCCCGTCCTTAACGAGGATCGGCAATTCCCTTAACTATTATCGCATAAGAACGGACTGAACCCCGTTCGCGTTGCCGGCAGATCGTGAAGGGTGTCCGGTGCCGTCGCGCCGGAGTCTGGAGAAAACCACGTGAATCCACGGACGCAGAGCCGATGATACCGAAGGTGTTCGAAATCCACCGGGAAATCTGGTCGTTCAACGCCGCCCGCGATCCGAAGATCCGCGAGCTGGTTGCGCGGCAGCAGCTGCGGCTGATCGGCGAAGTCGGCCGGGTTGTCGGGATGATCGTCATCCCGGTGGCGCTCTACATGATCGTCAATCTGTATCTCCATGCCAGCACCCCGTTTTTTGCCGCCGGCCTGTTCGGCGTGGCGGTGGTGGTCTTCATTTCGCTGCGCAGCTTCCGCCGGCAGAAGAACCGGACGTTCGATATCCAATATTTTGACGCGGCGCTGCACATGCTGTGGCTGGAAAGCATCATTATCGGCCTTGCGGTCAACCTGAGCATCGCCTTTCCGCTGGCGTTCGGAGAGATTCCGTTCAACGAGAACAGCGTGATCCTGGCGCTTGGCAGCATCATGATCGGCGGCTTCACCTATGGCAGTATCCCGCGGGCGCAGACCTGCGCGATCGCCATTCCGACGGTGTCGCTGGCAATCGCCTTTGTCGTGGTCGACGGGGTCGCCGGCCTCGAATCGGTGGCGCTGCTGCTGTTCTTTTCGGCATCGATCGACTCGATCTACCGGATGTCCTTCTTCAACTTCGCCAAGCGCCATATCTATGCCGCGAAGCAGAAAGAAGCGACCGAGACGGTCAAGCTGCTGCTCAACGACTATGCCGAGCAAAGCGCAGACTGGCTGTGGGAAACCGACAGCAGCCATCGCATTGTCCGCGCGTCGGAGCGCTTTGCCACCGCCGCCGGCCGGTCGATCGAGGATCTCGACGGCACCCCGGTTGTGGAGCTGTTCGGCGAGGGCGAGGCCCGGCGGTTGCTGCTCCGGATGATCGGCGAGGGCAAGCCGGTCCGCGATCTCGAGCTGCCGATCAGGGTCGGTGGCGAGGACCACTGGTGGCGCATTTCCTGCCGGCCGATGAATGGCCTCACCGGACCGTCGAAAGCGCTGCGCGGCGCGGCGACCGATATCACCAGCGAAAAGGCGGCAGCCGACCAGATCGACCGGCTGGCCCATTATGACAATCTGACCGGCCTGCCCAACCGGGCCTCGTTCAACCGGTCGGTGGAGCGCGCCCTCGCCTATCTGTCCGAGGGGCAGAGCCTGGCGCTGCTCTATGTGGATGTCGACCGGTTCAAGGCGATCAACGACACGATGGGGCACGGCGCCGGTGACCGGGTGCTGCAGGCGGTGGGCAGTCGGCTGACCGGGGCGATCGGCGCCGGCGACATCGCGTCGCGGCTGAGCGGCGACGAGTTCGCGGTCTGTCTGCGCGCGGTCGAAGAGGGCGCGGATGTGGCGGCGATCGCCACGGCGATTGCGCTCAAGGTTTGCGCGCCGTTCAGCGTCGACGGGCACAAGGTTGCGATCGACATCAGCATCGGCATCGCGCTGGCCAGCGACCCGGACGATACCGCCGAGGATATCCTGCAGCGCGCGGACATCGCCCTGTACCGGTCCAAGGAGAATGGACGCGGGCAACTGACGATTTTCGAGCCGCAGATGCTGCAATCCCTGCAGGACCGGCGGGCGATGGAGTTCGATCTGCAGTCCGCGCTCAGGCGCAAGGAATTCGAGCTGCTCTACCAGCCGCTGATCGATATCGAAACCGGACAGCCGGTCGGCTATGAAGCGCTGGTCCGCTGGAATCATCCGACCAAGGGCACCATCATGCCGAACGTATTCATCCCGGTCGCCGAGACCACCGGAACCATCGTTCAGCTTGGCGAATGGGTGATCCGGACCGCGCTGCAGGAATTGCAGAACTGGCCGAGCCATCTGACTGTCGCGGTCAATCTGTCGCCGGCGCAATTGCTGAGTCCCAACCTGTTGCCGACGATCATCCACGGTCTGGCCGCCGCCGGCGTCGATGCCCGGCAGCTGGAACTGGAAATTACCGAAAGCGTGATCCTGAGTCCGGACCACGCCAATATCGACCTGTTGAACAAGATCCGGTCGCTCGGGGTGCGGTTCGCGCTCGATGATTTTGGCACCGGCTACAGCTCGCTCAACTATTTGCGCAGCTTTCCGTTCGACAAGATCAAGATCGACCGGTGCTTCGTGGACGAGGTGGTCAGCCGCAAGGATTGCCAGGCCATCATCCGGGCGGTCGCCGACCTGGCGTCGAGTCTCGGCATGGTGACGACCGCCGAGGGCATCGAATGCGAGGATCAGCTGGCCCAGGTCAAGCTCGCCGGATGCAGGCAGGTGCAGGGGCATTTGTTCAGCAAGGCCATTCCGGCGCACGAAATCGAGGGACGGATGGTGAAGGCCCGGTCAAAATTCGCCGGCTTCGATCATATCATCAGGCCAGCGGGATCCGCAGCCGGTCTCCCCAAGCGCAAAATCGGGTAGGCCAATCCTCCCGCGGCCAGAGTCGCAATATCCGGGACAGGACGAAGGGCGCCGCGCGACCATTGCCGGCGATCTGCGCCATGGGGCGGGTCCGGAATCCGCCCTTTTTCCGCATCATTAACCGGTCGATTAAATTGCCAATTGCAACTGGTCGCCAGCAATGGCATAAGGCGGGAAACGCTGGGAGAGACGGCATGGCAAATCAGACTGGGGCGACCCGGATCATGGAAAAGACAAATACGGCAAGCGAATCGGTCGATGTGCTGATCGTCGGCGCCGGGATTTCCGGCATCGGCATGGCCGTCCATCTGCGCGACAAATGTCCGGGCAAGAGCTTCGCCATCGTCGAGCGCCGCGACGAGATCGGCGGTACCTGGAACCTTTTCCAATATCCCGGCATCCGCAGCGACAGCGACATGCATACATTGGGCTTCAAGTTCGAGCCGTGGACCGAGCAGAAGGCGATCGCCGACGGTCCGTCGATCATGAACTATCTGCACCGGATCAAGGCCAAGCATGATCTGGAAAAGCATATCCGCTTTGGCCACAAGGTGTTGTCGGCGAGCTGGTCGAGCGAGGAAGCGCGCTGGACCGTGACGGCCGAGAAATCCGACGGCAGCCGCGTCGAGATGCACGCCAATTTCGTCTATATGGGTGCCGGCTATTATGATTATGACAGTCCCTATGACGCCCAGATAGAAGGGCTTGGCAATTTCAAGGGCGAGGTCGTCCATCCGCAATTCTGGCCCAAGGGCCTGGATTATGCGGGCAAGAAGGTGGTGGTGATCGGCAGCGGCGCGACCGCGGTGACGATCGTGCCGGTGCTGGCGGAACAGGCGAGCCATGTGACGATGCTGCAACGCACGCCGACCTGGTATGCCTCGGCGCCGTCGAAAGACCGGATCGCCAATTTCCTGCGCAAGATATTGCCCGAGAAACTGGCCTACAAGATCACCCGCTGGAAGAATGTGAAGATGCAGGATCTGACCTTCCGGATGGCCCGCGACAATCCGGACAAGGTGATCAAGAAGCTCGAGAAACCGATGAAGCAGGAGCTTGGCGACAAATATGTGAAGGAAGATTACACGCCGCCTTACGGCCCGTGGGAGCAGCGCCTTTGCCTGGTACCGGACGGCGACATGTTCAAGGCGATAGCCGCGGGCAAGGCCGACCTGAAGACCGGTCATATCGAGACCGTGACCGAGAGCGGCATCAAGCTGAAATCCGGCGAGATTCTGGATGCGGACATCATCGTCACCGCGACCGGCCTGAAGCTGGCGGTTGCCGGCAAGGTCGCCTTCTCGGTCGATGGCAAGCCCGTGCGCTGGCCCGATCATTATTATTACAAGGGATGCATGTTCTCCGACATCCCGAATCTGGCGATCGTGTTCGGCTATCTCAACGCCAGCTGGACGCTGAAGGCCGATATCGTGTCGGAATATGTCTGCCGCGTTATCAATCACATGGACGCGACCTCGACGCGCATCGCCAATCCGGTGCTGGGCAAGGAACTGGAGCAGGAGGAACTGTTCGACTTTTCTTCCGGCTATCTCCAGCGTTCGCTCCATGAACTCCCGCGCAACAGCACCGCGATGCCGTGGAAGCTCAACCAGGACTATCTGTTCGACAGGAATGTCCTGCTCAACGAGCCGGTCGACGACGGAGTGATCCAGTTTTACGGCCCGAATTCCCAGCAGGGATCGGACAGCAGCGAGCCGGCGCTCGAAGCGGCGGAGTAGATATTGGCGCAGGAATTGCGCCCCGCTGGTTAACCCTTTGTTTAGCCACATAAACTATGTTCACCGGCAAGAGGTGAGACAATGGGCTATATGAATTCGCAATATCGCACCGTGGCGCCGGCGTTGCTGGAGCAGCGGCAAAGCTATCGCCATCCTGTCCAGATACAGCGAACGGCGATCCGGCCGCACGGCAAGGCTGCCAAGACCGGCACGCTCATCGACCTGTCGATTTACGGCTGTCGCGTGGCGAGCAAGACGCTGTTTGCCCCAGGGAGTCGCGTCTGGCTGCGCTTCGAGGGCGGCAGCCCGATCGCGGCGACCGCGATCTGGTGCGAGGACGGACATGTCGGCTGCCGATTTGATGAAACCCTTGATTCCGGCCTGTTTCGCCGCCTGACCCTGATCAGCGAATAGCCGAGGCGAAACCTGTCTTGCCAACTGACACCAATGTCAGTAATAAGGCGGCATGGAACATGAAACTCTCGACATATTGATTGTCGGTGCCGGCCTGTCCGGGATCGGCGCGGCGGTTCACCTGACCAAGCGATGCCCCGGCAAAAGCTTTGCCATCGTCGAGGCGCGCGAGCGGCTGGGCGGGACCTGGGACCTGTTCAAATATCCCGGCATCCGAAGCGACAGCGACATGTATACGCTGGGCTATAATTTCAAACCCTGGACCGCGCGGCGGGCGATTGCCGACGCGCCGTCGATCCTCAATTATCTCCACGAAACCGTCGAGGAATATGATCTGCAGGACAAGATCCTGTTCAACCACAAGGTGGTCGATGCCAACTGGTCGAGCGAAGAGGCGCTGTGGACGGTCAGCCTGCAGCATGGAGATGGCTCGCTCAGCAGCGTGAAATGCAATTTCCTGCACATGTGCTCGGGCTATTACAGCTATGACGAGGGCCATGATCCGGATTTCCCGGGCAAGGCGGATTTCGCCGGATCAATTGTCCACCCGCAATTCTGGCCCGAAGACCTGGACTATGCAGGCAAGAAGGTCGTGGTGATCGGCAGCGGCGCGACCGCGGTGACCCTGGTTCCGTCGATGGCCGAAACGGCGGCGCACGTGACGATGCTGCAGCGCTCGCCCACCTATATCGTATCGCGGCCGGGCGAGGACAAATGGGCCCTGCGGCTGCGCAGGTTCCTGCCGGCCAAGCTCGCCTATCTGCTGACCCGGTGGAAAAACGTCTTGCTGGGCCTGTTCATGTTCAATCTCGCACGCAAGAAACCGGCGGCCTTCAAGAGCCGGCTGCTGGAGATGGTACGCGAGGAAATGGGCCCGGACGTGAACATGGCCGACTATACGCCGAGCTATAACCCCTGGGACCAGCGATTGTGCCTGGTGCCCGACAGCGACCTGTTCGATTCGATCAAGTCGGGCAAGGCGTCGATCGTCACCGATCATGTCGACATGTTCACCAAGCAAGGCATCAAGCTGAAATCCGGCAAGATGCTAGACGCGGATATCATCGTCACCGCAACCGGGCTGAAAATGCTCACCGGCGGCAGCGCGGCCATTTCGGTGGACGGCACACCGGTCAATTTCGGCGAGACCATCAACTACAAGGGCGTGATGTTCTCCGGCATCCCCAATTTCGGAATGACCATGGGCTATACCAATGCCAGCTGGACGCTGAAGGCCGACCTGACCAGCGAATATGTCTGCCGCCTGATCAACACGATGGAGCGCAAGGGCACGCCGATCGCGACTCCGACCCTGCCTGCGGGCGAGGACATGGCCACCGAGCCGATGCTCGATTTCAGCTCCGGCTATGTCCAGCGGGCGATCGCCTATCTGCCGAAGCAGGGCGACCGCAAGCCGTGGCGGCTCAACCAGAATTTCCCCAAGGATATAATCAATCTGCGACACAAGGCAGTGGATGATGGCGTCATCGTCTTCTCGAAACCCGGGCCGGTGACCCTCAGTCGGCCGACGGAGCAGGATCAAGTCGAAGCGATCGCAGCGGAATAGGCTCTCGCGCTTCGCATATTCTGTAGCTATAGCGATCAAATGACTGATTTTAAGGCATTGATCGAGGCCGATACCGGCCAGACCGCACGCTCCATCCAGATCCTGGACACGGGCAATTTCGAAGACTGGCTGAAAGGGCAACCGGATTCGATCCGGGCGATGGTCACCGCCTGCCAGTTTTCCGGCAAGCCGGACACGTTCCTGCTGCTTCCGCGGGTCGGCACCAAAAGCGATGACAAGACGTTCGCCGACGATTTTTCGGTGGTCGCTGGCGTCACCGACCAAGACAAGCTGGATTCCTGGTCGCTGGCCAAGCTCGGCAGCGGTCTGCCCGAAGGCAAGTATCGCCTGCACGAGACCAGTGCCAAGGGGACGCTGTTCGGCTGGCTGATCTCTCAGCACGAATTCGACCGCTACAAGGAACTGCCCGACCGGCAGGGGCCTAGCGTGCTGCTGGTCGGCGACGCGATCGCCCAGAAGGACGAGGCGGTGCGGCAGGCGGAAGCCACCGCGATGGTCCGCGACATGGTCAACACTCCCGCTGCCGACATGGGCCCGGACAAGCTGGAAGAGATTGTTGACAAGCTGGCCGAGAAACATGGCGCGGAGCTGAAAGTGACTCGCGGCGACACGCTGGAAGAGCATTTTCCGATGATCCACGGCGTCGGCAAGGCGGCGATGCGCGCCCATGCGCCGCGCCTGATCGAGCTGAAATGGGGCAAGGCGGACGATCCGAAGATTGCCATCGTCGGCAAGGGCGTCTGTTTCGACAGCGGCGGCCTGTCGATGAAGACCGGTGCCGGCATGCTGCTGATGAAGAAGGACATGGGCGGCGCCGCGCACGCGATCGCGCTGGCCCGCATGGTGATGGAGGCCGGTCTGCCGGTGCGGTTGCACCTGCTGGTGCCCGCGGTAGAGAATTCGGTCGACGGTAATGCGCTCCGTCCCGGCGACATATTGAACAGCCGCAAGGGGCTGACCGTCGAGGTCACCAATACCGATGCCGAGGGCCGGCTGGTTCTGGGCGACGCGCTGACCCTGGCAGGCGAGAACGAGCCGGAACGGATCATCGATTTTGCAACGCTGACCGGTGCGGCGCGGGTGGCGCTTGGCCCCGATCTGCCGGCGATGTTCTGCGACGACCGCGAGATGGCCGACGGCCTGCTGCAAGCCGGCGAGACGGAAAGCGACCCGCTGTGGCAGATGCCGCTTTGGTCGGGCTATGATGCGATGCTCAGCAGCCCGATCGCCGATTGCGTGAACAGCGCGTCGGGCGGCTTTGCCGGCTGCATCACCGCGGCGCTGTTCCTGAAGAAATTCGCGCCGGAATCGGTGCCCTGGGCGCATTTCGACACCTTTGCCTGGCGACCGGCGGCCAAGCCCGGACGGCCGCAAGGCGGCGAGGCGCTGGGCCTGCGGGCGAGCTGGCGCTATTTGCGGGACCGATACGGGTAGCAGGGGATGCGCCAGGGCGCATCCCCTTCGGTTACAGGCCGTCGAGACCCTTGCTGACCAGGATATTCACTGCCACGCGGCGGTTCTGGGCCTTGCCCTCGGCGGTGTCATTGCTCGCCAGCGGATCGGCCTTGGCCATCCCGGTCGGCGTCAGCATGCGATAGGGTTTCCAGCCGCAGGCCTGCTGCAGATAGTTGACGACGCTGCCGGCGCGCTTTTCGCTCAGGCGCTGGTTCAGTTCGTCGCTGCCGGTGGAATCGGTATAGCCTACGACCAGCAGCAGCGCGTTGTCCATCGCTTCGGCCGCCTGCGCCGTGGCGCACAGGTCGGCCTTGCCCCGAGCCGACAGGACCGCCTTGCCGGTGTCGAAATTGACGTTGGTCGTGCCCTTGATATTATACTGATCGATGTCGCCCATGCGGCCCCGCAGCGCCTCGGTCGCAGCCGTCTGTTCCGCAAAGCCCTGGGCCGTGCCGTTCTGGATCATGTTGGCGGTCTTCAGGTCGCTGTTGCGCAGGCTGATCTGGCTCGCCACCAGTTCGCCGCCATATTGCACGGTCTCGACCGAAACGGGCAGGCCGTTGAGCAGCGAACCGGCGTCCAGCTTTTCGCGCCCCAGTCCGAGAAAACCCTTGCTCGCCTTGATCGTGGTGGTCTCGCTGAGAGCGATTACGGTACTGGAACCGTCTTCGGCCGTGACCTGCAGCCGGTCGCCGCTGCGCGCGGAGATGATGCCTTCGATTTCCGGCCCTGCCGGCGCCGACGCCAGATCCGGTTCTGCGTAGGGCGTGGTCTGCTGCCCTGAGACGATGATATCCTCTCTGGTTTCCTCTTGCGCGGAGGCGCTGGCCGGCGCCCAGAGCGCCAGCGCGCCAAGCAGGAGGCCTGTGGTCTGTGTGGGGGAAAGGTCGTTCATTATTTGCTCCTTCAAATCGAGTGATCCGACGCGATCTGTCCCGGAATCATCGCCGGACGGACCGGAAATGGTCCGCTGGCGGCGAAACGCATCGCCCTTCCGCTGTCCAAGATCAAACGCATGAAGCAGCTCAGTGGTCAGCCCTTCCTTGCTGGCCGATGAACACGGCCGCCAGATTGGCCGTTTTTGGGGGCAGCCCGAGCAAAGGATAGGGCGAACGGTTTATGGGGGCAGGTTCGGGCCCGCCGATCGGGGCAATCGTCCTCATGGCTTGACCGCCACGATATTTGCGGCAAGTGTGACGCATGATCACACCGAACATCCTGCGCGGCCTGCTTGCCGGCGCCATCGCTCTGACCTCGATTGCCGCAACCCAGGAGGACAGCGGGCAGGCCTGCATCACCGAACATGGCCTGCAGGACCGGCTGGGATCGGGCAGCGCCAGGATATTCGTCAACGGCGTCTATTTCCGGACCGAACAGGGGCCGGGCAGCGGCGGCGGTACATTTACCGACTGGCTGGTCGAGGGCGAGAACGAGATCCGGATCGAATATGACGGGGACGATGCGCAGTTCTCGATCACCCAGGGTTGCCGGGGGGCCATACCCGGCGAAGACTTTGTCGATGTGGCCGAATTTGATGCGCCGGGCACCAAGACGCTGCGCTTCGTCCATGACCGTCCGGTCGAGGCCGAATATCTGAGCGCCGAAATTGCCGGCGACGAAGGGCTGGCAGAGGCGATCGCGGAATTCCAGAAGGCTGCGCTTGCACGGGACATCGACACAATCTTCGCCTTGCAGGCGCCGCTGTTCCGGGAGGTGGAGCGGCAGGGTTATCCGGTCGATATGGCCCGTGACTTCGCGCGCGAGGTGCTGACCAACGGCACCGCGGAAATCGCCAAGAGCTTCACGATCACGCCGGTACTGGGCGGCCGGGTCTACCAGGTGGTCGACGCGGACATGAAGTCACCGGTGCGCGTGGTTTACAAGGCCGAGGATGGCACATATGGCTGGTCCAGCGGCAGCTACTGGGCGCGCTTTGACGGCGAATGGCGGGTCGTGGCGCAATAGGCGCCTTTGTCACGGTGCACACCTCGCGACAGCTACAAATTCCCCAGCAAAGCCGGGCCGGAGCGACACCGCTTGATTAACCGCCCCGAGGTCGTTTAAAGGCGGTCGATTGTCACAGCTTTGCAACAGGGCGCAGAAGCCGCAGAGTCACGGACATTTTTTACGCTATTGGGAATACTGAACGCATGGATATGGAAACTGCAGACAAGGGCGCGCACGCGAAATTCGTGCTGAACGGTCCGGAAGGGGATTTCGATCCCCGGACCACCGCGCATCGCGGCGACCTCGCGGACATCGCGCTGGCCGGCAAGATGTTTGCGCCGCACTATGCCGAACCGATGCCGATGCGCTGTTCCGCGCCCAAGGCGATGCTTCGCAAGCAGAGCGGCAAGGATCACGAAGCGGTCTCCGAGCTGCTGCACGGCGAGGATTTCCACATGCTGGATATCACCGGCGACTGGGCCTGGGGCTATTGCGGCCATGACGGCTATGTCGGCTATCTGCCGGTCCATGCGCTGCAGCACCGCAAGAAAACGCCGGAGCCGACCCATCTGGTGTCGGCGCGCGCGGCGCTGATCTTCATCGAGCCGGACTTCAAGTCGGGAGTGATGAAGCGGCTGCCGATGGGCGCGCGCATTGCCTGCGGCGAGGCCAGCGAATGCGGCTCCTATCTGAAGACCGGCAAGGGCTTTGTCCATGTCCGCCATGTCCAGCCGATCGGCACCAAGGTGGTGTTCGACGGCAGCAACGGCACCGCGGCGCTGGCCGAGCAGCTGATCGGCGCGCCCTATCTCTGGGGTGGCCGCAGCGGCGACGGTCTCGACTGTTCGGGCCTGATCCAGATGATCCTGATGCTGACCGGGACTGACGCACCGCGCGACAGCGACCAGCAGCTGGCGGCGCTGGGCGAGGAAATTGGCGAGGGCGAGGAATTGCGCCGCGGCGATCTGGTGTTCTTCCCGAGCCATGTCGGGCTGATGGTCGACAAGGAGCGGATCATCCACGCCAGTTCGCACCGGATGCAGGTGGCGATCGAGCCGCTGGCCGAGGTGACGGCGCGCTATGCGGCTGACAATGATCAGCCGGTACTGGCGCGCAAACGGCTGTCCTGAGGCTGGCGATGACGCAGACGGTTTTCATCGACGGTGCCGTGGGCACGACCGGGCTCGAGATTGCCGAGCGGCTGTCCGGCCGGGAGGAATTTTCGCTGGTCCAGCTGCCCGAAGCCGAGCGCAAGGACCCGGCGGCGCGGCACGCGGCGATCAACGACAGCGATTTCGTCATTCTCTGCCTGCCGGACGATGCTGCGATCGAGGCGGTGGCGATGGTCGAGAACGACCGCACGCGGATCATCGATGCCTCGACCGCGCATCGGACCGCCGATGGCTGGGCCTATGGCTTTGCCGAATTCCGCGACGGCCAGCGCGAGGCGATTGCCAATGCGCGTTTCGTCTCCAACCCGGGCTGCTATCCGACCGGCTTTCTCGCGCTGGTTGCGCCGCTGATCGCCAGCGGCTTGCTGCCGGCGGACTGGCCCTATGTGATGAACGCGGTGTCCGGCTATTCGGGCGGCGGCAAGGCGCTGATCGAGCGCTTTGCTGCGGAACCCGATCTGGCGTTCCGCGCCTATGGTCTGGGTCTGGATCACAAGCATCTGGCGGAAATGAAGCGCCATGGCGGTCTGACCCATGATGTGATTTTCGCCCCGTCGGTGATCCGCGCCTTTCGCGGGATGCTGGTCGACATCCCGCTGCATCTCGGTGCGATGGGATCGGTCACGGCCGACGACCTGCTGGCAGAGCTGAACAATTTTTACGCCGGTTCGAGGATCGTGTCGGTCCAGGGCAGGGGCGAGCTGACCGAACTGCTGATCAGCGAGCATGATGCCGCGACCGACCGGCTGGAGCTGTTTGTCTGCGGCAATGCCGGCGGCTATCACGCGCGGCTGATCGCGCGGCTCGACAATCTCGGCAAGGGCGCCTCTGGTGCCGCCGTGCAGAATCTCAATATCATGGCCGGGCTCGACGAAACCGCAGGCTTGCGGCTCTAGATTTCGCCTATTTGGCGGGGGTTACCGCCGCCTTGTGCGGGCGCAGGCTGAGGCCGGCGCGTCCGCTGCGGAACGAGCTGAACCAGGTCAGCGGGTTGAGCGTGGTGGTGCCGTCGAGCGAGAAGGTGATGAATTCCGCCCGGCCACCGATATTTTCCCACGGGATCGGGCCGCCCAGGCCGAGCGGGCTGGACACCCGGCTGTCGGCGCTGAGGTCGCGGTTGTCGCCCAGCAGATAGACCTGGCCTTCGGGAATCTGGACCGGGGCCACGTCGTCGGTATATTGCGGGCCGAGATCGATAATGTCGTAGCTCACGCCATTGGGCAGGGTTTCGCGCAGGATCGGCAGATTGCAGACCGGATTGCCGTCGGCATCGACGCCGCGGGCACCCGGAAATTCTTGCGGGTTGCAAGGATTGTTGGCGTCAATCGGCACCTGCAGGTCGGGCTGCACATCCTGGCGGACGCCGACGCCGTTGAGGAACACCTGGCCGCCGCGCAGTTCGATCGTGTCGCCGGGCAGGCCGATCACCCGCTTGATATAGTCGCTGCTCTGCTCTCTCGGCGTCAGGATCACGACATCACCGCGTTCCGGCATCTTGCCGAACAGGCGGCCCGATACGCGCGGCACGACATGGAAGGTGGGTGAAACCCAGGACCAGCCATAGGCATATTTGCTGACGATCAGCCGGTCGCCGACCAGCAGCCCGGGCATCATCGACACCGAGGGGATATAGAAGGGCTTGGCGACCAGGCTGTGAAAAGCCAGTACGGCCAGCAGCAGCAGGGCAATGCTCTTGATCTCGCCGATCCAGTCGGTCTTTTCCTTTTCGGGCTTGCCACCGGTCTTGCTGTCGGCGGTATTGTCTATTGCCATATTCTTGTCTCTGGTTTCCTGGTCCATGCGACGCGCGTGTCCTAAAGCGGATGGGCTTCAATGATCACGAACGCCTGCGCCCATGGATGATCGTCGGTGAGTGTGAGATGAACAAAGGCCTCATATCCTGCCGGAGTCAGCGCGTCGAGGCGTTTTTTGGCACCACCGGTCAGCGCCAGCGTCGGCGCCCCGCTTTTCGCGTTGACGACGCCGATATCCTTCATGAACACGCCGGCGCGGAAACCGGTGCCGACCGCCTTGGAATAGGCCTCCTTGGCGGCAAAGCGCTTGGCATAGGTTCCCGCCTTGGTGAACGGTCGCCGCGCCGCCTTGGCGCGCTCCAGTTCGGTGAACACGCGCATCTCGAAGCGCTCGCCGAAGCGGTCGAGCGAATTCTGGATGCGCTCGATATTGCAGAGGTCGGAACCGAGGCCGATGATCATATGAAATCCTCCCTGCAGCGAAGCTGTGGGGAGGTGGCGCCGAAGGCGACGGAGGGGCCGAGGTCAGTATGGGTGCCCGGGGTGAGGGGCCCCTCCACCACCCTGCGGGCGGTCCCCCTCCCCATCTGCGATGGGGAGGAAAGATGAGTCGCCATGATCACCGCGCATCATCCATCAGCGCGCGCATCTGCTTGATGCTGCCGTCGAGTCCGCTGAAAATGGCCTCGCCGATCAGGAAGTGGCCGATGTTGAGTTCCGCCAGTTGCGGAATTGCTGCGATTGGCACGACATTGTCAAAGGTCAGGCCATGACCGGCGTGCGGTTCGATGCCGTTTTTTGCGGCGAGTGCGGCTGCGTCGGCGATCCGGTGCAGTTCCGCTTCGCATTCGGTTCCAACAAGTTCGGCATAGCGGCCGGTATGAAATTCGACGACCGGTGCACCGAGGCGGATGGCGGCCTCGATCTGGCGGGGGTCGGGTTCGATGAACAGGCTGACGCGGATATCGGCCTCTTTCAGCTGGCCGACGAAATCGGCGAGCCGGCTGTGCATGCCGGCGGCGTCGAGTCCGCCCTCGGTCGTGCGCTCCTCGCGATTTTCCGGCACGATGCAGGCGGCGTGCGGCTTGTGGCGCAGCGCGATCGCCAGCATCTCGTCGGTCGCCGCCATTTCCAGATTGAGCGGGATGGTCAGTGTGTCCATCAGCACCGACAGGTCGTCATCGCGGATATGGCGCCGGTCCTCGCGCAGATGGGCGGTAATCCCGTCGGCACCGGCTTCGGCAGCGATCAGCGCTGCGCGCACCGGCTGTGGATGATCGCCGCCGCGGGCGTTGCGGATGGTGGCGACATGGTCAATATTGACGCCCAGCCTGAGAGGGAGCGGGTCGCTCACGCCGCCGGAATTTCGGCCCGGCTGCCGGGCTTGATCGCGGGTATGGCCGCCAGTTCGGGAGGCAGGTCGTCGGCGGCATAGGATGCCACGTCGAGGGTCAGCAGGGGGAAGAAGGGCACGTCAAATTGCGCCGCGCCGTTGGAACGGTCGACCAAGGCGCCGGCTGCGATGACCTCGCCGCCCGCATCGCGGATCGCCTGGATCGCTTCGCGCGACGACAGGCCGGTGGTGACGACATCTTCCATCATCAATACTTTCTGTCCCGGTTCCAGACGGAAACCGCGGCGCAGCTCGAACGTGCCCTCGGGTCGTTCAAGGAACAGGGCGTCGAGATTGAGCGCGCGGCCCATTTCATGGCCGATGATCACCCCGCCCATCGCAGGAGACACGACGACATCGATCAGGCGCCTGATATTCTGCGGAATTTTATCGGCAAGCGCGGTCGCCATCCGCGCCGCGCGCTTCGGGTTCATCAGCAGCCGTGCACATTGCAGATATTGGGCCCCGTGGCGGCCGGATGACAGAATGAAATGACCTTCCAGCAAGGCGTCGCTGGCTCGGAATTCGGCTAAAATCTCGTCTTCGGTCAATGGTTCATCCCGCGTTATTTATCATGTTCCTGCCCAAATGGGCATGTTGCCACCGCAATGCCAGATAAATTAAAGCCAAAAAACTGAAAAAATATCCATTCGGTAGCTTGAGGCTTGGGGCAACCATGCCTATAAGCCGCCCCAATCGGACTATATCCAGGCCGGGCTCGCTGATTCCATATGGTGCGTCATTGCCGGAAAACTACCGAAACTTGAGGTAAGATAGGGTTGAGCAATATATGACTCATTTTTTGAAAGCTTGGATTCTGGCTATCGGCCTGATTCTCACGCCGGCGGCATTGTCGGCGCAGGAAGCCTTGCCGGCAGCGCCCGTCGTCGACGCGCCGGCCAGCGCAACGGAATCAGCAGACGTACCGGCAGCGACCGAAGCGCCTGCGTCCGGACTGGACCCCGCTCTGTATACGCCGATGAAACCAACACCAGGTATCGGCATGCCGGTCGATGGCAATATCGATTTTCAACAGCAGTTCAGCCCGACCGGTGAAACCGCGCACTGGATCAACAGCGCCATCCTGATCCCGATGATGGTGGGTGTGAGCCTTCTGGTTCTCGGCCTGCTGTTCTGGGTGGTCTTCCGCTTCCGGCGCGGTGCCAACCCCGAGCCATCGAAAACAACGCATAATACGTTCATCGAAATCATCTGGACGGTCATTCCGGTTCTGATCCTCGTGGTCATCGCGGTGCCGTCGATCAGCCTGCTCGCCCGCCAGTTCGAGCCGGCTCCGGAAGACGCGCTGACCGTGAAAGTGACCGGCTACCAGTGGTATTGGGGCTATTCCTATCCCGACAATGGCGATTTCGAAGTCATTTCCAACATGCTGTCGGAAGAAGAAGCGGCTGCGCGCGGCGAGCCGCATCAACTGGCCGCCGACAACCGGATGGTCATTCCGGTCGGCAAGCCGGTCAAGCTGCTGATCACCGCAGCCGACGTCATCCACAGCTTTGCCCTGCCTTCGGCCTGGTTCAAGCTCGACGCGGTACCCGGGCGGATCAATGAAAAGGTCCTGCAGATCGACCGCGAAGGCGTCTATTACGGCCAGTGCTCCGAACTTTGCGGCGCACGTCACGGCTTCATGCCGATCACCGTCGAGGTTCTGTCGCAAGAAAAATTCGACAACTGGGTGCGCGCCAATGGCGGCACGGTGAAGGGCGAGGCGGCGATGAATGAAGTCAGCGCCGAAGGCCGCGGTGCAGAGGAAGAGACCTCGACCGTCGTGGCACCGGTGATGGTACCGGCATCAGATTCCACTGGAGCGGCTGCACCGGCTGCTTCCGCACCAGTTACGCAATAAGGGTAAGTGCAATGACAACAATCACAGCAGATGGCCACATTGACGATCACGCGCATGACGCGGATCACAAGCCAGCCTTTTTCCAGCGCTGGTTCATGTCGACCAACCACAAGGATATCGGCACACTTTACCTGATTTTCGCGATTGTCGCGGGCATCATCGGCGGCGGCATTTCCGGCCTGATGCGGCTGGAACTGGCCGAGCCAGGCATCCAGTATCTGCAGATGTGGGCAACCGCCCACAATGGTCTGATGGGTGGCGGCGAAGCCTCGCTGGACGAGGCCTATCACCTGTGGAACGTGCTGATTACCGCGCACGGCCTGATCATGGTCTTCTTCATGGTCATGCCGGCAATGATCGGCGGCTTCGGCAACTGGTTCGTGCCGCTGATGATCGGCGCGCCGGACATGGCCTTCCCGC